>CACWTQ010000146.1:5292-5973 GCA_902763835.1 uncultured Ruminococcus sp. | reverse complement strand
AAAAATAAAACTTGCTTTAGCTTATAAGAATATGAGTGAATCAGAGTTAGCGAAACAGCTCGGAACATCTCCACAGGCTTTTAATCAAAGAATGAAAACTGATAAATTTTCCAGTGATGAATTATCAAGAATTGCTGAAATACTTGAAGCAAAATATATTTCAAATTTTCAATTTCCAGATGGTACAGTCATTTAATCAACTATAAGGGAGCAGAGCTGTTCGGCTTTGCTCTCTTTTTTTCTACAGAGAAAATTAAAAAAGGGAAAAAGGGAAAATCGGGGGTAGGTTTGCAGACTTCTCTATTATATATAAATTAAAAATTTTTCTATATACGTAGAGAAGATAATAGGAAACTCTGCAAAACATCCCCTAAAATTCCCTTTTTCCCTTTTTTTGCTTTTCCCACTGTGGACATATTACTGAATAGAACTGCTATCATTGCTTTGAATTCAATGCTTATCCCCTGTTTGAATTTGCGATATTTATGCGTAACACCTCCGCTCCGTTCGTTGTGTGTAAGTCGGTAGAGATATTTACTCCCCTCGGTAGCTGTTATATTGACCGCTGCACAGTAGGAGCGTTTATAATGCCTTCATTTGCCGTCACATTTTTTTATTAGCAGCGTCAAAAAATACACAAAAATACGTATAAAGGTATTGATATACGTAAGAATACGTGAT
>CACWTQ010000146.1:0-5269 GCA_902763835.1 uncultured Ruminococcus sp. | reverse complement strand
GGATTTCAGGAAATAGGTTCTAATGGTTCGCATAGAAAGCTTTATAACCCACAAACAAAGAAAACAGTAATTGTACCGTATCATAATAAAGATATGAAAGTCGGTACGGAGCAGGGCATATTAAAGCAATCGGGGCTGAAATAAGCCCCAAATGCTCACCGAAATAAGAAAGGAGCTATGAATATGTCAAAACATTTCTATCCGGCTGTATTTACAAAAGAAAGCAACGGTTACAGTGTACGCTTTCCTGATTTGGAAGGCTGCTTTACCGAGGGTGACACACTTGAAGAAGCATACAATATGGCTGTTGAAGCTGTGGGCTTGTATCTGGAGATCGACACAGCAGGAGTGTTTAATTTCCCTCAGACACAGGAATTAAGCGACATAAAGGCAGCGGAAAACGAAACAGTAGTATTAATTGAGTTTGACGAACTGGAGTATATGAAAAGGCACAGTAACAAGGCAGTTAAGAAAACGCTCTCTATTCCTCAGTGGCTCAACACTCTTGCAGAGCAGAACGACATTAATTTCTCTCAGGTGTTACAGGCAGCTTTGAAAGAACGCTTGAATATTGTATAAATGCCGCTGCATTATTATATTGAAGAAGAAAAGTGTAGGGTGAATCTTGTCGGTAAAATAAAGGTTAACCCTATTAAATGATGAGTGACGGTTCTGACTCATCAATAAAATAAAAGTTGACCGAGTGATGATATTGCAGCGGTTCTACTGGGGCTATATAGAAAACTTTTCTGCTGTCTGTTCCTGACCTCTGCCCTAACTTTTCTTTTGCAAAATTCTAAATATTGGGAACTGTCAGAAAATAACTTGAACATTTATACTTGTCTAATTTGCCCTGTGTGTCGTTACCACCTTGAAATACGTCAGTATTCCTGCGGTGTTGTGCCTAACACAGAACAAATTATCCTGCGTCTAAATTGTTCAACTTATTTCCAAACAGTTCCTAACACAGAACAAATTATCCTGCGTCTAAATTGTTCAACTTATTTCCTAACAGTTCCTAATACTAAAAATTGATGTTATCCGGTCAAAGGATTTCCCCTCTAAAAATCATAAAAAATACAATCCTAATAATATTTTGACCACTCGCAGTGGTCGATTTACAATTTAAGACAAAATTACTTGAATTTTTTGTAAATTTATGTTATACTATAATATACGATTTTTATAAAGGAGAATCAATTATTATGGGAAAAACCACAGTTGAAAATTTTAGAAAACTGGAAAAAGCAGAAAATTACGATGAAGCAAAGCTTAAGGGAATGGATTACGGTGAATTTACCACCGCTCTGGGCTGCCTTATAAGCAAAAAGAAAATTCCAATTATCAAAATAGTCGAAAATACAAATATATCCAAATCCTATATAAATAAACTCCGCAATCCCTCCGAAAAGAGTGTTCGCCCCGGTCGATATGTTATAATTGATATTGCTCTTGCAATAGATGCCACACTTGAGGAAACAAATCATCTTTTAAAGCTTGCAAGATATCAGGAGCTTTACACCCGTGACAAAGCCGAATCAGTTATTATTTGGGGTATGCTGCATAAGCTCCCCGGCAAGGAAATTCGCAGAATGCTGGAGAGTAAAGGTCTTGACGGAGTTTTTAAGGATAAATAGGGGTAATGTTTAATGCGTAATATTACAGAAGAAGAACTTGAAAGCGAGTATATTATATATAAAAATCTTACGCCCGATAAGCAATACAGCACTTACCTTGCTATGAAAGAGCATTCCGACGGAAGCCTTTTTGCTGTCGTTCTCAAAGAAATGGACGAGAAAAGAGCTTCCGTTTACAGTGCTTTGTCGTGTATGTGGAATCCTTATGTTGCAGATACATACGAGGTTCTGAGCGTGACCAGCTCTGCCGACCCAAGCCAAAGTCACTATATCGCTGTTACGGAGTATGTATATGCCGAAAACTGCCCCGATGAAGAATGTCTGTCTCTTTCGCAGTTTGTACGCAAGCAGGGCGGTACGCTGAACGAGAAAACGGCACTTTCAATTTGTATGCAGATTTGCGAGGGTCTGGAGGAGTTTCACAAAATGGGTTTTGTTCACCGTGATATAAAGCCCGATAATATTATGATTTCAAAATATGACACCGAAAATCCTCAGGTTAAAATCATAGATTTCGGCGGTGCTAAACATATGAGTATGTACAACATCTCCGACACAACTGTTATAGGTACTTTGGGTTATCAAGCTCCCGAAAGTATTTCGTCAAGCACAACCAATAAAGCCGATATATATTCCATAGGCTGTATACTCAATTATATGCTCATAGGTCAGGACCCCGGAATTATGCAGTATAAGGGCAATCACTATATTGTGAACATAATTGAAAAGGCTTCAAATCAAGACCCGTATCATCGTTACTCCAACGTCACGGTAATGAAGAAAGCTTTGTCGCATGAGCTGAAAATAAAATTTCCCGATAATGTTCCGCTGCTCTGTGCTCTTCCCGGTTTTCGTACTCACACTTTATGGAAAGAAACTTTGGCAGGACTTTCATATGTGTCGATGATTTTTATTGCGGTACTCGCTGTAAGTATGTTTGGATTAAGAGGGATTTTTGAAATATTCGTTTTCTATATTATTATTCCTCTTATAGTAATATTCAATATGGGAAATTTTCTGAGAATATTCCCCGAGAGAATCAGAAAGAATAACCGCACATTTACAATAATCCGTGCAGTAATTATAATCGCAGCGGCAGTCGGACCTATAGTTACAGATTACATAATAGGAGTGAAATAAATATGACCGAGCAAAACAATAACCGACTGTACTCATACGAAGAAAACGAATTGGTGACAGCCGAACTTGCTAAAATCTTTTCGGAGAACATATCCGATTTTCAAAAAATCAAAAATCTTAAAGCTCTCAAATACACAGTGTCAAATGTTATATCCCGCAAGCATATCGAATATTATATAAAGAAAATAAATGCCGCCAAGTATCGCCGAGTACTGAATTTCCTCAGTATGGCAGTTGTGACGGCATATTTAATTTTTACGCTGTTCAGAGTATATTGGTATTTTAATCCCGAATATAATCCGTTAGCTCCCTCGTCTGTTACGATTACAGACTTAATTGTGTTTTTATATGTAATACCGATTGTGTTAATTGTCATAACTATAATTCGTAAACTTTTCGGGCTTATAAGAAATAGAAAAAAATAATCAGTTTGTTAAAAATAATCTTTAAGTGAATATTGACAAAACCTACAAATTAGATTATAATACTAACAGTGGTTAGCAGAATGAAACTTTGAATTTAATGATTTCGATAAAAAGTTTTGTGCTATCCGGATATTGTTGTTTATTTCGTGAAAATATGGGATTTATAGACTTGTAACATTAGGCTTTAAATCCTTTTTATTAAAACAATATGTTAGTTTTATATAACTGCATATCAACAAAAAATGATTGTTATTGTTTATTGTGGTTAGATTTATAAAACTTTTATTTTGATATTTAATAATATTCCGAAATTAAGAACAAAGTTTTTAAAAAGAAAGGTCGAGGTAAAACATGAAAAAAAGCAAGAAGCTTGTAAGCCTTGCAATCACTGCCGCAATGATTGTTTCTTCATTTCCGGTAAGTGCATTTGCAGCAGAGAATGACGATTCCGTTTTCGTCACAATGAATATTCCGTACAACACATTTTATCAGGCAGACGTAAAAAATGATGTTGCGGTAGATGCGGTAACTTCCGCTACAACAAGCAAGTGGACTACATTCGGCGGCACATATTTTACAGAGGCAAACGAGAACGGCGGCGGTCAGATTCTCGGTGTTTCGTTCCCTGTTGAGGTTAGCAAGGAAGATTACGCAAAGCTCAAGAATGCAGACAGCAAAAATGATGACTACTACTTCACAGAACTTGCAGAAACTCCCTCCGTTTACAAAACTCTTACAGTTGACAGCGAGGGCAAGTATTCTTTCTCAGCCGTTAAGGGTACTGTTACAGATGTAGACAATGTTGAGTACACATTGTCAGCAAACAGCAAGTACGGCGACTATCAGATTGATATCTCCAATACTACAATTGACGGCACTGTTTACGGTATTATCGTTACAACAGATGATGGTACACAGTATGGCTTGCGTCACCTTGAAAATATCTGGAAGAAGTCATTCCAGTTTGCTTGGAGCAGCGGCATTAAGACTACAGAGTCACACGGCAATACTCTTGCACCTGAGCATTATAAGTCTATTATGGGTGACACAATTAAAGAGATTACTTATATCACAGATAAGGGTATCACAAACTACACCGTAGACGCATATGTTCCCGTTAAGGCTGCAAGCGTTGTAACAGTGGCAGATGCAAAGGCTGATGATACTTCAACTAAGGTTACTGTTAAGCCGGAACTTCCCGAGGATTACAATGCAGAGTATGCGGTTTCGGGTCTTGACACTTCTTATGCTGACGGCACACTTTCTTTCAAGAACGCTAAAGCAGGTTCTTACACATTGACAGTTTCCGATAAAGACGGAAAGTATGCAGACCTTTCAACAACATTTGTTCTTTCAACAGATAAAGTTGTTGCTAAGTATGACAGCAAGAATACAGCACTTGTTGCAGACAATGCTTCCGATGAAGACTTTAAGGTATATCTCACAAGCCTTACATCTGTAAAGGTTGACGATACATCTTACAGTGCTGCCGGTCACGGTGCAGTTACAATTATCGATCCTGAAACAGGTAAGATTGATTTGGAAGCAAAGAGCAGAAACAACCCTGTATTTGATACAGAGAATAAGGACACATTCAACATTACAGTTACAGCAGCAGGTTATCCGGAGCTTACATTTACGATTTCCACAAAGGAAGAGCCGAAAACAGCTTTTTTGGGTGATGTAACGGGTGACGGAAAGATTGATTCCGAGGATAGCTTGTATATTCTCAGAGCTTCTGTTAATCTTGAGAAACTCTCTGATGAGCAGACTAAGCTTGCAGATATCAATAATGACGGTAAGGTTCTTAGCGATGATGCTCTTGCTGTTTTGAGATATTCCGTTAAGCTTACTGATGACAGCAATAAGAATGTTGGTTCAGAAATTAATGTTGATTAATTTTATATATTAACTCACGATAACACCGAATACGGCTGTCCTTTGAGATAGCCGTATTTGTTAATTCGTGGCGGGCAACGGCGGGCAACGCCCGCTGGAGATACGTGAAGATAGTTATTTTAAATAATAACTTCATCTACCCGACCGAAAGTTTTTATAAAGTATTTG
>CACWTQ010000145.1 GCA_902763835.1 uncultured Ruminococcus sp. | reverse complement strand
ATCTTCTTTGGATAATTACTTCAAACAATACCAACAACCTAATGAAAAATTCTCATCGTTGTGTTCTTTTAAATCCTATTTTTAATGTCGTTTACTATACTTTCGATTCAAATGTGTTTATGCCGTAAACCTCTGCATAATCTCCGTGAACAAGATATGCCGGAACTGATGTTGACGGGGTTATATCCGACGGAAGAATTTCATCTTCAATCAGTGTATTCAGAAAGGTAGATTTACCGCTCGAAAATCCTCCTCCGAGTGCAACGACATTCTTTCCGATAATCTTGTCGTAAAGGATAAAATCCTTGAAACGCTCGTACTCCTGCTTGAAGTCAAAATACACTTCCGGAAAATTCGGCGGTGCGTTTTTCTCCAGTTGTGCGGGCAGTTCCGTGAAAATTATCTTTTCGATTTCCGAAAGGTTCACGGACGGCTTGTTTGTTTCGGAAAACCTGATTATATTCTTCAACAGAGAAAACTGCCTTAATGCTTCATCGTTATTCATTTTAAATATCACCCTCTTCTTTTATCATACGCTCAACCGTTTGTAAATCGACTGTGAGCGACAGTGTTTCGGCATTCTTTTCCTGTTCGTTAAGACGAAGTCTTTCATTTGCATCGTCAAGTGCTTTTTTCTGAATATTGATTTTATCTTCAATTTCTTTATCAATAGAGTTGTTGATGTCATCTCTGATACTAAAAATTGCCGTCTGAACGGTAGTGCCTATTGTTTCGGAAACGCTGTTTATAAGCTGATTAACTCTTGAACGAGCGGCATCTCTTTTCTGTGATTCCTCTTTCTCACGAAGTCCTTTCTTTACAAAGTGACCTAACGCCAGACCGACAACAGCACCGATAGGAGCAAGTACAGTTGCCGTCAATCCAAGAGCAGCCGCTATTGTACTTCCTGCCAATACCTCGCCGAGTACCGTTGCCGCAACCGTGGAAACAGGTGTTATAAGACTTTCGGCAATCTCTTTTATTTCCTCGTTTTCGGCTTTGATATTGGGGTCAAGCAATGGGGAGGACGTGTCGGGGATAACCGTATTTCTTTCAACTGCGGCGGAAATATTCTCGCTGTATCGTTTAATGCGTGGTTCAAAACTTCTGTGAATTTCGGCGGTGATACTGTTTCTGACAATGGTATTAACCTTGTCGCTTACATCACTGCCTTGATAAATCATATTTTCGAGCATTGAGGACGAAGCCCTCAAATCCGATATAACTTTATTTTTTATAATCCCGATAACCTGTTCGCATTGCTTGTCGAAGTTGTCTTTTTCTTTCATAATGTCCTTTTGCAGGTCGGCAATATTCTTTTCAAGAGTTTCAATCTCGTCCTTGATTTTTTCCGAAGAAGTATCTCTTAATTTCAGGGTTGAAACAAGATAATTCTTGATGTCAGCCAAAAATGAAACAAGCAGACCGCAGAAATGCTTTTTGAAAACTTCATCGCTGCGGTTTTCGATTTCCGTCAGAATGTTTTTAAATTCCTCGGATTCGTCGTCGTCCGCACTTGTAACGGCAACGGTGATATTAGCGATTTCCAGACGGTTTTCAACGGTGGTTTTGATGTGCTTTACAACCTCGTCCAGTTCATCGGGCATAACCTTATCGGACTTAGTTATAACAAGGTATACGGGCATTTTGTTAAGTTTAAGCTCACCGAGAAAATTCAGAACGCTTTCCCTTACAGTACCCTCGTCCGCACTTACACAAATCACATACGCAAGGCTTTTCGGGAGATACTCGTCAATGGCTCTGTTGTGAAGTTCAAAACCCGAATCAAAGCCGGGCATATCGACTATTTTAACAGTCGGTATTGTTTTGAGAAAATCATCATCAAGCGACACCTGCACAAGACGAACGTTTTCTATGGAAAGCTTTTTTGTGTTAAGCTCGTCAACCGTGCCTTTTGACGTTCCGTTTTTTGAAACGTATACAACACTGTCTGTGCCGTAGGATATTTCGGCAGGGACGGCTGTTTCGGGGGTTATCTCGGTGGAGAGGAGTTCTCTTCCGAGTGCGGTGTTTATGAGGGAGCTTTTGCCCGTGCTGAATCCGCCGACAAGGGGAACGGTTACTTTGAAATCGGGGACTTCGTTTAAAGCTTTGTCGGCCTTTTCTGTGGGGAGTTTGTATTTTTCGGCTAGGGTTTTAGCTGTGGTGAATTTGTTGAGATAGTTAGTGTATAGTTCTTTCATGGGGTGTACCTCGTGTTTGTTATTTTTTTTGCTTGTCAATTACACCGCCAGCGGCCATGTATTGGGCAATTGCTTTGCTGTGGGCAAGGGGGTGGTTGGACATTACGCCGAAAATTAATTTTTTGTGATTATTTTTTTCGGCATTATTTATTACTTTAGTAATTTTATGATTTAAATAATTAACTATCATATCTGACGTATCAATTTCAATTTGCTTGCTATCGTTATTAGTTCCCCAAATGGTTCTAAAACTCCCACTTTGATAAGTAAACGATATGTTTCCATTACCTTTTTCTCTTACAGAGGATATGTTGTATTCCAATCCTTCAAATCTTTTTGTTCTCGAAACAGTTATAAGCTCAATTTTTAAATATCCTGAAAATACATCAATATAGCAATCAAAAATATCACCATATACATTCAAAAAATCAGTTTTATACTCATTCAAATCCTGTGTCAAAACAACTCTCGCCAAATTCGCAAGAAATTCTATCTCATCTTTACCGACATTAAGCATAACGGCAAGCTGAGCTATATACTCCATTGCCCTGCGTTTTCCATTCTCAAAGCCTGCGGCAATCATCATACATTCAAGCAGAAGAACAAGCCTTAATTTGCTGTTTAGGAAAAGCCATGTGCATTCATCAAGTGTTTCAAACTTCATTGATTTTGCGGAGAGAAACAGAGATTCAATATTTCCCGAAAAGTTCATACCAAACGCAATGCGGTAAATCGTCATAAAGCTTTCTTCATACTTTTCATCGTCAAGAGCCGCCACCGACAACAGCATTAGAATATACATATCCTTTGTATGCTCGACCTCATTCACCATAGGGTGACCCAATATAGGGTAGCGTTCGGCTCTTGCGGCAATCTCACGGAAGTTGACTTCTCTTGTTTCGGCTTTCTGCGATTCTTTAAGCTTTTCAAGCTCGGAGCAGATAAGACGAAGTTCCGCTTGAAGCTCCTCTATTGTTTTCATAAAGTTCTCCTTATGTTGTTGAATTTTGTATGGTATATTATTATATCACAAGAGTAGCGTAATGTCAATACTGATGATGTATTATTAATAATTTTTTTTAAAATTTTCACGATAATATATATGTTATTACGAACGATTGGAGGGGGTGGAGTGATGTCAATAATCGTATAAAACCAGCGACCTATAGTTGATAAATGGTAACTTATTGACTTTTCGATATGACTTTTATATTACGGTTATATACAAGTGATATGCTATAAAATCAACCTCCTTAAGAACATGCGTTAATAAAGAAACTGTAAAATATTTAACCCAAATATTTTTAAAAATACAAGCCTGCAAATTTCGGATATACTATAAAAGTATGCCAAATAATTGCAGACTGTATTCTTGATTTTATTCTGTTTAGGCAATAGGAAAATAAACTTCCTTTTAGGTAAAATATCTCCTGATAAATTATTGCATCAAAGCGGAATACGATTCCGCCGCAATGTCATATCGGCGGCACTTGAAATAATATTATACATATCAGATTAAATTCGAGATGTAATATTACAGTCTATACATATGAAGAATATCCTCTATTGCTTCTTCCAAATGAATCAAATCAAGCTGCTCTTCATTGAAAAGTGTGATGTATTTCTCGGCTGTTTTAAAGTCTGTAAATACATCTTCGATGTAGACGCAATTCTTACCGGAAAGACTGTCAACGGCATTAATTCCGAATGATGTATAATATCCGATTGTGGCATTGTTGTGTTTCTCTTCAATAAGTTCGTAAAGTATCATAGCATTGAACCTCCATTAATTAGTACCATTATATAATAACACAAAAAATACAAGAAAAACACAACTTTTTGAAAACGGACGTTTTTTCAATGAAAAAAGCTAAAAAAGTGTAACAAAATATTTAAAAATAATTACAATAACAAATATAAACGTTTATCTACTATGTTTTATAAAATAATTTGTATGATTTTTTGTAATATATATTACAAAAAAATAGACAGAATTATGAAAGTAAATGAAGTATAAATATAAACTTGTTTATGAATAATGGGCATAAAAATGAAAAAATATACATTTCATAATGCAATAACGAATGTGTAATTATTTTTGTAGTCGGAAGTTTATTTTCCCAACTATGGATTATTGAGAAGTTAAAAATATATGGTAAGCCGTACATTTTGAATAATTTAAAAAAATCGTAACTATTCAGTCCCCTAAAAAATGGTAGGCAAAATCCAATTTATATGATATAATATTAGATAGAGAAAGGCGGTGGAGCAGATGCCATTTACACAGG
>CACWTQ010000144.1 GCA_902763835.1 uncultured Ruminococcus sp. | reverse complement strand
CTTTTTAAAGCTTGCGGATTCCAAAGGCAGAGCCTTTGGTCGCTGACGGAACAAATTATTGTAGAAAAATAAATTACCCTCAGCGAAACTAAACAAACCGTCAACAGCAAACAACAAAAGCACTTCTCAAAACAATATCTTTCTATAAAAACAAAAACAGGCAACAGCTTAGCGAATTGCCGGTCGAAGAAAGAATAGTGGTAAATCTTAATGTTTGCGAGTATAGTTGCATCAATTGTGCCTTACACAGAAAGTACCGCTTCCGCCGATACGACGGCAAGCTATTCGCTTAACGGCAATTCGGGTGCGACAATTACAATGGGTTCGACTGTATCAAGTGCGACACTCAGCGACACTTCTCTTGCAGACGTTACAACAAACGGCAATACCGTCACTGTTAAAGGCAAAGACGGTGCAGTCGGAGTTGTCGAAGTTACGGTAAACGGCAGTGAAACCTTTGAAGTTCCGATAGGCTATACAACCTTTATTTTCAACGACAACACTCTTACCGTTTACGAGGGCAGTGACGATAAATACGAGGTTTACGGCATAAGGAACTGTCAGAAAATAACTTGAACATTTATACTTGTCTAATTTGCCCTGTGTGTCGTACCTTGAAATACGTCAGTATTCCTGCGGTGTTGTGCCTAACACAGAACAAATTATCCTGCGTCTAAATTGTTCAACTTATTTCCCAACAGTTCCTAAGAGCCGACAGCAAAGACGAACAGACATTAACGGCAGCTTCCGACAGTGACGGCAATGCTGTTTATACCAACGATACAGCCAAAATCAACGTTGACATCAAGAAAAAGGGCGGCAGCTTTGTATTTGCAGGTACGGGCAGTGATATGAGCATTGCAGTTAAAAAGGAAGCTTCGGGAGATGCAAACATTATGCTTGCCGGTCTTGACCTTACAAGCTCCCTCACAGCTCCTATTACCGTAAAGAAAAACTCGACCGCAAGTGTTACAATTAACGCTCTTGAGGGTACAACCAACACTTTAACAGACAGTGCATTTAATAATGCAGATACATACGGTTCTACAGAAGACGGCGGCAACGGTTCTAACGCAGAGTATGCGGAATCCGCAGTTATCAAGTGCAAGGACAGCTCCAATGTTACTTTAACGGGTGAGGGTACTCTGAACCTGAATTGTAACACAAAGAATGCTGTCAAGTCAGGTGAATATGCTTCTCTTACTATTGAGAACCTTG
The DNA here is from genome assembly GCA_902763835.1 of uncultured Ruminococcus sp. Taxonomy (GTDB): domain Bacteria; phylum Bacillota; class Clostridia; order Oscillospirales; family Acutalibacteraceae; genus RUG592. The sequence continues at coordinate 6,344 of CACWTQ010000144.1, read as the reverse complement.
ACTTAGGAACTGTTGGGAAATAAATTGTTCAACTTATTTCCCAACAGTTCCTTAATATAAAACCGAAAGAAAAATAGAACCAATCAAAAGCACTGCACAAACTCCGGCAACTATTCTGATAAGTAATTTTCTTTTTTTCTCGTAGCTCATTTTCATACTCCTTAATGAAACAATGCCTGTTTATCTGTTCAATATCTTTTCGCAGACTTCACCCTGATTTTTGTAAATACTGTTTTCGGGAACATATCCTCTTACCATAGATAACGGATAAACATTAGTATTTCTTCCCAAAATCGTACCCGGATTAAGAACACTGTTGCAGCCGACTTCCGTATTGTCGCCGATAATAGCACCGAACTTCTTACGGTTGGTGTCGAGCTTATCACCCTCAAAAAGCACAGTGACCATAGATTTATCAGATTTCAGGTTAGATGTGATAACACCTGCACCCGTGTGAGATTTATACCCCAGAACCGAATCACCTATATAATTGTAATGCGGTGTCTGAACACAGTTGAAAAGGATAGAACCCTTAAGCTCGGTTGAATTTCCGACAACGCTGTTTTCTCCTACAATAGAGTTTCCTCTTATGAATGCACAGTGCCTTACCTCGGCATAATCACAAATGATGAGCGGACCGTGCAGGTAAGCGGTAGGAGCAACGTTGGCTGTTTTCGCAACCCAGATATCCTCTCCGATTTTATCAAATTTATCTTCGGGGAGAGTTTTTCCGACTTCAAGAATAAACTCTGTAAGTTTTTCCAAAGCTTCCCACGGATAAGTAACACTTTCAAAAAGCGGCTTTGCAATTGTTTGATCATAGTCTAGCAGATTCTTTGCAAAAAGTTTTTCTTGCATATAAAATATCTCCTGTTCATAGTTGTTATAATAGAATACCGACCTTACAATATATATGACAAAATAATTAACACACGGTATTCTGTACGACTTAATTCTTAGGAACTGTTGGGAAAATAAGTTGAACAATTTAGACGCAGGATAATTTGTTCTGTGTTAGGCACAACACCGCAGGAATACTGACGTATTTCAAGGTGTTGCAACGACACACAGAGCAAATTAGACAAGTATAAATGTTCAAGTTATTTTCTAACAGTTCCTTAATTTAATTTTTTCGATTAATACCTCTGTTGCTGTTAAAAAGGAAGATGAAAGTTTACAGAGGGATAAAATAACAACATTCTAAAATATAGTTTTATTTGTTAGTAATGTTCTCAACACTATTATTATAATACTCTTTTCAATATAATGCAAGATAAAAAAAGTCAATCAATTCAAAAAAATCAAAAATTAAATTATCTAATTTGTTTATATGGTGTTGTGTAATAAAAATTGATATAACGTCAAATTCAATTTGTAATGTCATTCTGTTGTGTATAAATTTGCAATTAATTAACAATTTATGAAAAAAATTGTGATATAATTACATATAATACAATCGGTACTTTATAGAAGGGCAGTGTAAATATATGGATAATAAAAAATCCGATTCAAAGATTAAGGATTTGTCAAAGAAAACGGTAAAAGAACTGGTAATCAACGAAGAAGAAAAAATCAAGGAGAATGACACAGGCAAAAAAGCAGTGCGAAAGGAAATCTATACATTTCCCATTATATTTTTCGGGGCGGTGGTTTATTCTTTCGGTATGAACTGTTTTCTGCGTCCGCTTCATCTTTATTCGGGCGGAATGATGGGGTTTGCACAGCTTATTCAAGAGTTCATTGCAAGGGCAGGTTTTACATTTGACGGATTCAATATTTCAGGTGTGATTTATTATCTTATGAATGTTCCGGCAATTCTTATTTCATTAAAGACAATGCGTCGAAGATTTATTGCAAAAACATTGTTTGTGGTTACCTCTATAACGATTTTGCTTTCGGTTATTCCCATTCCTTCGAGTCCCGTGCTTGACGACAGAATAACAAATGCAATTATTGCAGGATTGATATGCGGTACGGGAATAGGTATAATTCTAAGGGGAGGAGCATGCGACGGAGGTATGAATATTATAGGAATGCTTCTCATAGCCAAAAGAGGAAAAGGCAGTGTAGGAAATATAGGGCTTCTTACAAACATTATATTGTATTCGATTATGCTGTTTATTTTTGACCCTGCTACTGTTATTTATTCATTAATATACGCTGTGTTTAATTCGATTGCCACTGACCGAATTCATACTCAGAATATCGCAAGTCAGATAATAGTATTCACAAAGCTTAAGGATACAAAGGAAATGCAGGTTGATGTAATGGGCAAGCTCAACAGAGGTATGACAGAAATAGATGCAAGCGGATTGTTTACCGGTGAGGAAGTGAAAATCTTTATCATATTTGTGAGTAAATATGAGGTGAACAGACTTCGCAGAATAATAAAAAGCCACGACGAGGATTCATTCATAGTTGAAACACCTGTTACCAGAATTGACGGTAATTTTGAGAAAAAAATTGCATAAGATATTAAATGATATGTAAATTATTTAATAAAATTTATCTCAACCTATTGATTTATTGTTAAAAATGGTGTAAAATTATAAATGCAGTAAAAAATTTTAGTTATTCGAGGTGACTTATGGCTACAGAATTGAAAATCAGAACAAAGAACCCCGATGTGTTCCTGCGAGTAAGAAAGGGACACTTCGCTACTATGCACAGCCACACAAATTACTTTATCGATGTGCATACTCAAAAAATGAGACTTTCCGAAGCAAAGGCAGTCGCTAAAGAGCTTGTAAGCAACTATCGTGCTCATACTATTATTGACAGTATTCTCTGCATTGACGGTATGGAGGTTATCGGAACGTGTTTCGCTGATGAACTCACACAAGATAATTACCTTAATATGAATGCTCACCAAACTATTTACGTTATGTCACCGGAATTTATTTCGGGCGGTCAGATAGTTTTCCGTGACAATCTCGTTCCTATGCTTTCGGGAAAGAATGTTCTCGTGCTTGCCGCATCGGTTACCACAGGTAAAAGTGCTCTTGCCGCTATGGACGCTATTAATTATTACGGCGGTAAGGTTGTGGGTGTTGCGTCTATTTTTGCGACTATTCCCGAGTGTGACGGTCACCCTGTTTACTCTGTTTTCGACCCGAACGATTTGGGTGACTATCAGAGCTATAAACCGAACCGCTGCCCGATTTGCGAGCGTGGCGAAAAGATAGAAGCTTTGGTAAACAGCTTCGGTTATTCTGAGGTTTGATTTTTGAAAATGTACTTGTAAGCCTTTTATGGATTGCAGGTGCATTTTTTATTGGTGTAAATAAAACTTGATAAATCCTTTCTGTTATGGTAAAATAGTATAATAAAAGTACTGAAAGGAAGTTATTGATATATGAAAATTCTCTTTGTATGTTCGGGAAATACCTGTAGAAGTCCTATGGCTCAGGCTATTTTTCAAAAAATTGCAGCGGAGAAAAATCTGAATGTCGAGTGCGAAAGTGCGGGAATAGCAACCTTTACAGGCTCGCCTGCAAGCGAAAATTCTGTAACAGCATTACAGGAAATCGATATTGACCTATCCAATTTCCGCTCAACAAGTATTACTGCATTGATTCCCCGGCTGGGTGAATTTGATTTGTTTGTTCCGATGACATATTCCCAAGCTGTGGCACTTTTACAACTGGGTGTTGAAAAAAAGAAAATCTATCTTTTTAATACAGATGTTTCCGACCCTTACGGCGGAGATTTGTCGGTTTACAGAGCAACCCGTGACGAACTTTTAAAGCAGCTTGATACACTTGCCAAATTTATTGAAAATATTGAGAAAAAATAATAATCGCCTATGAATATAAATAATATAAAAATCGAAAAAATGACTGCCGAACATATTGACGGTCTTGTAAAAATCGAGAACGAATGCTTCTCCAAACCGTGGACGCACAGCGGCTTTGAAAACGAACTAATAAACGATACGGCGAATTTTCTTGTTGCCGTGTACAATAACATTGAGATAGGATATATCGGTTTTCATATAATCTTAGATGAGGGATATATTGCGAATATTGCCGTTCTGCCTGAGTTCAGAAAATGCGGTGCTGCAAGTGTTCTTCTGGAAAATGCCGTGAAAATCTGCCGTGAAAAAAGCCTTGTGTTTCTGTCGCTTGAGGTCAGAAAGTCTAATGAGAAAGCAATATCTCTGTACAGTAAATTCGGATTTGAGCTTGTGGGGGAGAGAAAGAATTTTTATACTGCCCCTAAGGAGAACGCATATATTATGACGCTTTATATTACTTGATTGGAAGATACCTATGTTTGAATACATAAAACAATTAAAAATGGTTAGACTGACAAAAGTACCTTCTCAAAATTGCGTGTAGCAAAATGAACAATAACAGACTTAAAAAGTAGCCAGAAAATCCTAGTTCTCTTTTTAGTTTGACTAAAAATTCTACAATTCATTGTGCATTATGACGAACGGCTTTTTGAATTTGGGCTTTTGTCGGTCAAACCATATTTCGGAGATAAAATCGCCGATACGTTTGAAGAGTTTGTAAGAAAAAATAATAGATACACCCGATTATTATATATTATTATATATAGAAAACGGAGTAGAATATGAACAGCATTAAAATAGCAAACGAAACAATTAAAATTACCTCCGCAGGAAAATATACCGTTTCCGAAAAAAGAATTACTTTACCGAAAATTGATTATAAGGACGCAATTGTTTATTCACCGGAAAAGGGTAAAGAACTTCTGATATCCGATATAGCCAAAGAGCCGAATGATAAGCTTTGCAAAATATCTGTTGTGAATGAGGATTCTTTTCAGGCGGCAAGACGGTTTGAAAATCCGCTGGTGCTGAACTTTGCAAATGCCCACAATCCCGGCGGAGGATTTCTGTTAGGTGCGAATGCTCAGGAAGAAGCATTGTGCAGATGCAGTACTTTATACGCATCACTGAAATCAGATAAAGCAGCGGAAATGTACAGGTACAACAATACACATTTAAGTGCGATTGAATCTGATTATATGATTCTTTCAAAAAATGTCTGTGTTTTCCGCAATGAACAATGTCGGCTTCTGGAAGAGCCTTTCACAGCGGCAGTAATTACTGCTCCTGCTCCGAACAGAAACGGTTCGGCACTCTTAGTTCCAAAAAAGAAAATAGCCGAAGCTATGCTCGGAAGAATCCGCATTATGCTGAGAATAGCAGTGAAGCACGGATATAAAAATATTGTTCTGGGTGCGTGGGGGTGCGGTGCATTCGGAAACAATCCGAATGATGTTTCGGAGTATTTCAAGACTGTACTCATAGATGAAAAATCGGGATTGTACTTTGACGAAATATGCTTTGCTGTTTACGGAAAACCTAACAGCAAAAATATTGTGTCGTTTCAAAATACGTTCAAAGATTATTTGTAAGGAACTGTCAGAAAATAACTTGAACATTTATACTTGTCTAATTTGCCCTGTGTGTTGTGCCTAACACAGAACAAATTATCCTGCGTCTAAATTGTTCAACCTATTTCCAAACAGTTCCTTAATTTAATCCACTTACACAAGTGTATATTTTTTAAGATATTTTTCCAGATTATTTTAAAAGCTAAACTAAGATTATATAGCACAAAATAAGTTGCAAAGAAGAGTGTAATTTGTGAAAAATATATAAACTTAAAAAATTCCAAAAAAATTAAAAAAAGGTATTGACAAAACTTAGAAAATAGTGTATTATAATAACTGTGACGTGGGAGCATAGCTCAGCTGGGAGAGCATCTGCCTTACAAGCAGAGGGTCACAGGTTCGAGCCCTGTTGTTCCCACCAAAATGGCCCGGTAGTTCAGTTGGTTAGAACGCTAGCCTGTCACGCTAGAGGTCGACGGTTCGAGCCCGTTTCGGGTCGCCAAAAATTGCCTCTGTAGCTCAGTTGGTAGAGCAGGGGACTGAAAATCCCCGTGTCGGTGGTTCGATTCCGCCCGGAGGCACTTGCAAAAGGATTTGATAAAGTCACAGAGTTGAATCCTTTTGCATAGAATAATAATAGGAAGTAAAGAAATGCGGATGTAGCTCATCTGGTAGAGCGCCACCTTGCCAAGGTGGAGGTAGCGGGTTCGAGCCCCGTCATCCGCTCTTTTAATGGTTTAAGGTGAAACACATCTTAAAGTCATACTTTAATTACCTTATTTGAATTTTATTGATAGCCGTAACAGGTTAGAATTAAATTTAAATAGAACCATTTAAAACTACCGCACTGAATCAACTTTCAGTCGGATTCATAGATTTAAGATTAAAGAAAACTATCTTCACGTGAGAAAAAAACTTTCGGTCGGGTTCATAGATTTAAGATTAAAGATGACTATCTTCACGTGCGAAAAAAAACG
>CACWTQ010000143.1 GCA_902763835.1 uncultured Ruminococcus sp. | reverse complement strand
GTCCTGAAGCTCCGTGATCTTCTGCTCCAAATCGGTATAGTGGGAAATACCGTGCTGGTCGAGAAATACCATTGTGCGGGCGGCGCGTTTCAGGTTTTCAATTTTTGCCCAGCGTTCATAGCCTGCGGATTGCTGCGCCTTGATGCAGTTTTCAATGTCAATCAGCAGCGACACGCCGCTACGTTCCAGCTTCGGCGTTTTCAGAATGACTTTGCCCTTGATGCGTTCGGCTATGGCTTCCTCGGTGTAGGCTTCACCCAACGTCTTTGCACGGGTAAATCGCTCCTGACCGGGAGCGCGGAATGAGATATACTTTCCTCGTTTGATTTCATATCCTTCGGCTTCCAGCCGACGCAGGAGGTCGTCAAGGTCTTTGGAAATGAGAATGAGCCTGTCAATGGCTATTTTCAGTTTTTGCTTGTAGCTTGTCCCTTTCCGCTGCGCGTCCCATTCGGCGTACTGCTTGCCGCGCTCTACGCCGGGCGCGACAACGGACAGCCCGTTTTCCCGGCACAATCTATCGCTGACGCGGCGGATCTGCGCGTAGCTTTTGCGGTTGGAAACGTACTTCTTATGCTCCGCAAAATCCACAGCACAGAAAATGATATGGTTATGGCAATGCTCCTTGTTAATGTGAGTAGCAATGACATACTCATACTTGCCGCCGAGGATTTCATCGGCAAGCTGCCGCCCGATTTCGTGGGCTTGCGCATAGCTGACCTCGCCCGGCTCAAAGGCCTGTATCAGATGGTGAGCGAGATTGTTGCCTTTCTGCATGGCAAGCAGCCGTGTTTTCTCAAACTCAAGGTCTGCGGTTTCCACGGCGCAGCCGAACGAGGACACCAGCAGCTTGTCGTCGGTCTTTGCAGGATCAACGATATAGTCAATAGCTTTTTTCAAGGTGCTTTTGATAGGATGGATCTTTGTAATTGCCATATCTCTGCTATCGCCCCCTTGATGTCCTCAATGTCCTGCGCATAGAGCGTTCCCGTAGCGTTCACGCGCTTTGCAATCTGATTGATGTTTGTGCCGATTTTTTGCAGCTCGGCGGTCATTGCTTTCACATCGCTGTAATCCAGCCGGATCACATAGCCGTCTATGAGCATTTTCCGCGCATAAACGGAAAAACAGCCCGTTCTCATCTGCTGCATTTTACGCTCGATCATTGCCCGTTCCTCGGCAGTCACAGGAACGCGCAGCACGATATTCCGCGTTCGGTTTGCCATTTGTTCACCGTCCTTTCCGCTCCGAATAAGGGTTTGGGATTATCCCAACAAGCAAAGCACAGACAGGTGCTTTTTCGGGAGTGTGGCTACACTCCCTATGCTTGCTACGGTATCTCTACCCTCACTACTACTACGGTGAACACCCCCGAAACTGCCAAACAGACACAAAAAAGCCGCAGGAGCAGTATGCTTTTGCAGCGTGTATAAAAGAAAACAACAGCGGTTTTTAATCCGCTGCTGCTTCGTGTTTTTTCTCGACTTCCACAACTTTCTGTGCCGTTGCGGTGACAATTTCCAATCCGTCATTACTCATACCATCAAGTAGGGTATCAAGCTGACGCCGCTGTGTATTCTTTTCAGCGTCTTTGTTCGGAAAGAAAAACTGATCTACCGATATGGAATAACGGGTAACAAGCTCATAGAAGATTTGCAGGCTCGGTTGCTGACCTTTGTTTTCGATATTCGCAAGGTAGCGCGGAGATAAGTTCATAGCGTCGCAAACATCTTTGCGCGATTCCTTTCTCTCCATCCGTGCCGCTTTTATGGCTTGCCCGAAAGCCTTGAAGTCATAAAGTGGTACTGGTCTTTTCGCCATTTTTATTCACCCTATTACATTTTACAGTTCATCTTTCGTTTTGGATATGCTTACACAGTTCCTATGATTAGCCAATATAATTCAAATAATTCACAGGATGTTTCTTGATTTTATTCGTTTGACCGTATATAATATATAGTACTATCACTTTATGGAGGGAGGGATAATCTATGTTTGAATATATGACAGTACAAGAGGCGGCAAAGTTGTGGGAGATTTCCGAACGCCGCATACAAAAGTTATGCGAAGAAAATAGAATTGACGGTGTGATAAGATTAAGTCGCGTTTGGCTTATTCCCCGAAATGCAGAAAAGCCATTTGATGGTCGTAGAAAAGAAAATCGCAAATCGACCTAAAAATGCTACATCATAAAGAAACCAAAATAGGTTTTATAGTTAAAACTCAACGAAAAATCGAGAATATTTGAAAAATCCCCTTGCGTGAGGTATTGCTTGTGACGCTGCGTAATGATGTAAAATAGGCAGTGTAAGGAGGTGAAAGCTATGTCAAAGTACACAACAGGAGAAATTGCAAAGCTCTGTGGCGTTTCTGTCCGAACGGTACAGTATTATGATTCCAGAAATATTCTCATTCCCAGCGAATTGTCAGAGGGTGGACGTCGGCTATACTCTGAGCAGGATTTGAAGCGAATGAAGATTATTTGCTTTCTTCGTGATGCAGGAATCTCAATTAACAGCATTGGTGAACTACTTTCAGAAGATAATCCGGGCAGTGTTATTTCTGTTTTACTTGAACAGCAAGAGCAGCTTCTGCAAGAAGAAGTGAGTGAGCGCAAAGCGAAGCTGGAAATGATCGACGGTATCAGACGAGAGCTAAAGAGCATGGAGAATTTCTCTGTTGAATCTATCGGTGATATAGCATATGCGATGGGAAACAAAAAGAAAATGAATCAGCTCCATGCCATTTTGTTAATTTCTGGTATTCCTATCGGCATAATTCAGTGGACATCAATTATTATGTGGATAGCTACAGGAATATGGTGGCCTATCATTGTTTGGGCTTTATTAGCGATTCCGTATGGAATCTGGGTATCCAACTTTTACTTCAAGCGAGTTGCGTATATCTGTCCACGGTGCCATGAAGTATTCAAACCAAATTTTAAGGAAGCATTTTGGGCAAGACATACACCGACACTCCGAAAGCTGACCTGTACTTGTTGTGGATATCACGGCTTCTGTGTAGAAACTTACGGAAAGGAGGAAAAGAAAAATGGATAAGGTTATGGAATTTCTTCCGTTTTTGATTCCGCTTGTAATTGCGGAATTTGCACTGTTAGGGTATACATTGCATCACATTTTGACCCATAACACCTATAAGCGTGGAAATCGTACTTTGTGGCTTATCATAACCATTGTACTGATGAACTTTGTTGGGCCGATCCTTTACTTTCTGTTCGGAAAGGAGGATGCGTAATGGATATGTTATACATCTCCGATCTGTACAAGCGTTTTAGTGATAAAAAGGTTTTGAATGGGCTGAATTTATCTGTACCAGAACATAGCATATTCGGATTTATAGGTAAAAACGGCGCAGGCAAAACAACGACGATGAAAATGGTACTCGGACTCTTAAAAGCGGATGCAGGTGAGATTATAGTAAACGGTGAAAAAGTGGTTTACGGACAAACAACAACTAATCGTTATATAGGTTATCTGCCCGACGTACCGGAGTTTTATCCATTTATGACGGCGGCAGAATATCTTCACTTTTGCGGCGAAATTACAGGAATGAAGCGAACAGAGAATGAAGAGCGTTGTAAGGATCTATTGGAGTTAGTTGGACTTGGGAATGAAACGCATCACATAAAAGGTTTTTCAAGAGGTATGAAACAGCGTTTGGGTATTGCACAGGCTCTATTAAATAGACCAAAGCTGTTGATCTGTGATGAACCCACTTCTGCGCTTGATCCCGTGGGAAGAAAAGAAATATTGGATATTCTTTTGGCTATCAGGGAACAGACGACGGTGTTGTTTTCCACGCATATCCTTTCAGACGTAGAGCGCATTTGTACCGACGTGGCCTTTCTTAATAACGGCGTGGTAGGTGTTCAAGGAAAACTTTCCGACATTAAAACGAGATACCGCAGTGAAGAATATCAGTTGGAAACGGGAAATGATACAGATATGCTCATTCTTCAGCAAACTTTTCCTAATATGCAACAAATCGGCAGAAATCAACTTGTTTTTTGCGAAGGCGATTACACCGTATTTGATATACTGCGCTTTATAGCGGATAAGCATATCGCACTTTTGAAATTGGAACGAGCAGAGCCAACGTTGGAGTCTTTGTTTATGGAGGTGGTTGAGAAATGAAATCCTTGCTTGCCTTTATAAAAAAAGAAACAATGGAACAGTTTCGCTCGGGCAGATTGATGATTCTCGGCATACTGTTTGTTCTGCTCGGCGTTATGAATCCGGCTGTTGCAAAAATAACACCTTGGCTGCTTGAGATATTGGCAGATTCCCTTGCGGAAAGCGGTATGACTGTAACGCCCGTAACTGTAAGCGCAATGGATTCATGGGTGCAATTCTTTAAGAATATGCCACTTGGATTGATTGTCTTTGTTTTGCTTCAAAGCAGCATCTTCACCAAGGAATATCAATCGGGCACGTTGGTTCTGTCTTTAACCAAAGGGCTTGAACGCTTTAAGGTCGTTGTTTCCAAAACTGTTGTGCTTACTGTTCTTTGGACGGTTGGCTATTGGCTGTGCTTTGGGATCACATACGGGTA
>CACWTQ010000142.1:4614-7654 GCA_902763835.1 uncultured Ruminococcus sp. | reverse complement strand
TACGGCTAATGTTTAGGGGTGCTATTTTTAAAACTTTTGGCTTTGTTATCGGAAAAATCAAGGATATACTCCCTAATTGATGAACGTTACAGATTAATTTTCAGGTTATTATTTCCTTTTATTATACAATAAAAAATGCCAAAAAAGCTATTAAAAAATTATTAAAATTATATAACCGTTCTACTAACAAGAAGCGTTGCAGACAAAAAATCTGCAACGCTTCTTCTCATAATGTATTTATAATGTACAATTAAACTTCTGTAGCTATCATATGTTCAATAGTTTCTCTTTGAACTACCGTGAAATCTTCCTTATCCTTAATCATAACAATTGCAGGCTTCGGAACTTTATTGTAGTGAGATGCCATAGCATAATTGTATGCACCCGTTGTAAGAACAGCAATTATGTCGTTTCTCTTCGGCTTCGGCATTAAAACATCTTCCTGAATAATGTCACCGCTTTCACAGCAGCGACCTGCAACAGTACATTTGTAATCCTTTTCCTCGTTCATTCTGTTTGCGAGAAGAACGGTATACGGTGACTGATAAAGAGTAAATCTCGGGTTATCGGTCATACCGCCGTCGATTGAGATGTAATTCTTCAACCCGGTAATCTCTTTGAGATAGCCTGCGGTGTAAAGCGTCAAGCCTGCGTCGGCAACGATACTTCTTCCGGGTTCCATAAGGATTTTAGGCATATCAACGCTATGTTCCGCACAAAGCTCCTTGATGATATCGGCGATACCCTTGATGTTTGCGGCATAGTCGATTTCGGGGTCTTCCTCTGTGTAGCGAACACCCATACCGCCGCCGAGATTAAGTTCCTTAGCTTCGTAACCGAACATCTCTTTAGTGTCGGCGATAAACTTAATCATAATTCTAGCTGCGTCGGCGAACGGGGCGTACTCGAAAATCTGCGAACCGATATGACAATGATATCCCATAAGCTCAATGTTTTCAAGCTTCAATGTCTTTTCAACAAGCTCATAAGCCTGCTTTGTTTCGATTGCAACACCAAACTTTGAATCAACACTGCCCGTGGAAATCTTTTTGTGTGTATGGGGGTCGATACCCGGAGTTATTCTTAAAAGAACCTTTTGACGAACTCCAAACTCTCCTGCAATCTCGTCAATAACGGAAACTTCTTCAATGCTGTCGCAAACAAAGTGACCCACACCGCTGTTTATAGCGAATTTAATTTCATCGTCGGTCTTGCTGTTGCCGTGGAAATATGCCTTTTCCATTGGGAAGCCTGCCTGAACGGCTGTGTAAATTTCACCTGCGGAAACACAGTCAATACCAATATTTTCGCTGTTTATTATTTTGTAAATATATTTGAAGCTCAAAGCCTTACTGGCAAAAAGCGGCATAGAATCGGTAGTAAAATACTCTTTCATAGCTTTACGGTAAACCGTGCATTTCTCACGGATTTTCGCTTCGTCCATAAGCATAAGCGGAGTGCCGTATTTCTTAGCCATCTCTACAGTGTCAACACCGGCGAATGCAAGGTGATTATTTTCATTAACGGATAAATTATTGCAAATCATTTTTCAACTTCCTTTTACTGTTTATATATCAATACCGAGCTTTCTCATTTCATTGTAGAGAACCTCAGCATGTGCTTCTTCCATAGGAGTGAGAGGAAGTCTAAGATAATTCTCGCCGAAACCAAGCTTAGACATAGCTGCCTTTACGGGGATAGGATTAACCTCGGAGAACAACGCATTGATAAGCGGCAAATACTTGAACTGGAGTTCGGCACTGCCCTTAACGTCGCCGTCGAAAAATTTCTTGCAAAGCTCGGATGTTTCCTTCGGGAACACGTTTGAAAGAACGGAAATCACACCGCTGCCGCCGAGCGAGAGGAGCGGAACAATCTGGTCGTCGTTGCCGCTGTACATATCAATCTTATCGCCGACAAGCTGCATAATCTTCACACACTGAGAGATGTTTCCGCTTGCTTCCTTAACTGCGGCAATTCTCGGGTGTTCTGCGAGCTTAACGAATGTTTCGGGAGCGATATTCACACCTGTTCTTGACGGAATATTGTAAAGGATAATCGGCTTTGTGCTTGCGTCGGCAATGGTTGTGAACATCTTCACCAAACCGTTCTGAGTAGCCTTGTTGTAATAAGGTGTTACAACAAGACAAGCGTCCGCACCGACTTCGCAAGCGTAACGTGTAAGCTCAACAGCATATGCTGTGTCGTTGCCGCCTGTGCCTGCAATCATCGGAACTCTGCCGTTGATTCTCTCAACTGCGAAACGGATAGCTTCCTTATGCTCCGAATCGGAGAGAGTGGAAGCTTCGCCTGTTGTGCCGCAGATTACAAGAGCGTCTATTCCCTGCTCAATCTGCCAGTCAATGAGCTTTCCGAAGTTATCAAAATCGATACCATTTTCGTTCAAGGGTGTAATAAGGGCGGTAGCTGCACCCTTAAAAATAGTCTGCTTTGCCATAAATAAAAACTCCTTTTGAAATTTTGTCGGGGATTTACAATACGAAATCTCCGCTATGTTTTGTCATTTTAAAAAATCTGCAACAAAAAAGCCGATTATACATCGGCTATCAAAATCAATCAAAACACATTCAAAGGTACGTTTATCATAATTTAGATAGCACTCCGCATTTGCGACAGTCGAACGAATATTATTCGTCCTCCCAGAGTTTCCTTTCGCCTCGGAACTCTTCGGCAAATACTCCTTTCACGTCAGCCGTAACTTTGCGGAAGTCATAGACGGACGATACTGATAGCATTTGCACCTCTATCATTATTACAGTAACCTTATAATATCACATAATTCGACGTATGTCAATAGAATGAGGCGAATTAAACAGAAATTTTTTGAACTTTTTTCTGTGGCGGTATTCGGATTTTTTGCTGTCATTACATTATATTACATTTTTATGATAATGTTTCATATTAATCTGTAACGTTCATCAATTAGGAACTGTTGGGAAATAAGTTGAACAATTTAGACGCAGGATAATTTGTTCTGTGTTAGGCACAACACCGCAGGAATACTGACGTATTTCAAGGT
>CACWTQ010000142.1:0-4575 GCA_902763835.1 uncultured Ruminococcus sp. | reverse complement strand
CATTAGCCGTATTAGGGTGTGTTAAAATTTAAGTTTTTTCGATGGTTAAGCCATTTTTATCGACTTTACCTCCCTAAAAATCGAACGTTACAGCTTAATTTTTGAATAATCATATAACATTCGATTAATACAATCTCCGCTGCACAGTGCTGTTTTAAAAGCACTGCACAGCGGAGATTTTTAGATTATTATAATGGATTAGTAAGAGGTTGAGCTTATATCTCTGTTGTGACCGTCCTTAACTCTGAAAGATTCGCAGTCTACGCACTGGCACTGTGTCGGGTTTGACTCGTGTGTTCCGATTGTCACGCTGTTGAGCGAACAGTAATTCTCCGCACCGCAATGGTATTCGCATTCGCCTACCGAACATTTGATGCTGTGGTTTGCATTCATATTCATAGCTATACTTCCTTTTGTATAAATTTGCACCGCCTATAACCGCCCGTGATTATTACCCTGAACTGTATCATCGGTGCTGTGATTTTAGTATTGACCGAAAAATTTAAAATATACACATTGAAATTATCAACTTTAAATATATTTTTGCATAATTTATAGTGAGGTGATAAAATGGAAAATTTTGTATATATTATATTTTTTCTGCTATCTGCTGTCGTAATTGTGAATGTAATAAAATCGGTAATACTGCTTATGTGCAAGGATAACGGAAGTAAATGCGAGCTTGTAATCTCACTTGACGACAGCTGTGAAAACCCTGAAACCGCTATACGAAACACTGTATTATATCACGAATGGTCGGATAACAGCAGAAATAAATATTCGGGAATATATTGTATTTACAACGGTGAAAACGAGGAATCAAAAGAAATCTGCCGCCGTGTTTGCGAGGATTATCCTTTTACTCATTACATAAATAATCCCGATTTTTTCATAAATACTGCAAGAAAGCCATAAACATATACTTGCAAGCTTTTGTAAAGGCTTGAGCAAAACTTTACCTTTTTTGTTAAAATATAAGCGGTGCAGTTACATCAAGAGATGGATTTACTCCTATATGTTCTGTTTTTGCCTTTTTATGGTCACCCAGATAATAAAACCTAAGACTGTCATTATCCTTATCAATAAGATTTATCAAAGTATTTTTTACTATCAGCCATTTTGCATTATCAATCTCACATTCAAAAACCGAATTTTGCACTCTGTATCCGTAATTCACACATTCCTTTGCAACCTTTCTCAATCGCTTTCTGCCCTGAGGTGTAGTTGTATTCACATCATACGTAATCAGAATAAACATTTAAGCACCTACTTCCACATAAACGGAGGATATGCGTCAATATCGCCCCTTAATGCCCTTGCCAATAACAGTGCCTGAACATACGGCACTACTCCCCACTCTACTTTCTCTTTCAAAAACGGATGTGTTATTGTTTCGGCTTTTCGCTTCTGCCATTCAGATAAGAACAGTCTTCTTGTATTTTCGTCCATAATAATGGCACCGTTCTGCATTTTTGTAAAGCCTTTCGGTGATATTATCTTTTTATTGATAAGCGACAGCACAAATCTATCTGCAAAAACACTTCTCAGTTCTTCCATAAGGTCAAGCGACAATGACTTTCTTCCGGGTCTGTCCGTATGAAAAAAGCCTACATACGGATCAAGTCCGACCGTTTCCAATGCGGACGCACACATTGACGCAAGAAGTGTGTATGATAATGACAGCATTGAATTGACGTTATCAAGCGGCGGACGTTTATTTCGTGTTTTAAAATAAAAATCATTCTTCTGCTGTAAAATCAAATCATCAAAAACAGAGAAATATCTTGAAGCGGCTTCGCCCTCTACTCCAAGCAATACATCGGCACTTTCACAGTCTTTTGCACTAAAAATCGAGTTTCTGATATCTCCCGAAACATTCTTTAACTTTTCTGTATCAAGACGCAGCGGATAATCTCTCGCCGCACGCTCGACGACCTGACGTGAATTGTACAGTTTGCCGATAATGAACGACTTTGCGTACTCCAATGATTCTTCTTTGTTTTCGGAAACTCTGTACTGAGTTTTTCTTAAGGCAATATTTCCTTTTTCTTCTCCTGAAACCCTTGCAAGAAATTTTCCCGAAGGCTTCAAGAAACACAGTGAAATATTGTCAGCGGCACATTTTCCCATTAATGCAGGACTTACTCCCTTAAATCCACATGTTACGATTCCCTCCAGATTATGCAGAGGAATTCTATTAACAATTTTATCCTCGGACAGCAGAACTATGTTTTCGCCGTCAAGAGATAAATAGTAATGGGGAGAAGTGATATAGAGGGTGTTCAATAATTTTCGCATACTATTCTTCTCCTATTGTCATATCAATATATTTCTTTGCGGACTTATACGTTTCAAGCTTCGGCAAGCAAATATCCTTAAGTGAACAGGAATTGCAGGCTTTTCTCTTTTTGACTTTCGGGGTATACTGTTTGATGTAATATCCCTGCATTTCCTCAAAATCCTTTATTACACGACTGCGGTATTCTTCGGTAAAATCAATTTTTTCACGCTTGCGTGTCTTTCCGTAATAAAGATATCCGTATTCTATTCTACAACAAAGCATTTCTTCAAGACACATTGCCTCGGCAGTGAGCTGGAAAATATCTGCGTCTTTTAATGTTCCGTGCTTATACTCCACAGGCACAACATTATATTTTCCCTCTCTTCCGAAAATCTCAACTCCGTTTTCGTCATCACGTATAAATTCGACAACATCACAATCTCCACGTACACCCATTTCTCTTGAATAAACAGGCATACCCCTTGTCGTAATTACATTCCTGCGTTTTTCCACAAAGTCTTTATCGTGTGCTTTTTCGTGCATAAGCTCACCGGAAACAGTGAGGTAATTATCCTCCCACTGCTGTTCAATATGTATCAATGCCCACTGCCGCCGACAAAATTCAAAGTGCTGAATTCCCGAAAGCTGTAGGTAATCATCTTCGTTGTAGGTCATTCGGAATTCCCCCTGTAAAAGTTATATTTTGTAACTTATTATATAGATTAAATATTATTTATTGCTAAAATAGATTTTAAATTTTCTTAGTTGAATCGATTTTACCACATATTTGTAGAAAAAGTATGAATATTTTGTAAATTGCGATTATTTTCATCAATATCACAATAAATATTATTTTTTGCTTATAGGAACTTTGAGAGCATTTTTTCTATAACCCGTATAATAGCCGTGTATTTTTTTATGTCTTCCGTAATACAACTTACGTACAGCATTGCAGAAATCAGGTCGGGTATTGATTTTTTTCAAAGTTTATGCGATAATTATAATTATTGAAAAAATCTAAAATAAAGGACAATAGAAAAATGAGTATAAACTGTTTTGAAGAAGCACCAAAGCCGATTTTTGATTTTTTAATGTATATGCGTACCGTAAAAAATAAGTCGCAAAATACCGTTAATGAATATTATCTCGATCTGCGAACATTTTTTCGATACTTAAAAAAAACTCGGAATCTTGTGCCTGCCGATGTTGAATTTTCCGATATAAGCATTTCAGATGTCGATTTGGATTTAATAAGAAGTGTCACGCTTGACGATGCTTATAAATTTATGCTTTACTTGCAGCAGGAACGTAAAAATACTCCTGTTACACGAAGCCGAAAGGTTTCGTCGCTGCATTCCTTTTTTAAATATTTAACCAACCGTCAGATGCTCCTTGACGTTAATCCGCTGGAAAGTCTTGAACAGCCTAAATCGGGAAAACGTCTTCCGAAATATCTTACCCTTGAACAGTGCTATGAACTGCTTAATGTTGTTGAAGGTCCTTATAAGGAACGTGATTATTGTATTCTTGTATTATTCTTGAATTGCGGTATGCGGCTTTCGGAGCTTTGTTCCATAAATTACAACAGCATTAACAACGGTCAGCTAAGGATAATCGGTAAAGGCAACAAAGAACGAAAGGTCTATCTGAATCAGGCTTGCCTTGACGCTATTTCGGCTTATATGAAAGTTCGTCCGGCAGACGGTGTGAAAGATAAGTACGCACTTTTTATAAGCCGACAGAATAATCGGTTAAGTCCGAAATCTGTTCAGGCTATGGTGAACAAATATCTTGATAAAATCGGTTTGGGCGGTCAAGGATATTCCGTACATAAGCTAAGACATACAGCTGCTACTCTTATGTATCAGCACGGTGATGTTGACATACGAATTCTGAAAGAAATCCTCGGACACGAAAATTTAGGCACTACCGAAATTTATACACATCTTTCCGATTCCCAAATGGAAAATGCTATCAAAGCCAATCCGTTGGCAAATGTAAAAATGAACAACAAGAAAGAAGAATAATAAAATCAGCGGCTTCAAAAACTTAGGAACTTTTGGGAAATAAGTTGAACAATACAGTTCCTTAATGTTTCAAAGCCGCTGATTTTTTGTAGCTGTACGATTGCTAGGTGGTGTCACAAAACAGTTGAATAATCAAAACTACGTCCAAAGAAAAAATATTAATGAAAGTAAAGTGCACCCCTATGTCAAGACAAAAAAAGCAAAAATTATAATGACTAAGTAAAGTTTGTATGATTGCATAAAATAAAGGTTAGTTAATTGTATAAT
>CACWTQ010000141.1 GCA_902763835.1 uncultured Ruminococcus sp. | reverse complement strand
TATAGCAATCCAATAAATTAACAAGACACACCGCATGAGTTAAACCACCCAATACAGTCAGACTGTGCAATACACGAAAAAGCAGTTTTTATAGCTTTTGGCAAATCCTTAACCTTTCTTGCTTTTAGCTTACGTAAAATAGATTTAATTTTGGACCACATTTTTTCAATAGGATTAAAATCAGGACTGTAAGGTGGGAGATAAAGAAATTTTATCTCAGCCTTTTCGAGAACCTCAGCAACTTTCTTTATGTGATGTGAACGCAGATTATCCATAATAACAATATCACCTTTATGGAGAGTTGGTATGAGAGTTTTTTCAAGATAATCTACAAATCGATCTCCAGTTGTTCCACCTGTATAAGTTGTATATGCAGTTTCTCCGTTAAGACGTATGGAAGATAAAATGGTAGTATTTGTGGGAGTATTTTCCGGTGTTTTATCAATTGCTCGTTCTTTTCCCATAGCTCGACCGTAATGTCTTGTCATATCTATATTTACGCCGCTTTCATCAATGAAAACACACTTGCTTGCATCAAGCTCTTCAATCTTTTCAATCCATTCATTTCTCTTTTGAGCTACATCTGGCACGGTCACGCTCTGCAGCGTGAACAGATTTCTTTTTGTACCTAAATCCCAAATTAACAACATGTTGCCTAATAGCTTCATCGCTTACATTGAGCTTAAGCGTTTCATTTATCTCTGCGATGGTTATGTCATTATTATCATTTATTAATTTTTTGATTCTCTCATCGTCTTCTGTTGTTATTTTTCTTTTACGTCCTCTTTGGCTCGTATGAAGTTCGGTTGAACCGGTTTCCCTGTATTCTTTTACCCTTGCATATACTGTACTTCTGTTTATACCAAATATTTCTGCTGTTAAGTTTGCGTCATGTGTCTTTTCATATGTTCTTATTAACAATTCAACAATTCTCTTTTTTCTTGACTCAACATGGTTACCACTCCTTCTATACTTATTGTACCATGCTTGTCAATAGTCTGTATATTTTATTGGATTGCTATAGTACCTCGTTTTTCGTCCCACTTCTCACTCATTAAACCGCTGTTTCTGAAAATTCGGTCTATCTGTTTAGTATCGCCGCTGCACCAAAAAGCTAAAATATTACACAATGCTTGGTCGGCTCTGCTCTGGTCGTTTCCGTAGTCGGATAAATCGCCGCCGAGTAATGCCATAAACTTGACTCCCTGCTTTGATTTACTTGCCTTTTCAATGACCTTGTCATCTGAAAGAACGGTTGTATAGGTATCTTCCACAGGTTTGTTAGTAACAGTTTTCTCCTGTGGCTTTGGTGCGTATTTTTTGTATATTTCCGCTGCCTGTTGTTCTCTTTCGGCTATCGGCTTAAGCTCTCCGAACACGTTGCCTGTTACGGTAAAATAACGCTTTTCTTGATACATTTCCATTGAGGCAGCACCGCCTAAACAACCGTTAAATTTCTTCTCCCATTCGCTGTGCAGACTGCCGTAATAATAGATATGTACCCCTGTACCGCTTGGAGAAAGTTCTGTATAGCTGTCCATAGCCTGAATTATTTCAAATGCAGCGGTATTAACCTCGCCTGTATTCGGGTCTATGATGTGGTCTAAATCTATTCCGCAAATTCCTGTACCAGTATCTTTGTGAGGTCGGAATACAAAACCTACGCCCTCAATATTACCGCTTTTCCCTTTTACAGTTGCAGTCTTGCCTATAGAGTTTACGGCTATATCAAACTTATCCCATTGACTTGCGTGTGTAGAACTTGCTCCCGACAGAGTATGAACGTCAACAGGTATTTTTGACATTCTCGGAGTGCCGTCCTCGTTCATATCTGCCTTACCGTCTTTAATAACAGGCGTTCGCATAAATCCTACCCATTGCGGCAACTGTTTCATTTCCACAGGGATATTTTTATACTCCTCTGTCAAAATCAATACCTATCACCGCCAATCTTACGGATACCGTTTACAGTCTGACTTGTATCCGGCAGCGGTTCTGTATGAGGCTCATTAAGGTAGGCTATTAAGCCATCAAGATTAATCAGCCTTTTACAGCCGCATTTCACTGTGGGAATTGCTCCCGACAATGCAAGGCGGCGGACAAAATACTTTGATACTGCTGTATTCGGGTCGAGTTCTTTCAACTCTCTGTAACACTCGTCAAGCGTTCTCATTCTCGGAAGGTATGTAATCTCTGCCATAAAATATTTCACTCCTTTTACTCAGCATAAGTTCCGCTTACCAATCGAGCTGCACTTACAGTTTGCTCTCTTGGAGCGTCACTTAATTTTAGGCTTGCACACAGCCCCCGGAATGTGTTACAATACTTGTAGGGCTGTGTACTCTTTGGTTGGTGTTCAGTCTTTGCCGTTGGCTTTCGTGGTGGTTAGTCAACGGCTTTCTTATTTTGGCGTTTCTTGCTACATTCATCACAGAAAATCTGACAGCCGAAAGCGTCAATACCATTATCCGTAATAAAGTCGCCCCAATCGCCCAAGTCTATCTTTTCCTCTACTCCACACTCTCCGCAGCGGAAATACACGTTATCACAGCTTACAGATGTGTTAATCTCGCATTCGTCTGAAATCTTCGTCTTAACATAAAATAATGAATCCATAATATTAGTCCTCCGCTCTCTTGTTTACCGCTGCCACTTTGTCAATAATAGTGAGCAGCTCTTCTTTTTCTGCCTTGTCAAGCTCAAAGTACAGTTTGCGTGTAAGGTATGCTTGGCTTTTACCCATATAGGCAGCCACTTCATAGAGCTTTACGCCCTGTTCCTTTGCTCTCGCTCTGACATCGGTGTTCTTTAACATTGCTAAAATCCTCCTTTAAAATTTTCCTTGACAAATCATCGTCAAAGATATATTATATATATGACGACTAACGACACACTAAAAAGGTTTAGTGTTTCATTAATAATCATTATACATCAGCAAATCGTCAAAGTCAACATTTTTAATCATAAATTTTCATTATGTTTAAAAATGACACATCATTATTTTCATACAGGTGGTTTTTATATGGATAAAAGCAACAATATTATAGGTTCACGTATTCTTGAATTAAGAACAAGGGCAGGTGAAAAACAAGAGGAACTTGCACAAGTAATACATTGTAATCGTGGTAGCCTTTCAAATTATGAAAAAGGGGCACGAACTCCAGACGCTTATACTATTGCTTTAATAGCAAAACATTATAATATTACAAGTGATTATTTACTCGGATTAACAGATACACCGTCAACAAATAGAGATATTGCGTTTATTTCTGATTACACGGGACTTGACGAAGATATAATAGAAAGTTTACACAAGCACAATAGTCGTCCCAGTGGAGTGAATGCGAAAAGTTTTAGTGTTATTACTCGTAGTGAATTTTCTAGATTAAACCGTAATTGCGAAATGCTCAGTCACGAAGTTGAAATTTTAAGAAAAAGAATGCACGATGAACATTTAAAGGAATTAGAAAGAGGAATTAGTCGCAATGACGAAATAACATTGGAGTATGTTTCCGATAGTGGGTCATCATACACAATGACAGGAAGTTATCAAGAAATTATTGATGCTATGCATAAATTGACAAGCACAATACAACAAATAAAGGATGGTGAATCTGATGTCAACAATTCAGAAGAGGAATAACGGTTACTTCATCTCTGTATCCTGTGGATATGACACCAACGGTAAGCAAATCCGCCGCACAATGACATACAAACCCGAACCGGGAATGACCGCAAAACAGATTGAAAAAGAAGTGCAGCGGCAGGCAGTTCTATTTGAAGAGAAATGCAAAAGAGGTAACAATTTAGACAGTAACATTAAATTCGCCGCCTTTGCGGAGTTGTGGTTCGCTGACCGTAAAAAGGATTTACGCCCAAAGACATACGCTCGTTACTTGTCAATGCTCCCACGAATTAACGCCGCTATCGGACATCTTCGCCTTGACCGTATTCAACCGCTGCACCTTAGACAGTTTTATGACAATCTCTCCGAGGGCGGCATACGTCAAGATACAAAATACAAGTGCAATATTGATGTATCTAAATATCTCAAAGATAATAAGCTTTCCGGGGCAGAGCTGTCAAGACAAAGCGGTTTATCAACTTCCACAGTAACAGCCTTGAAAAAGGGTAACAATGTTACTTATGAATCGGCTGTAAAGCTGTCTGAGTATATGAAACAGCCGTTAGACACTCTTTTTACTTCTGTGGGCAGCGGTAAACCATTAGCACCAAAAACAGTATTACATCATCACCGATTAATTTCTTCTATCCTTAGTACGGCGGTTGAATGAGGAGTACTGTTCTCTAATCCTTGCGAACGGACAAAGCCGCCAAAGGTTGAGAATAAGGACCCGAAATATTTAGATGAAGTACAAGCCGCTGCATTACTTGATTTACTCGAATCAGAGGATACACAAAACAAAATGATGATACGATTGTTACTGTTCACTGGTTTACGCCGAGGTGAATTACTGGGGCTTGAATGGCAGGATATTAACTTTGATAAAAAAACTGTGCAAATACGCCGAAGTTCTCAATATCTGCCCGACAGAGGAATATATGAAGACGGTGTTAAAAATGACACGTCCGACAGGGTTATGAAAATTTCTCCGAGTGCTGTAGAGGATTTAAAAATATGGAGAGTATGGCAGAGGGAACACGCTTTTGAAATGGGTGACAGGTGGCACAGCTCCGACAGACTGTTTACAACTGATGAGGGCTTACCGCTGCACCCTGATGTACTTACAAGTTGGTTTACAGACTTCGTAAAGGCTCACAGTGACGTTCTACCTCCGATTACTATTCATTCACTCAGACACACAAACGCTACTTTACAAATTGCAGCCGGTGTTCCGCTCACTACTGTCGCAAAGCGTTTAGGACACGCCAATACAGTAACTACAAGCAAGATATATGCTCACGCTATCAAGTCGGCTGATGAGGCGGCAGCGGAAACACTGGATAACCTACTTACACCGGGCAAGAATAAAAAAGCAGGATAAAGAAAAAGGCTATATGCTCCCGAAATAATAGGAACGTATAGCCTTTGATTATGTTAAGAAATGTTAAAGAATTGCTGTTTTACCGCTGCTGTAAACATCATTTTAGAGAAACAAACATCAAATAAACATCAAGCCGCATATTTTTGATGTTCAGAATAAAAAGAAAAACGGCTCAAACCTACTGTTCAAGCCGTTTTTAGTGGTTGCGGAGGCAGGATTTGAACCTACGACCTTCGGGTTATGAGCCCGACGAGCTGCCAAGCTGCTCCACTCCGCGATATTTATTTTCCGTTGGAGATTTATTTGCTCTCAACAGTTATATATTATATCACTGTTTGTTGTTTCTGTCAACACTTTTTCTAAAGAAAATTTTGATAAAATTTAAGTCTGTAGCAATTGCACAAATCAACAGCAATATAACAATAAAAACTATTCTAAAATTATCAAGCAATATTAATTTTCCGCCTTTGTAATATTATTATATGAAGCACTTAAAAGAAATATTCATATACACACCTAAAAAATTATTGCCGAAAAAAACTAAAATACCCGACCTTAATTTGAAATATAAAAAACAAATCTTCGGTCGGATAGTTAAGGAACTGTTGGGAAATAAGTTGAACAATTTAGACGCAGGATAATTTGTTCTGTGTTAGGCACAACACCGCTGTTAGGCACAACACCGCAGGAATACTGACGTATTTCAAGGTGTTGTAACGACACACAGGGCAAATTAGACAAGTATAAATGTTCAAGTTATTTTCTGAAAGTTCCTAAAGTTATTGCTTAAAAAGACTATCTTCACGTGTTTCCTGCGGACGTTGTCTTCAGCGTGTCAAAAAAGTAACCGCTTCATTCATGCAGTCGCTTGTGTACTCCTCGATAGTACCGTTATCCTCACACTTTGCAAACTGAGGGTCAATCGGTATCTTCGCAAGCACCTTAGTATCAAATTTCTTTGCAATGTCTTCAATATGACTGTCGCCAAAAATACTGTGATTCTTTCCGCAGTCGGGGCATTTAAAATAACTCATATTTTCAACTATTCCCAGAATAGAAATATTCATCATATTCGCCATTTTTACCGCCTTTTCAACTATCATTGAAACAAGCTCCTGCGGCGATGTGACTATAATAATTCCGTCAAGAGGTATCGACTGGAACACTGTCAACGCAACGTCACCAGTTCCCGGGGGCATATCCACAAACATATAGTCCACATCGTTCCAGATTACCTCCGACCAGAACTGCTTCACCGTTCCCGAAATGACAGGTCCTCTCCATACTACCGGGTCTGTTTCGTTCTCCAGAAGAAGATTCACCGACATAACCTCAATACCTGTAGAAGTTACAACAGGCAGAATGCCCTCCTCGCTGCCCTTTGCACGTTCTTTCAGACCGAACGCTTTCGGAATTGACGGACCCGTTATATCCGCATCGAGAATAGCCGTTTTAAAACCCTTTCTATTCATCGCAACAGCCAGCATTGACGTAACAGTTGACTTTCCTACACCGCCCTTGCCGCTGACTACTCCTATAACCTTTTTTACCGTACTAAGTTTGTTAAGCTCCACCGTAAAGCTTTGCGGTGAATTTGTTCCGCAGCTTGTTGAGCAAGTATCGCAATCATGAGTACACCCCATAATTAAAAGTCCTCCTTTTTTTAACACGTGTAGATAGTTTGTTTTATCAATAACTTTTATTACCCGACCGATATTTAATCTAATGCGGTAGTTTTTGACCAACTTTTTTTTAAC
>CACWTQ010000140.1 GCA_902763835.1 uncultured Ruminococcus sp. | reverse complement strand
CAGGAATACTGACGTATTTCAAGGTGTTGTAACGACACACAGGGCAAATTAGACAAGTATAAATGTTCAAGTTATTTTCTGACAGTTCCTAATTCTATTTTGAGCAGTAGACGAAGTTTTTTAGTATGTTAGATTATTATTGATTTCTTGTAAAAACATCTATGGAGTAAAAACAAATTCGTGTTAAATACCATAATAAAAAGGGTGCTGTCTTTTGAATTGACAGTACCCCTATATTATTGTATAAATAAACAAATTTTGTGTAATTGTTATTGTATAAAATGAAGTTGGTCAAAAACTTACTCATTAAATCAACCTTCGGTCGGGTTCGTGAAGTTAGGCTAACAATAACTATCTTCACGTGTTAAATTACCTGTATTTGCCGCAGCCGGTGCAGAAGAGTTTTTCGTGACTGTTCTTTTCTCCGCAGTCGGGGCAAATCCACGTGCCGTTTTTGTTGAGATGAACCTTTGCTCCCGTAGGGTAGGCGTGGTAGGTGTCGGAATGGGAAACGTAGCTGTTTCGTACAAGATTGGCGGCACTTTGAAGATAACCGTTTCCTATTCCCGTGAATGCACGAATACCCGAGGTGGGAATGTTTGTAGCTGTAACCGATTTTGTGATAGGTGATGTTACCATTGTACTTTCGTAAAGCTCACCGCCGCATTTACGGCAGAAGTTAGCCTTATCATCGTTCCACGCACTGCAATTTTTACAAACCATATTTTGCTGTTCCTTTCACTCATTTTTTTCTGTTAGTATTATGGGCAAAAGGATATGGGTTAATACATGAAGATAGTTATTCGTTTAATAACTTTTGTTACCCGCCCCCCAATTCTTGGCTTCCGGTTGGGTTTGTGAACTTTCGTAAATCAAATACTATCTTCACGTATTTTAAGCGGACGTTGTAAAAGTATCTGGTGTAATTATTATTGCATAAAATAAAGTTGGTTAAAAATTTACTCATTAAATCAACTTTCGGTCGGGTTCGTGAAGTTAGGCTAACAATGACTATCTTCACGTATTTTAAGCGGACGTTGAATTATTATTGTATAAAATGAAGTTGGTTAAAAATTTACTCATTAAATCAACTTTCGGTCGGGTTCGTGAAGTTAGGCTAACAATGACTATCTTCACGTGTTAAAAAAACACCAGAGGTTTCTGATTTGCCATTCAAGTTCATCGTAGCTCCAGAGCCGTGAACTCCTGCTTCGGCTGTTGGGGTCGTTTATTAAGAAATCTCCGTCTTTGACATCTTTAATAACAATGAAGTGACCCACTGCGGTGAACTCTCCCGGATTCATCGAACAAATTATAGGCTTTCCGTCTTCAAGAGCATTTACCATAGAATTATAGTTAAGCGGCAGCTCCTCGGCATGCAGACCGAATTTTTTACAGCCGTCGGTGAAGAGTTCCCACGTTGTTCCGGAGTTGTCTTCATAGTAGCCGCTTTTTGTGGCAAAATCTGCAACGTAATTGGGAGAATATTTCGTATCTCCGGTAAGTGCCACGGCAACCATTGAAAGACAAGTAGGCCCGCAGCCGGAAAGTCCGATTACATTGTCACCGTACTGTTTGTAACCCCAGCGTGAATCCCATTGAATAAACAGGGGTACGTCGTCACCCGAAAGGTCGTCCGCTGTGATTTCTCCGCTAACTGTGCCGTCGCTTGTAAGATAGCCTGCCGCAAAATCGATTATTTCGGGATTTCGACAAACCGCTTGAAGCATATCACTCGGAAAAAATTCCTTGTTTTCGTAAACCTCGGCATAGCGTGAATCCTTTTGAGCGAGAAGAGAAAGACGCTCTTCAATTTCATCTTCGGTAAAAATCTTTTGTATTTTGGTGTCGCTTTGAAAGTATTCGGAAAGGTTGGGGCTATCGGTATTGTTGATATTATCGTCCGAGGTGCTGTGACGAATTACCGCCACAAACAGAACGGCGAACAGTGTCAGAAATATAACCATATAGCGTTTTTTCGGCGGTTTCTTTTCGGGAATATCCTCTTCTTCGGGCAATGATATGGAGTGGATGAAATCATAAGCCTCCTTGTCAAAGTATTGTTTGTTGAAATTGGGATTGTTTTTCATTGCAGTACCTCTTGATTTTTATTTGATAATTCACATATATTATATCACAAGAGTTTCATATAATATGTCGTTTTTTTATATGCGAAGATAGTTTTTTTTTAACTTCACAAATTTGACCGCCTTGATTGCTCAGGGCGGCTAGTTTTATAATTTCATAATATTTATATTTAATAATATAATATATCTTATTGAAAGCCACCTTAAAGAAGTAAAGCTTTCCAATGATTTTATTATATCATTTTCATCATTAAAGTCAAGTGTTTATTTACGATAAAACTGCTCATTCCTAACTAATCACTAGACGCTAACAAATAAACTTCCGCCTATAATAATTACGCATTACGCATTATTAAAAAAAGGTGTTGCACATAGCTTTGATTTATGGTAAAATAAAGTGTATCAGTAAAATAATTGTAGATTCCATAAATTGGATATTGTTTTTATAAATGAAAAATCGGAGGTACATTATGTCTGCACAACCTATCGGTGTCTTTGATTCGGGTCTTGGCGGTCTAACAGCTGTCAAACAACTTCGTGCTATTATGCCGCATGAAAATATAGTTTATTTCGGAGATACGGGAAGAGTTCCCTACGGTAACAGAAGCGTCACTACTATTCACCGCTATGCCGCTCAGGACGCTAATTTTCTCCTAAGTAATGATGTTAAAATGGTAATTGCCGCATGCGGTACGGTCAGTTCGGCTGCTCCCGAGGTTGGCGAAAATCTTCCCGTACCCTATACAGGAGTTATAGCACCGACTGCAAAAGCCGCTGTTGAAGCTACCCAAAACGGCAGAATAGGTGTTATCGGTACAAGAGCCACAATTCTTAGCTGCTCGTATAAAAAGGAGATTGAAAAGCTCAACAGTGAACTACAGGTTTTCCAAAAGGAATGTCCGCTGTTTGTGCCTATCGTTGAGGAGGGCTTTATTTCTGTTGACGACCCTATCGCAAGACTTACCGTTGAAAGATATCTTGAAGTGCTGAAAAAAGAAAAGGTAGATACAATTATCCTCGGCTGCACTCATTATCCGATTCTCAAAGCCGTTATCGGAGAGTATGTCGGCACGGACGTTAAGCTTATCGACAGCGGCAAGGAAACCGCCCTATATGCGGAGAAGCTTTTAAAAGAAAAGGGTCTGCTCAACGAGAGCGAGGAAGAGGGAGAATGTAAGTTCTTCGTCAGCGACAGAACAGAGGGTTTTTCCGATATTGCTTCAATCTTTCTGCACTCCAATATCGGAGAGAACGTTAGCAGGGTTGATATTCAACATTATTGATAAGGACGTGAAAGCTTGGACGATAAATATATAATTTCGGTTATCGGTACACAATCCCTTGACGGTGAAGAGGATACAATCGAACTTACCACTTCGGCAAGCTATACAGAAAGAAACGGTAAGAAGTATATTAAGTACAGAGAGTATGACCCCGAAAACGGCAGTGTGTATATATTGAATATAATTAAAATAGAAAGCAAGAATAAAATCACTCTTGTGAAAAGCGGAGATGAACGTTACAGTCAGCTTATTCTTGAATGCGGCAAACGTCATCAGTGTATGTACACTTCATCAATCGGAAGTATGTCGATAGGTATTTACACAGAATCGATTTCTTACGAGATTGATAAAGACGGCGGAAAAATCGAGATTGATTATACAATCGATTTCAACTCCGATTTTCAGAGTGACAATCATATGTTAATTATTCTTCGTAAAAAGGAGTTATAAAATGTCTAAAATAGCAATAAACGCTGTAAGCAATTTGAAAAATGCTGTTCTGAAAGCCATTGAAAAAGCTGTTGAAAACGGCGAACTCATTAATGCGGAAATTCCCGATTTCGTTATAGAAGTTCCCGCAGACAAGAAAAACGGCGACTTCGCAACAAATGCCGCTATGGTTTGTGCAAGGGCGTTCAGAACCGCACCCCGTAACATTGCAAACGCTGTAGTTAATAATCTCAACCTGTCGGAAACATATATCGACCGCTGTGAAATTGCGGGTCCGGGATTCATAAACTTTTTCCTGTCAAAAAGATATTATTCCGATATTCTTAAGGAGATTTCCGCAGAGGGAGATAATTACGGAAGAAGCGACTTCGGCAAGGGCGAAAAGGTTATGGTTGAATTTGTATCTGCAAATCCGACAGGACCTATGCACATGGGCAATGCTCGCGGAGGAGCGTTGGGCGACTGTTTGGCGGCTGTTCTCGATAAGGCAGGCTATGACGTGTGGAGAGAGTTCTATGTAAACGACGCAGGCAATCAGATTGAGAAGTTTGCAAATTCCTTAAACGTAAGATTTATTCAAGAGGTCAACGGCAAGGATTCTATAGAATTTCCCGAAGACGGCTATCAGGGCGAGGATATCATAGATGCGGTTAAGCTGTATATTGAGGAGAACGGCACAGAGCTTATCAATGCCGATGAAAGCGAACGCAAAAAGGCTCTTGTTGATTTTGCACTTCCTAGAAATATCGCAAAAATGCAGTCCGATATGAAGAAGTACAGAATTGAATATGACAAATGGTTCTTTGAAAGCGAACTTCACAAGAGCGGCGCTGTCAAAGAGGTTGTTGATATTCTCACAGAAAAGGGGCTTACCTATGAAAAGGACGGTGCTGTTTGGTACAAGAACAAGCAGGTAGTTACGGAGCTTTTGAAAAAGCAGGGAAAGAGTGACGAAGAGATTGAAAAGCTGGAGCTTAAGGACGATGTAATTATCCGTGCAAACGGCAATCCGACTTACTTTACGGCGGATATAGCTTATCATAAAAATAAGTTTGACCGTGGATTTAACACTCTTATAAACGTATGGGGTGCAGACCACCACGGACACGTTGCAAGACTTAAAGGCTCGATGAATGCTATCGGCTATGACGGTGATAAGCTGGACGTTGTGCTTATGCAGCTTGTAAAGCTTATGTGTGACGGTGTGCCTGTGAGAATGAGCAAAAGAACGGGCAAGGCTATTCAGTTGGGCGATTTGCTTGATGAAGTGCCTGTTGATTCGGCAAGGTTCTTGTTTAACACACGTGAGGCGAATACAGCTGTTGATTTTGATATTGGACTTGCGGTTAAACAGGATAATCAGAATCCGGTTTACTATGTTCAGTATGCACACGCAAGAATTTGCAGTATTGCAAGAAAGCTTGCAGGCGAGGGAATTACTCCGAGAGCTTGTACAGATGAAGAATTGCAGCTTTTGACAGCTCCCGAAGAAATTGAGCTTATTACACATTTGGCAGCATATACGGAGGAAATTATCTCTTCCGCAAAAAGCTGCGACCCGACTAAGATTACACGCTATGTGA
The DNA here is from genome assembly GCA_902763835.1 of uncultured Ruminococcus sp. Classification (GTDB taxonomy): domain Bacteria; phylum Bacillota; class Clostridia; order Oscillospirales; family Acutalibacteraceae; genus RUG592. The sequence goes on along the minus strand of CACWTQ010000140.1, from coordinate 420 downwards.
CACAGCTTGCAACGCTTTTCCACAGATTCTACAATTCTTACAGAGTTCACGAAGAGAACGAATCGCTTATGCAGGCAAGACTTAATTTATGTTTGGCTGTTAAGTCGGTTATTAAGAATGTTCTGGAGATGTTTAAGATAACCGTGCCGGAGGTTATGTAATTCGTAATTGTGGGTTTTCGATTGAGGTAAAGAACTGTTGGAAAATAAGTTGAACAAATTAGACAATTATAAATGTTCAAGTTATTTTCTGACAGTTCCTAAGGACTACAACCTTTTATATAATGCGTAATTGTTGTAGAGGTTAGTCGGCTTTTCTACGTAGAATTTTTTCAATAAGAGAAGACCAAATGTTCGTTTGTTACACCCTTTTTACACCCTTTATACACGGTTTTTACACCATTTGCAATTCGCTGAAAGC
>CACWTQ010000139.1 GCA_902763835.1 uncultured Ruminococcus sp. | reverse complement strand
AAAATTCCGGCATACTGCGTCAGTCACCCTTGACTTGCGTCAGCAAGCCTGCGGATGTCTTCCTTGTCATTTGTTAGCTTTGAAACAGCGGCAAGTATAAATCGATTGCAAGTGCAAGCGTAAGCTTGCCAACCACCTTTATTCACTATTCTTTATTCTTCATTCTTTATCTTGACTTTTTCCGACAAATATGTATAATAGAATATATGCAGCATTACATTGAAAAACACCGAACCTCAATAAACCTCAGGTCGGTGCTTTTCTTTATGATACTCACAACCTTGGAGATGTTTTTTCACAATTTCCAATGAAATATAATAATAATTTTACTTTCATTCTCACCTTACACCGAAAAAACAAAAATTTTTATAATTTTACAACATCAAAATCCTTGTTTTTGTATTATTTTTTTGCTTATTTTAATTTAACCCCTTGCTTATCGGCGAAATCTATGTTAAAATAAAATAGTGTAGATGTGGTTTGACGTGTGAAATGCGACTACCCTTGTTTACAGATAAAATTTTTATACAAAAAAAGTAAAATAAAATTCCGCTGCAAACTCTTCGGTATGACAAGATAAATGTATTTTAAAAAATTAAAATTACGGTCTAACAAAATCTAACTGTAAGCAGTGCACGGATTTACGAAAGGTTGTGAATTTGATGTCAAGAGCTGCGGGCATTTTGATGCCCATTACATCGCTGCCTACTCCGTACGGTATCGGCACTATCGGAAAAGAGGCATATGCTTTTGCCGACTTTCTGAAAAGTGCAGGTCAGAAATACTGGCAGATTCTCCCTGTAGGACCCACAAGCTATGGTGACTCACCGTATCAGTCCTTCTCAACATTCGCAGGCAATCCCTATATGATTGACCTCGACAAGCTCTGCGAAGAGGGTCTTTTAACTCCCGAGGATTACCAAAATATCGATTGGGGCGACAATGACGAAAAAGTCGATTACGAAAAAATCTATAACAATAGATTCGCCGTTTTGAGAATCGCTTTCAACAATTTCAAGGAAAAAAATCCCGTTCAGGAAGAGGAGCAGAAAAAGTTCAGAAGTTGGTGTGCAAAAGCAAAAAATAAATCTTGGATTACCAACTATGCTCTCTATATGGCTGTTAAGAATTCTTTCGGAAACAAAGCGTGGACAGAATGGGACGATGATTCCATTCGCCTTAGAACCGAAGAGGGTCTTAAAAAGTATAAGAGAAAACTGAGCAAGGAAATTTCATTCTGGAAATTCGTTCAGTATAAGTTCTATCAGCAGTGGGACGCTTTCCGTGCCTACGTCAACGGATTGGGCATTCAAATTATAGGCGATATGCCAATCTACGTTGCAATGGACAGTGCCGACACATGGGCAAATCCCGAAGTGTTCTGGCTTGACGAGGAAAGAAGACCAGTCTGCGTTGCAGGCTGTCCGCCGGATTATTTCTCCGCTACAGGTCAGCTCTGGGGAAACCCGCTTTACGATTGGGAGTACCTCAAAAGTACAGGCTACAAGTGGTGGTTTGCACGCATTAAAGCAGCAAGCGAGCTTTTCGATATAACAAGAATAGACCACTTCCGTGCATTTAATGATTATTACGCTATTCCGTTCCCTGCCGAAAATGCCATTAACGGCTCTTGGAAAGACGGTCCGGGAATTGAGTTCTTTAATCTTATGAGAGAAGAACTCGGCGATTTGCCAATTATTGCCGAAGACCTCGGAACTATGACTCCGGGCGTTATTAAGCTTTTGAAAGACTCGGGTTATCCGGGTATGAAAGTTCTTGAGTTTGCGTTTGACGGCGGCGAGGAAAACAATTATCTTCCCCATACATACACCCCGAACTGCGTTGTTTACTCGGGAACTCACGACAATGATACTCTTATGGGCTGGGTTGGTTCAACCAACCCCGATTATGTGAGATTTGCAAGAGAATACTGTAAAATGTCACCGGACGAGCCGTTCAACTGGGGTATCATCAGAACAGCTTACGAAAGCGTAAGCGACTATTGTATTATCCAAATGCAAGACTATCTCGGTCTTGGCAGCGAGGCAAGAATGAACACTCCGTCAACACTCGGAGGAAACTGGGAGTGGAGAATCTCCAAGGACTACGCTTCCGACGGTCTTGCCGATAAAATTAAAGAATTATCTAAAAACTATAACAGGTTGGAGGACTAAGACAATGGAAAAGAAATTGGAAAGCAACTCAATATTGGAGAAACTTGAGCTTGCAGCAAAGACAGACTACTGTAAGGAAATCGAAGAATTATCCGTTCCTGAGCTTCACGAGGTTCTCGGCAAGGCTATCATGGGCGAAATCGCAGACCGCTGGACAAAGGCTAAGAACGTTCACGCTAACAACAGACGTGCTTACTATTTCTCGGCTGAGTTCCTTATGGGTCGTATGATGTACAACAACCTCTTCTGCCTCGGCATTCTTGACGATGTTAAGAATTTGCTTGCTAAGAAAGGCATTGACATCAACGTATTCGAGAATATCGACGATGCAGCTCTCGGCAACGGCGGTTTGGGTCGTCTTGCAGCATGCTTCCTTGATTCCGCAGCTACACAGGACGTTCCGCTCGACGGCTACGGAATCCGCTACAAGTACGGTCTTTTCAAGCAGGACATCACCGACGGTTTCCAGGTTGAAACAGCAGACGACTGGCAGCGTTTCGGCGACCCGTGGTGTATTCGCAGAAACGAGGATACAGTTCTCGTTAAGTTTGCAGACCAGACAGTAAAGGCAGTTCCTTACGATATGGCTGTTATCGGCTACGGCACTGAGAACATCAACACTCTCCGCCTTTGGGAAGCTGAGGCAGTTGAAAACTTTGACTTCCTCAAGTTCAACAACTTTGACTATGTAGGTTCTGTACAGGCAAAGAACGACGCTGAGGATATCACAAAGGTTCTCTACCCGAACGACAACCAGTACAAGGGTAAGGTTCTCAGACTTAAGCAGCAGTACTTCTTCTGTTCCGCATCATTGCAGGATATCATCAAGAGATACAAGAGCAAGTACGGCAACGATTACAGCAAGTTCTCCGACCACGCAGCAATTCAGCTCAACGATACACACCCTGTAGTATCTATCCCCGAGCTTATCCGTTTGCTCATCAATGACGGTCTTACATTTGACAAGGCATTCACAATTGCTCAAAAGACTTTCGCTTACACAAACCATACAGTTATGGCAGAGGCTCTTGAGAAGTGGAATATCGACCTTATCAGAAGTGTAATTCCCGAGGTTTATGCTATCATTGAGAAGATTGCAGACAGACTTGTTAAGGACCTTTCCGGCAAGACAAACATCAGCAATATGAGAATTATTGACGGCGGCGTTGTACATATGGCAAGACTTGCAGTTTATGCTTCAAGCTATACAAACGGTGTTGCATGGATTCACACAGAGATTCTCAAGAACGATGTTCTCAACGACTGGTACAAGATTTACCCCGAGCGTTTCCAGAACAAGACAAACGGTATCACACAGCGTCGTTGGCTTGGTCTTTGCAACCCCGAGCTTTCAGAGCTTCTCACAGAGAAAATCGGTTCGGACGCATACCTCAGAGATCTTTCCGAGCTTAAGAAGCTTGAGAGCAAGATTGACACAGACACAATCAAGAGATTTAACGACATCAAGTTCGAGAAGAAGAAGCAGCTTGCAGACTTCATCGAGAAGAACGAGGGCGTTAAGCTTGACCCCAACTTCATCTTTGACATTCAGGTTAAGCGTTTGCACGAGTACAAAAGACAGCTCCTCAACGCATTCTCTATCGTTGACATTTACTTCAAGCTCAAAGAGGGCAAGCTCCCGAACTGGCAGCCGACAGCATTCATTTTCGGTGCAAAGGCAGCTCCGGGCTATGCAAGAGCTAAGGCAATCATCAAGTACATCAACGAGATTGCAAGAGTTGTAAACAACGACCCTGCTGTAAACGACAAGATTAAGGTTGTATTTGTACACAACTACAATGTATCCTACGCTGAGAAGATTGTAACGGCAGCTGATTTCTCCGAGCAGATTTCAACAGCAGGTACAGAGGCTTCCGGTACAGGTAACATGAAGTTTATGCTTAACGGTGCGGTTACACTTGGTACATACGACGGTGCTAACGTTGAGATTACAAAGGAAGCAGGCGAAGAGAACGAATACATCTTCGGTGCAAGAGTTGAAGAGATTGACAAGCTTAAGGCTACAAACTCCTACAGCTCCAAAGCTATCTACGACAAGAGCAACGAGATTAAGAAAGTTATCGACACACTTGTAAACGGCACATTCAGTGACGGCGGCAAGTACGGTGACGGCGAGGGCAGCTTCAAAGAGCTTTACCATTCACTTGTTTACGGTGCACATTGGCACGCTCCCGACCATTACTTCATTCTCCTTGACCTCCCGTCATATGTAGACGCTAAGATTAAGGCTAACGCAGACTATGCAGACAGAGAAGCATTCGGCAAGAAGTGTCTTATGAATGTTGCAAATGCAGGTCATTTCAGCTCCGACAGAACAATTCTCCAGTACGCAAAGGAACTTTGGAAAGTTAAATAATCAATTCCGATAATATCATTAAAGTTAATTGATTGTATTAACTAAGATAAAATATTGAAAGGGCGAACACAATTATTTGTGATTCGCCCTTTTTGTGTTATAACATTATAAAAATACTCCCTCAATTATCAGAAAGAGTATTTTATGAAAATGAAAATTAGTACTTTCCCAATCCATAAGACTATACAAACAGCAAGATCAGGAAGATAATTTCTAATATATTACCGAAACAACGAAAGATAATCATAATAAT
>CACWTQ010000138.1 GCA_902763835.1 uncultured Ruminococcus sp. | reverse complement strand
CACCTTGAAATACGTCAGTATTCCTGCGGTGTTGTGCCTAACACAGAACAAATTATCCTGCGTCTAAATTGTTCAACTTATTTCCCAACAGTTCCTTATAGCGAATTTAAGTATGGTAGGCTGTCTGTCCGTGCTGCCTGACCACCATACTTATAGAGGCTCGCTGTCAAGTAGACTGTGGAATAAATGCTGACCTTTACCCACTAAAATGTGCGAATAACCTTTTTAAAACTTAGCCACTACCGTATAAAGGCGGTAGTGGCTAAGTTTTTGCAAAAAAATCCCATATACAAACAATTAACGCTTGTATATGGGATTATGAGTATTTATTCCTCAATATTTTCCACCTTTTTGTAAGATAAAACAGAAATTATAAAGATTATTGCTACGGATAATGTCATCAAAATCACATAGAATAACTTATTGCTTTCATCTCCGGTTTTGAATGTTCGTTCCAAAAGAGAATGTGAAGTTGATACCGGATTTGTAATATCGTCAGAATTTGAAGTTACTGTCACCGAGCTTATAGTATTCGATTTTGAAGTAACAGAAATTTCAGAATTGGTTTTTATTGAAGATGTATCGGAAATAAATGTTGATTTTGATGAGTTCTCGGAACTTGTTGTTTCAGGTTCGATATATTTTGCTTCAAGAACAATCTCATTAATCTTTACATCATCATTAGACTGTACTGTAATCATTTTGAGATTCATTTTATTTTTGTCAGGGGAATTAATATAAAATGCAATTGTTATTGTTTTCGAATTCAACGTATAATATGAGGCGTTTTTCTTTTTTTCGTCGGTTTCACTATCTGATTTGATGTCATAGTAGTATATGCCAGGTTTTGTAAATTCAAAAGTTAAGTTTCCTTCAAGATTGAATACATTTTTGTTTTCTTCTTCAATTCCGTTGCCTGACACACCATTAAAAGAAAAAACTCCATTTTCCGCTGCTTCGACCGGTAATGGAGCATCATCTTTTGCGAATATGCTGTAGTGAAACACGCTGTCTGCACGCACATCGGTTGTGGTATAAATATGCTTGTATGGAAGCTTAATTTCCAATGTTTCATACGTTGAACCCTCTGCATGGGCAATCATTCCAAAAGGCAAAATGCCAAACAACACAATCAAAAGAAGTATACCAAATACATTTATATAATAATTATTTTTCATGGTTAATCTTCCTTTTCAGATCTACTTTCCCGTCAATAACAAGCAAAAGCACAAACAGCACAGCAATAGCGGCAAGCCATAACCAAATAGGTATTTTTTCCAATTGACTTAACTGTCGGACATCCCATGTGCCAAGATTAATAACAGGTTTAGAAGGGGAAGTCTTTTCTTGCATATGCAATTCATCAATAAATTTTCCAACAAGAATATATCTTCCGTTTGTAATGTCGCTAGTACAGGTTGATAAGAGAATAAGATGATCTTCAGGAGTCACTGAGATGTTTCTTAAATGTTTTGCATTAGAAAACAAATAATCAATAAAATCCTGCTGCTGTTCTTGTCCGTTAATTGCCGGAGAAAACATATTATTGTTATAGGCATCTGTCAGAATCAGAGCAAAAAATTCAACCCCATGGTCAGCACCGTTAAAAAACAAATTTCCGTATTTATGTGAATCAAAATATTCTTTATCGGAAAAATCGCTCAATGAACCAAACATCATTTTTTTCTCCATGTGATGTCCGTACAAAATACTGTTAAAATCGTCAAAGTCGGAGCTGTTTCTATAGTCTAAAAAGATAGAGCCGGATAGTGTATATTGCCCTTCTGCGTTTGTGTTGACATACTTTTCGTTATTGTTGGTCTGTGTTATCGGATAATCGATAGTGGTATCATTTACCGTAAGCCAACCTATTATCTCGGGATTTATTTTGCAAAGCTCCTCAAAACTTAAAGTATCATTCGCTTCGGGACGATAAGCAGTGTAATTGGCTGAATCGGCGGCTTCATACACTTGCTGAGAATCCCAAAGCGAATATACACCAAACGTAAGTGCAACTATAAGAATAAATTCAAGTACAATATCCGTTGCCAAATCAATAACTCCGACCGCTTTTAATCCAATTTTTTTAAGCGTAGTCGTCACACTCCTTACAATCTCAATAAGTAAGACTGTTTTATATCGACAGACAAATTCAAATACAATTTTCTATATGCACTTTCCGGCTAAAAACCGCAAGAATTAAAATTAATTTTTGCCAGCCTTCTTCTTGAATACGAAGAAAACAAGACCTGCAGCTGCAAGGATAACCAAAGCTACGTAAGGAAGTGTATTAAGAACTAAACCTGTAGGAACTGTTGTGTCGCTATTGTTCTCGATAGTTACTTCATTATCTTTTGCAAGGATTGGACCTTTACCGTTAACCGAACGGTCACCAACAACATAGTTTACATCCTCAGGAGAAACGAAGCCTGTAATCTTACTCTTGTAATTTTCATCCTGAGTTTCTTCTACAACGAATGTTGTGCCTGCAGGAATCTTTGTAAACTCAATAGACTCATTGTCGGAAAGGTCAGTTCTAAAGGTACCTGTCTTACCTTGCCAAGCTATTCTTACACGATTAGTTCCCTTACTTACAACCTCAACATCGTCTTTTGTAGCAGTATCAGGAATTGTGAAAATTACTGATACTGAGAAGTTCATAGTTTTGTCGCTGTAATCACCTGTAATGAACTTTTTAACTCTAAGTACAGGAATGTCACTATCGCCCTTAATATTTTCTTTATAAGTGTTTACAAAGTTTGCACCACTTACAGTGATTTTTTTTGTAGTATCAGGATCTTCAGTCCATTCTCTCTCAGTGATTGTAGGATCAACTTTTTCACCGTCTTTTTCAACTATGACATCTTTGTAGGTAAGACCTTCACCGTCAGGCACATTTGCAACATAAAGACGAACCTTGTATTCACTGTCATCTACTGTCAAATTCTTGTCTGCCTCTGCAGTAGAAGAGCTAAAGCCTTTGGTAGTTTCCTTTACATTCCAAACATACTCACCTGCATGTTCAAAATTGCTTATATCGCCAAAAATGTTAGCGAAAGTCTCGCTGCCTACAGCTAAACCGTTGGACGGCTCAGCCACTGTAATTGTTACAGTCTTGTTGCCTGCTTCATATGCAGTAGCACCATTACCATTAACTCCGGTAAAGCTAAAAGTAAAGTCCTTTATGTCGGAAATATCAACTCCGTCTGCCACCTTAAGTATTTTACTAATACCTACCTTGTTCATATCGAAATCGGTTGTTTCCGGCTCGTCTGCAAAAGCAGTAATACTAACCATCGCTGCCATAGCGATTGCAAGAACCGCACTAAGAATCTTTTTCATCTTCATCTGTTGACTCCTCCTTAATTACTTTTAGAATATGATAAAAGATTTTATAATATATATTATATACGATGACTAAAATCCACAGCTCCCTCTCCGATTCAACAAACAATTCCCTGCATATAGGTGTGACTTTCAATTGTATAGAAACTAAAAATCACACCTTTTAAGAAAGAAATTAACTCTGTTTGCAAAAGGGTTATAAAACAGTGTGAGAATACAATCACCTATATAATATATTTTATTTAAATATAATCATAATATTGAATATGCTAAATAACATAATTGCAATATTTGACTATACTAAACAACTACTTTTTATAATCAGAAATTTCTGCGACGAAACGCACCAATAACGCTGCCGTTAACATCATTTTCATCAATGCAGCCTAAAATACGGCTGTCTGTTGCGTGTTCTCTATTGTCACCGAGAACAAAAATTTTTCCATCGGGAACAGTCAAAGGAAATGTGACACCGTTTTCAAATTGTGTAGTTTCTCCCCATGCATAAGATTCCTGTACAAGACCACCGTTAATGGTAAGACCTTTTTCTGTAATATCCACAGTATCTCCTGCAATTGCTATTACTCTTTCCAACATAGTTTTATCGTCATACGAAATAACTATAGTTTGATTAGCTGTATAACTGTTATATGTACGTAAGTAAAGAATTAAATCACCGTCTTGAAAAGCAGGCTGCATATTTAAACTTTGATTACGGCTCAAACCGAATATATACCCGAAAACAATAATCAAACCCAATGCAAAAATCGAAATTTTAATCAGTAATGACAGCACCCTTCGATAAAGAGGGATTTGTTTCTTCTTTTTTTTAGTGCTGCCTTTTTTTATTTTTGTCTTATCGGCTGATTTTTTTGTTTTAGTTTTGTTTGATTTTTTTTCCGCCTTAGCATTATTTAATGCTTTTTTTTCTTTAACATTGCTTAATTTCAGTTTTTCTTTGGCTCTTCTTGCTTTACCGGCTTTTCTAGCAGCTTTATTAAATGCTCTTCTTGCTTTAGCCTGAATTAATTCTTGTTTTATTGCATCTTTGGCTAATATGAGTGTCGCTTTAATTTTGCATAGTACTTGTTTTATTGCATCTTTGGCTAATATGAGTGTCGCTTTAATTTTGCATAGTACTTGTTTTATTGCCGCTTTGGCTTTTATTGAGGCTTGTTCTGCTAAGGTATCTTTAGGAATTAGTTCGACAATACTTTTATCTTCTTTTTTCCTTTTGCCCTGATGCAATGATAATGATGTTTTTACAGTGGAAATTACGCTAAAAATAAAACTAAACATTTGTACAAAAAGCGATCTTATCTCACTAAGTAAAGAATTTGACGTTTGTTTTTCATTAGTTTTACGTATAGATTTTCTTTTCATATTTTCTGATACATTGTTTCCCTTTAATACATTTTCCCTTTCTATGCTATCAAGAATAATACACCAATTAAATTCAGGTGAACTACCCATTGTCTAAAGCCAATGGGCTTCCTGCTTCATCGTCCTCGTAACCTACTAACTCCACAGGCGTAAAATCGGGCTGAACCGTCCCTAC
>CACWTQ010000137.1 GCA_902763835.1 uncultured Ruminococcus sp. | reverse complement strand
CTTTTTAAAGCTTGCGGATTCCAAAGGCAGAGCCTTTGGTCGCTGACGGAACAAATTATTGTAGAAAAATAAATTACCCTCAGCGAAACTAAACAAACCATCAACAGCAAACAACAAAAGCACTTCTCAAAACAATATCTTTCTATAAAAACCAAAACAGGCAACAGCGTAGCGAATTGCCGGTCGAAGAAAGAATAGTGGTAAATCTTAATGCTTGCGAGTATACCTACTACATTAAAATTATATCATATCGTAAAGAGGTAAATCAATGAAAGTACCCAAGTGTAACCAATTGTAATTTTATTTTAACACGTTTTTTTTCGCACGTAAAGATAGATATGTATTATCTTAAATTCACGAACCCGACCAAAAGTTGATTTTAAACAGGCTCTTATACTTTCATCTATACTTTCATCTATACTTTCATCTATACTTTCATCTACACTTCCTCTCTCAATCCAAAGCAAATTACAACTATATAATTACGTTACCAATTACGAATTTCTCAATAGCAAATGCAATTCCGTCATCATCATTATCATTTGTAACAAACCTCGCCGCCGCCTTTATCTCCGGAACAGCATTCCCCATTGCAACGGAATTTTCATATCCCGATATCATCTCCAAATCGTTTATATCGTCACCGAACACGGCAACCTCATTCTTTTTAATTCCCAACCTTTTCCTGATACTCTCAACACCGTTATACTTGCTCGCCTCAATACTTCCTACCTGAATAACTCTGCCCTCATCGGTCACGTAAACTCTCGCAAGTTTTCCACACGTTTTTGACAAAATGTTGATAACTTGCTTGGGCATCAACTTAGGAACTGTTGGGAAATAAATTGAACAATTTAGACGCAGGATAATTTGTTCTGTGTTAGGCACCCGCAGGAATACTGACGTATTTCAAGGTGTTGTAACGACACACAGGGCAAATTAGACAAGTATAAATGTTCAAGTTATTTTCTGACAGTTCCTTAAGCTCAGTTGAAAATCCACCCTCGAAAATCAAAACCTTTAAGATTTTCTCGTAAGAGATATTTTCTGTGGAAAAGATTTTATTTTCTTCCGTTCCCCAGAGAACAAGCTCGGTTTTGCTCAGTTTGTTGTTGAAAGCGTGAACATTGTTTGTAGACTGCAAGGCAAGGTTGATATTGGGATAACTTCTCATAGTTTTCACAATTCTGTTGATAACTTCACTGTTTATAAAATTGTACTCCGCACGGTTATCGAGAATGTTAATTGCACCGTTGCAGAAAACTCCTCCGTCAAAAAGAGATAATGTTTCAACATTCCAACCGAGAGATTTATCAAGGTCGGGAGTTCTTGCGGTTGCGGTGAAAAGTTTGATGTTTTGGTCACGGCAAGTTTTTAACATTGTGACTGCCGATTGCGAAATAAATTTCTTACTGCTCAGAAGAGTTCCGTCCAAATCGAAAAAGACTGCTTTTATCATAGCTTTTTCACACTCCTGTTAAATATAAGATTGTTTTCTCCGAATAAAAATATGAGAGAAAACATTTTTATCATCATATTTTTTTTTATATTACTCAAAAGGACAAACCGCCTAAGCAGTCTGCCCTCTTTTTTTATAGCTGTATTTTAACTTTATCTTTTTTTGACCGGCAATTCTGCGGACAACGTCCGCTGGAGTCAGGTTGAATATTGATTTTATTTTTCTACGACCGGCAATTCGCTGTGCTGTTGCCTGTTTTCGCTTTTGCGGATAGATACATTTTTGGTATATGCTTTTATTTTTTATTCTCTAAGCATAGTTTATTCAGTTTCGCTGAGGGAAGTTTATCTTTCTTTGATAATTTGTTTCGTCAGCGACAAGGGCTCTGCCCTTGACCTGCAAGCTTTAAAAAGCTTGACCAAACTTTTAACAGGCTTCGCTATTTTACAGCTATATTTATTTTATAACTTCTTTACCGCCCATATACGGTCTTAAAGCTTCCGGTATTCTAACCGAACCGTCCTCATTAAGATTATTCTCCAAAAATGCAATCAACATTCTCGGTGGTGCAACAACGGTATTATTCAAAGTATGTGCAAAATACTTATTCTTTCCTGCACTAACTCTAATCTTCAATCTGCGAGCCTGAGCATCTCCGAGATTTGAGCAAGAACCAACCTCGAAATATTTCTTCTGACGTGGCGACCACGCTTCAACATCGATACTCTTAACCTTCAAATCCGCAAGGTCACCCGAACAGCATTCGAGAGTACGCACGGGAATATCAAGCGAACGGAACAAATCAACGGTATTCTGCCAGAGTTTATCAAACCACATTTTACTCTCCTCGGGTTTGCAAACAACAATCATTTCCTGTTTCTCGAACTGATGAATACGATAAACACCACGCTCCTCAATGCCGTGAGCACCCTTTTCTTTTCTGAAACACGGAGAATAGCTGGTCAAGGTCTTCGGAAGCTCCTCTTCCTTAATGACAGTATCGATAAACTTACCAATCATCGAATGCTCACTTGTACCGATAAGGTATAAATCCTCGCCCTCAATCTTGTACATCATAGCGTCCATTTCCGCAAAGCTCATAACGCCTGTAACAACATCGCTTCTAATCATAAACGGCGGAACGCAGTAAGTGAAACCTCTGTCAATCATAAAGTCACGGGCATAGCTGATAACAGCGGAGTGAAGTCTTGCGATATCGCCCATAAGATAGTAAAAGCCGTTGCCTGCAACACGTCTTGCACTTTCGAGGTCAATGCCGTTGAGTTTTTCCATAATATCGGTATGATAAGGAATCTCAAAATCTGGTACAAACGGGTCGCCGTACTTTTGGATTTCAATGTTTTCGCTGTCGTCCTTGCCAATCGGAACACTCTCGTCAATGATGTTGGGAATAATCATCATATTCTTCTTGACCTTTTCGCCGAGTTCATTTTCGAGAACTTCAAGCTGTGCAAGCTCCTCCGATTTCTCGGTAACGAGCTTTTTAACCTGCTCTGCCTCTTCCTTTTTACCCTGACCCATCAACGCACCGATTTGCTTTGAATATTTATTTCTTTCGGCTCTCAAAGAATCGGCTTTCTGCTGAGTTGCTCTTCTCTGATTGTCAAGCTCTATAACCTCGTCAACAAGCGGAAGTTTACTATCCTGAAACTTCTTCTTGATGTTCTCCTTGACAATATCGGGGTTCTCCCTCAAAAACTTAATGTCTATCATTTGTGACTAATCTCCTTTTTACTCCATATCGTTTTTTTAACACGTGTAGATAGTTTTGTTTTATCCTTAACTTTTATTACCCGACCAAAAGTTAATCTTATGCGGTAGTTTTTGACCGACTTTTTTTAAGTACAATAACAATCAAATTAAAAACTAATTCTATAGCAATCCCTCTCAGTCGGGTACGTGAAGTTATTACTTAAAAAGACTATCTTCACGTATCTCCTGCGGACGTTGTCCGCTTAATCGTCGTCTTTGAAACGTTTCAAAAGCTCTTTCAAATCGTCTTCACCGTAAAATTCCAGCACCAGAGTACCGCTTGACTTGTTCTTCTGATTAACAAAAACCTTTCTTCCAAAACTCTCCGTAAGTGAAAGCTCAACCTCACGATAATATTGAGGTCGTTTGTCGGTTTTCTCCTTAACAACAACCTGTTTCTCCTGAATAGCTTCGCCGTCATTGTTTATTTCCTGCACACGCTTTTCTGTTTCACGAACCGACATTTCATTCTCAATAACTTCCCTTGCAACTGCTTCCATAATCTCATCATTAGTCAAACCGAGAATTGCTCTTGCATGACCCGAAGAAATATCACCGTTTGTAAGCAAGGTTTTAACGCTTTCCGGAAGCTTTGTAAGCCTGAGTGCATTTGCAACAGAGGAACGAGATTTATTAACTATACTTGCAATTTGCTCCTGCGTTAAATCATACTCTTTTATAAGCGACTGATAACCCATAGCAAGCTCCAGGTCGGATAAATCCTCTCTCTGCAAATTTTCAATCAAGGCAAGCTCTATTGTCTGCTCGTCGGTAAGTTCTCTGATAACAACGGGAACTTCGGTCAGACCTGCCATTCTTGCAGCTCTGAAACGTCTTTCTCCGGCGACAATTTCATAACCGTCGCCGAAAACCGGACGTACCACAAGCGGCTGCAAAACACCATGCTGGGCAATTGAGTCGGACAATTCATTCAAAGCCTCGGGTTCAAAATCTTGACGGGGCTGTTTTTTGTTCGGTTCGATTTCCGAAATTTTGAGAGTAACTACGCTGTTTGTGTCTTCGCTTTCGTTCTGCATAAAAATTTCGCTCAAACCCCTGCCCAATCCGCTTTTTTTAGCTGCCATTTTTATACTCCTTTATTTTTTCTTATCGATTTCCTTGGAAAGATCCATATAAGCCACACTGCCCTTTCCGTTTCTGTCGTAGTACATAATCGGAGTACCGAAACTCGGTGCTTCGCTAAGTCTGACAGCTCTCGGAATAACAGTATTGAACACCTTGCGAGGGAAAAATCTCTTAACCTCTTCAACAACCTGCTGAGTAAGATTAAGTCTTCCGTCATACATTGTAAGTAGTACACCCTCGATGTCGATATGTTCGTTATATGAACGTTTCACTCTTCTTACCGTATTCATAAGCTGAGAAAGTCCTTCCAACGCATAAAATTCGCACTGAATAGGCACAAGTATCGTATCGCAAAGGCACAAAGCGTTTACAGTAATCAAGCCAAGCGACGGCGGACAATCGATAATTATGTAATCATACACATCACGAAGTGGAATAACGGCATTTTTAAGAATAGACTCTCTATGCTCCCTGTCGGCGATTTCAAGCTCGGCGGCAGCGAGGTCAAGACTTGACGGAAGAATATCGAGATTCTCAAACTGTGTTTTTACTACCGTATCTTTTCCGCTGACACCCTCAACGAAAATACTGTAAGTGCTGTACTTAACTGCTCTCTTATCAACACCGACACCGCTTGTAGCATTGCCCTGCGGATCAATATCTATCAAAAGAACCTTTTTACCCATTTTGCCAAGACCTGCAGAAAGATTCACGGCAGTTGTAGTTTTTCCTACACCGCCCTTTTGGTTGGCTATTGCAATAATTTTACTCATTCTGAATATCCTTTCTTTCTATTTTTAGCATATCTATTGCGTAGTGTAACGTAAGTTTATTAAAAACTTCTACCTTTACTATTATAGCATTTTATAGTAATAATTTAAAGTGTTTTTTCTATATTTTTACTTTTTATTTATAAATTTTAACAGTTGTAACATCTCTTAAAGTTTTGATCAAGTCTTTTCAAAGGCTTGCGGGCGACTTTTTTAATCATACAGAACTGTCCTCCTGTTATTCATAAATTTTTATCGTAAAAAATTCCATTGTTTCACGTGAAACATTTTTTGTTTAACATTCTACCGTCCTATTCTTCATAAATTTTCATTGTAAGAACTTACATTGTTTCACGTGAAACATTTTTTGTTTAACATCTACTACTCTGTTCTTAATAAATTTTTATCGTAAGATTTCCGTTGTTTCACGTGAAACATTTTTTGTTTAACATCTACTACTCTGTTCTTAATAAATTTTTATCGTAAGACTTCCGTTGTTTCACGTGAAACATTTTTTGTTTAACATTCTACTGTCCTATTCTTCATAAATTTTCATTGTAAGAACTTACATTGTTTCACGTGAAACATTTTTTGTTTAACATTTACTACTCTGTTCTTAATAAATTTTTATAGTAAGATTTCCGTTGTTTCACGTGAAACATTTTTTGTTTAACATCTACTCTCTGTTCTTAATAAATTTTTATCGTAAGACTTCCGTTGTTTCACGTGAAACATTTT
>CACWTQ010000136.1 GCA_902763835.1 uncultured Ruminococcus sp. | reverse complement strand
CGTGTACAGCCAAAGGTTTTTGAGAGCATTGTCTTTTGCTCCGAATTTGGATATATTCTGAATTTATACGCTTTGTTCAATGCTCCTCACCTCATTATTGTCACAACAAATTTACAATTATATCGTATCATCATATTTTTGAGATGTCAAGTTATTCTCAGCCCTACGGGCTGACGGCAATTCATCCCCGACCTATAGAGGTCGGAGTCTTCTTGCCGAGGTAGGATAAATTGAAAGGTCGGTTGATTCGTTTTCGGTAACGGTGCTGTTGATGTTGTCTGTATTGTTCTCACCGCAGCCGACTAAAACAGCGGCACAGGATAAGACAATAAATATTGCAGTGAGAAAGGAATTTATCCTACTTTTGCGTTTACTCATAATACACCTCGAACTTTAAAAATTGTTCTTATCTATAATTATAATATTTAAAGAAAACTCTGTCAACATCTGATAATGTGTAATTCGTAGTTATTATTTTGTTAAATCCTTTTTTCGCTCAACGAAAACTTTACAACAAATTTCTTGCGGACGTTTTCCGCCGGTGGGGTACGTGAACTTTCGTCAATTTAAAACTATCTTCACGTATCTCCTGTGGGAGTTGACCGCCTGTTCATAATAAATATTTGATTTATTAAAAGATTATCTACATTTTTTTGGTAAAATTCTTATTGAGTTTGACAGGTGTTGAATTTTAAGAATCCCGATTAAAAAAAAATAAAATTTTTTTATTAAAATATGAGAATTTTTCGGAAAAGCTTTTAAAAATTTTTTCCGATTCGGTGTAACCTTTTTAAAAAAACTGGTACTAATTATTGTAAAGCGTTTTCAGAAGAAATGAAATGATATGATTAAGGAGTGCAATCATGAATTTTAAAATTATAGGAACAGGCAGTTATGTTCCCGATAATGTTGTCACTAACGATGATATGGCAAAAATCGTTGAAACCTCCGACGAGTGGATTTCCAAGCGTGTCGGCATTAAGGAAAGAAGAGTAAGCATAAACGATACAACTCTTGATATGGGTGAGAAAGCTGCGAGAGCGGCTGTTGAGAATGCAGGTATTTCAAGCAATGAAATTGATTTGATTGTTGCAGCTACCATTTCAAGCGATACGGCATGTCCGTCGCTTGCCTGTATGATTCAGAACAGATTGGAAGTCGGCGACTGCGTTGCGTTTGACGTAAGTGCTGCGTGTTCAGGATTCCTTTTTGCTGTTGAAACGGCTATGGGCTACATAGAGAGAAAACGTGCGAAAAAGGTTCTTGTTGTGTGTGCGGAGCGTATGAGCAAGCTGCTTGACTGGTCGGACAGAAGTACATGCGTTATTTTCGGCGACGGTGCTGCGGCTGTTGTTCTTGAAACGTCGGAAGAGGGTTATTATGATTCCGTTATCCACGCAAAGGGCGGCAACGATGTTATCAATATTCCCGCAAAGGACGGCTGTTCGCCTTTCTATAAGGTAGAGCAGGAGCATCCGTATCTTTATATGAACGGACAGGCTACTTTCAAGTTTGCCGTAAACTCAATTACGCACGACATCAAGGAGCTTTTTGAGAAAACGGGTCTTACAAAAGACGATATTGATTTTGTAGTACCTCATCAGGCAAACAAGAGAATTATCGATTTCGCACAGCCTAAAACAGGCATTGACATAGATAAATGGTATGTAAACATTGAGCGTTTCGGAAATGTATCGGGAGCAAGCATACCGATAGCACTTGACGAGATGAACAGAAAAGGTATGCTTAAAAGAGGAGATAAAGTTCTTCTTGCGGCATTCGGCGGAGGACTTTCCAGCGGAGCAACCGTCTTTGAATGGTAGCAGTGGACCTTGAAATACGTCAGTATTCCTGCGGTGTTGTGCCTAACACAGAACAAATTATCCTGCGTCTAAATTGTTCAACTTATTTCCCAACAGTTCCTTACGTACCCGACCGGAAGTTGATTTAGTAATTGTTTTTTATAATTAGTTTATACAAAGCTATACTCGGTGTCTAAAATATTGGGAAATTATATTTTTCTTAATATTTGAAATTGAACTGTCAAGCCTTTATAAAAATTGATATTGCTAAACACTTGCTCAATGTTTTCATTTTCGAGTATAAAATTAAAAAAGGTTATTCACGTGTTTTCCGTTGGCATTGCCGACCGCATTACGAATTTAAAATTAGCGGAGTTACATAAAAACTGCGTTAATATATAAAGTAAAAAATAACTTATAAGGAGTACACTACTATGGTATTTGAGAAAGTTGCAGAATTGATTGCAGAGAAAATTGACGTTGACGTTTCCGAGATTAAGGAAGACACAAAGTTCGAGGATTTGAGCATTGACTCCCTCGATATCACAGAAATCGCTATGAGCATTGAGGACGAGTTCGATATCGAATTCGAGGCTTCTGCCGACACAAAGACAGTTGGCGACCTTGTTGCTGCTGTTGAGGCAAAGATTGGCTAAGGGACTGTCAGAAAATAACTTAAACATTTATACTTGTCTAAATTGTTCAACTTATTTCCAAACAGTTCCTAATTTACAGTAAACAATTAGCTGAGATTGTTTTCGGAAATACGGCTTCGTTAAAAAAACGTATTCCGTATTTCCGAAAAATATATCTGTGATTTTAAAATGTTAATGATAAGAAAATTTGGAGTAGACTTATAAGGCTTGTTGCCGATTAAGTCTATAGTCTTTATAATATAATTATAATTTAAAAAATAATAAAAGAGGTAAATCAATGATTAATTCTCCGATTTGTGAAGCTGTCGGAATAAAGTACCCTATCTTCCAAGGCGGTATGGCATGGATTGCCGACGGAAAGCTCGCCGCAGCAGTTTCAAATGCAGGCGGTCTGGGCATTATTTCGGCTATGAATGCAGACAGCGATTATTTGCGTGAACAGATTAAAATTGCCAAATCGGCTACAGACAAGCCGTTCGGTGTTAATATTATGCTTCAAAGTCCCCATTCGGAAGAGGTGGCTAAGGTTGTGGCAGAGGAGAAAGTCCCCGTTGTTACAACAGGTGCAGGCAGTCCTTCCAAATTTATGGAGATGTGGATTGAAGCAGGCATTAAGGTTATTCCTGTTATTGCGTCCGTTTCAATGGCTAAGAAAATGGAAAAATGCGGTGCAACCGCTGTAGTTGCAGAGGGTCAGGAGTCGGGCGGCCATATAGGCGAGCTTACGACTATGGCTATCGTTCCTCAGGTTGTTGACGCTGTAAATATCCCTGTCATTGCGGCAGGCGGTATCGGTGACGGCAGAGGAGTTGCGGCAGCATTTATGCTCGGTGCAAGCGGTGTTCAGCTCGGCACAAGATTCCTTGTTGCAAAAGAATGTGGAGTTCATCAGAACTATAAAGACGCAGTTATTAAAGCAAGTGACATTTCCACGGCAACAACAGGCAGACGTTTCGGCGGAAATACCTGTCGTGGCATTAAGAACGCCTTTACAAGAAACTTTATTAAAGAAGAGTATGCTCCCGAAGCAACCTCCGAAACAGTTGCAAACCTCGGTGTCGGTGCTTTGAGAAAAGCTGCTGTAGAGGGTGACGTTAAGAACGGTTCCGTGCTTGCAGGTCAGATTTCGGGTCTTATCACTAAAGAGCAGACTGCCGAAGAGATTATAACGGAAATTTTCACACAGGCAGAAGAGCTTTTGGGAGGTGCTTCAAAATGGGTAAAATAGCATTTGTTTTCTCGGGTCAAGGCTCTCAGTACACGGGTATGGGCAAGGATCTTTATGATTGCTCTCCTGCCGCAAAGGCTGTTTTTGATATGGCGGACAGCATTCGTGAGGGTACTTCCGCTCAGTGCTTTGAAGCAGATAAAGAAGTTCTCAACAGAACCGTAAATACTCAGCCGTGCGTTTTCACGGTGGATTTGGCTGCGGCAGCAGCTGTAGTCGAAAAGGGCATTAAACCCGACTATGTTGCAGGCTTTTCCTTGGGCGAGATTGCAGGCTTGGGATTTTCGGGAATGCTTAGTTACGAAGAAGCATTCAAGCTTGTATGCAAGCGTGGCGAGCTTATGGATATTTCCGCAAACGAAAGAAAAAGCACAATGGTTGCGGTTTTAAAACTTCCTCCCGAAAAGGTTGAGGAGATTGCCGCAGAGTTTGAGGATACCTATCCTGTAAATTACAACAGTCCTGCACAGACGGTTGTCGCTACTTCCGAAGAGAATGCGGATAAATTTGCAGAAGCCGTTAAAGCCGAAAAAGGCAGAGGAGTTAAGCTTGCCGTAAGCGGCGGATTCCATTCGCCTTTTATGAACAGTGCGGCTAAGGGGCTGGGAGAATACCTTGAAAATATTAGTATCAGCGAACCTAAAGTGCCGCTTTACAGCAACGTCACGGCAAGACCGTACGGCAGCGACGATTTCAGCAAGGACTACAGGTCGCTTATCAAGGCTCAGGTTATAAGTCCGGTGCAGTGGCAGAAAACTGTTGAAAATCTTATCAAAGAGGGTGTTGATACTTTCATCGAAGTCGGTGTGGGTAAAACACTTTCGGGTCTTATCAAGAAAATTAACGGTGATGTCAAGGTTTTCAATGTTGATAATAAGGAAACACTTGACGCTTTAGATATATAAATTTCGGCAGTTAGACAAATTAACCGCTGATTAAAAACGGAGGAACACATACAATGAGTTTGGAAAATAAAACAGCCGTAGTTACGGGTGCGTCAAGAGGTATCGGACTTGCGGTTGCAAAAAAACTTGCTTCTCAGGGTGCAAATATTGCCATTCTCTATGTCGGTGATACAGCCGAGGGCGAGAATGCTAAGAAAGAGCTTGAAGAGCTTGGCGTTAAGGTAGGACTTTACTACTGTGACGTATCAAACTTCGAGGAGTCGAAAGCAACGGTTGACAAGGTTATCGAGGAGTTCGGAGGTATTGATATTCTCGTAAACAATGCAGGTATCGTAAGAGATAAGCTTGTAATCAAAATGGGCGAAGCTGATTTTGATTCTGTTATCAATGTAAATCTCAAAGGTACATTCAATATGATTAAGCACACCTATACACATTTTATGAAGAAGCGTGCAGGCAGAATTGTGAATGTATCGTCGATAGTAGGTCTTCAGGGTAATGCAGGACAGGCTAACTATTCCGCATCTAAGGCAGGAGTTATAGGTATTACAAAGTCTGTTGCCAGAGAGCTTGCAGGCAGAGGAGTAACAGTTAATGCAGTTGCACCGGGATATATTATTACAGATATGACGAATACACTCAGCGATAAGGTTAAGGAACAGTTTACAAATGCGATTCCTATGAAGAGGGGAGGACTTCCCGAGGACGTTGCAAATGTTATATCGTTCCTTTGTTCGGACGATGCGTCCTACGTTACGGGCGAGGTTATCCGTGTAGACGGCGGACTTGCAATGTAAATTTAGAATTGCAGGCAATTATTAATGAAGTGTGCAAAGCACATAAAGTATTTGGTGTGAATGTTATCGCACTGAATGAAGTTGATATAAAACTCCCGACTAATACCGATTCTCGGTCGGGTACGTGAAGTTATTGCTTAAAAGGACTATCTTCACGTGTTAAAAAAATGGTATAAAACTCCCGNNCGTGAAGTTATTGCTTAAAAGGACTATCTTCACGTGTTAAAAAAATGGTATAAAACTCCCGACTAATACCGATTCTCGGTCGGGTACGTGAAGTTATTGTTCAAAAGGACTATCTTCACGTGTTAAAAAAAAAGGAGGAAAGGAAATGAACAGAGTAGTTGTAACCGGTATGGGTGCACTCACCCCGATTGGCAATAATGCCAAAGAATACTGGGAAAACGCAGTTAAGGGTGTCAACGGTATTGATTTGATTACAAAGTTTGATGCCTCCGATTCAAAATATAAATTTGCGGGCGAGGTCAAGAATGTTGACCTTACCACGGCAGTTGAAAAGAGCCAGCTCCGTAAAATGGATCTTTTTTCACAGTACGCAGTCTATGCGGCTAAGGAAGCCGTTGACGACAGCGGAATTATCGGTAATGTAGAACCGACAAGATTCGGAGTTTATTTCGGTTCGGGTGTCGGCGGATTCGATACTTTTACATCGGAACATTCCACATTTCTGGAAAAGGGTGCGAGAAGAGTTTCTCCTCTCTTTATCCCGAAAATGATTTACAATATCGCAGCAGGAAATATCGCTATTGCCTTTAAGGCTCAGGGCGTTAATATGGCTGTTTCCACAGCTTGTGCCACAGGTTCGACCGCTGTCGGCGAAGCATACAGAGCTATTAAGCACGGCTATGCCGATGCTATTATATGCGGCGGTTCGGAAGCTGCCGTAAATCCGCTGACCGTTGCAGGCTTCGGTCAGTGCAAGGCTTTGTCGGCTGCCGAAACTCGTGACACGGCTTCTGTACCGTTCGATAAAAGAAGACAAGGCTTCGTTCTAGGTGAGGGTGCGGCGGCTCTTATTCTCGAGGATTACGAACACGCTAAGGCAAGAGGTGCGAAGATTTATGCCGAGGTTGTCGGCTATGGCTCAACCTGCGACGCTTATCACGTCACTTCTCCCGACCCCGAAGCACAGTGTACGGCTAATGCCATAAGAGAGGCTATCAAGGATTTGGGTGATGTAGATGCAAGCAAAATCTACATAAACGCTCACGGTACAAGCACTCACTTGAACGACCTTACCGAAACAAAGACATTCAAGAATGTTTTCGGTGACGATGCATATAAACTCCACATCAGCTCAACAAAGTCAATGACGGGTCATATGCTCGGTGCGGCAGGTGCAATTGAAGCTATCACGGCTATTCAGGCACTCAGAAACAATATTGTTCCGCCGACAATCAACCTTTTAGAACCCGATGAAGAGTGCGACCTCAACTACACTCCGAATACGGCTGTAGAAACAGAGATTGACCTTGCACTTTCAACAAATTTAGGCTTCGGCGGTCATAACGCTTGCTTGGCATTTAAGCTTGTGGAGGACTAAAAGATGAACATTGAAGAGATAAAAAATATAATTCCTCACCGTGACAATATGCTTCTTATCGATGAAGCAGAGGTTAAAGACGGTGTGGCTTACGGCAAAAAGCATATAACAGGCGAGGAGTGGTTCTTGCAGGGTCACTTCCCCGGAAATCCGGTAGTTCCGGGAGTTATCCTCTGCGAGATTATGGCACAGTCCAGCTGTGTTCTTCTTGCAGATGTGTCGGGCGGTTCTACTCCGTATTTTACAGGACTTGATAAGGTTAAGTTCAAGAACAAGGTTCTTCCAGGCGATACTATCGAAACAGAGTGCAAAATCACAAGAAACAAAGGACCGTTCTACTTTGCGGAGGGCAAAGCATATGTTGACGGCAAGCTTTGCGTAAGCGCTCAGTTCTCATTTGCTCTTTTAAAATAATATAACGGTACAGCCTGAAACTCACGCACTCGCTCCGTATTTCGGAAGAGTGCGTGATATAAGATTTTTTAATAAAAAGGTTTTGATGTAATGGCAAACGTATTTACTAATTTTTTTAAAAACCTCACGGGTCAGCCGCAGACAGACCTTGATTCTCTAATTAAAAGCACTGAGAATGTTACGCTTGTCTGCAAAGGCTGCAATAACGAAAGTTCTAAGCACCAGCTGCTTAAAAATAATATGATATGCCCCCATTGTGGTAAATATTTCCGTATGGGCGGCAAGGAAAGAATAAAATCTTTTTGCGATAAAAAATCCTGCACGGAGATGTTCGATACATTTGAAAGCGTTGACTTTCTTGAGTTCCCGAATTATGCCGAAAAGCTTGAAAAGGCTAAGAAATCCACAAATGAAAAAGATGCCGTTGTCTGCGGTACTGCAAAAATTAACGGTAAGGAGTTTGCATTCTTTGTAATGGATTCAAGATTTATGATGGCAAGTATGGGTTCTGTTCTCGGCGAGAAAATCACATCGATTTTTGAGTACGCAACCGAAAACAGCTTACCTGTAATCGGCTTCACCGCTTCGGGCGGTGCAAGAATGCAGGAGGGTATTGTGTCGCTTATGCAGATGGCGAAAGTCAGCGGTGCAGTCAAGCGTCATTCAAACGCAGGCAACCTGTATATTACCGTTCTCACCGACCCCACAACAGGCGGCTGTACGGCAAGCTTTGCTATGCAGGGAGATATTATCCTTGCAGAGCCTAAAGCGTTGATTGGCTTTGCAGGAAGAAGAGTTGTCGAGCAGACAACAAAGTCAAAGCTTCCCGATAATTTCCAGAGTGCGGAGTTCTTGCTTGAACACGGCTTCGTAGATGCAATAGTTCCCAGAGAGAAGCTTAGAGAAACATTGTCTAACTTACTGGGTATTCATTCAAAGAAGGGTGGGAATGATTGATTATGACACCGTATGAAAAACTGAAAACTGCAAGAGCAAGCACCCGACCCACCGGCAGTGCGTATGTGAACGAAATTTTCAAAGATATAATCGAACTCCACGGTGACAGACGTTACGGCGATGATGCGGCTATTTACAGCGGTATCGGCTATCTTGACGACGGAATCCCGGCAACATTTATTGCTATCGATAAGGGTACGGACTTACAGAGCAGACTTGCAAAGAATTTCGGCTGCCCCAAGCCCGAGGGTTACAGAAAGGCTCTCCGCCTTATGAAACAGGCTGAGAAGTTCCACCGCCCCGTTATTTGCTTTGTGGATACATTGGGTGCATTCTGCGGAGCTGAGGCTGAAGAGCGTGGTCAGGGTCAGGCTATTGCTGAAAATATTCTCGAAATGATGGGGCTTAATACGCCTGTTATAACCTTTGTTATCGGCGAAGGCGGAAGCGGCGGTGCATTGGCACTTGCTACGGCGGATAGGGTTTATATGCTCGAAAATGCCGTGTACTCCGTAATTTCTCCCGAGGGCTGTGCAAGTATTCTTTGGAAAGACAGCGGAAAGGTCGCAGATGCAGCGGCTTGTTTGAAAATCACTGCAAGCGATATGAGAGAGTTTAAGGTTATCGAGGGCATCATTACTGAGGATTTCGATAACTTCGATAAGATGTGCAACTCTATAAGACATCAGATTAAAAAGGATTTGAAAGTTCTTATGGACTTGTCTAATGACGAACTTCTTGACAACAGATATAACCGTTTCAGAAGAATCGGTTTCTTTGAGAAAATTGACGAATAAAAGAATCCCCTTGCTTTGCGTTGTTGAGTGAGGGGAATTTTTGTGTGCTAAAAGGAAATAAATTATGAAGAAAAGAATATTATATTTAATAGCATTTATAATTTTAGTCGGAATTGAAGTTTTGATAGGTAAATTCGCTCACGGATTTGTGCGTGGATATGTCGGAGATATGCTTGTTGTAGTAGTTATTTAT
Source organism: uncultured Ruminococcus sp. (assembly GCA_902763835.1). Lineage (GTDB taxonomy): Bacteria > Bacillota > Clostridia > Oscillospirales > Acutalibacteraceae > RUG592. The sequence continues at coordinate 2,172 of CACWTQ010000136.1, read as the reverse complement.
ACATTTACAAGAATTATTATACCCGAGAAATTTCCGTGGTTAAGTGTTTCGGTGTTCCTGTTTGCAGTGTTTGTTGAGATAATGCAAGGGATAAGTATTGTTGATAGGCTTGGGATTACAAATGAAAATATCCGTGTCGCTATAGGTACAAAATTTGACTTACCGGATATTTTATGCTATGCGGTCGGCTGTACGGCTACCGAAGTTTATGAAAATTTGATGAGAAAATTCGCAAAAAGGAGAGAGGAAAAGTAATGTATTCATCTTTGTACAGAGATATTTCAAAAGTGTTTGAAACAGCTGTTAAACAATCGAAAAATTATCATTCAAATGATATTGCCGGTAAGCTTGAAACTATAAACAACATTTGGTGCAGACTGGAGGACGACAGCCGCCGTAATTGGTATTTCATATGCAGAACCAACGGAAAGACCGTGACCGATTATTACGGTTATCCTTGCAGTACATATCCGGTTGCATTGCTGATGAACAGCTGCCCCGAAAGTATAGCAAAGCTTCTGAAAGATAATAATGTTTATATTGAAAAATACTGCGAACACTATTACTGTGAGGAAAGTGTTTTAAAGGAGTATGTAGATGATGTTGCTTTTATAGATGACAGTTTTCTTTATGATAATGATATTCCGTTTGATTTTGAGCTTTACAGTGAAATTGAAGAGGGTATAAAATAAAGTTATAAAACAAAATGATTTTCCAGTCAATAAGAAAATGATAAAATTCTACAAATTTTTTTGGTTTAAAAAACAGAAATACATTATATTGTATGAATCGAAAAAATTACAGAAAAATTTCAGAAAACCTGTTGACAAAACCCGAAGAATTTGATATTATAGATAAGCACTCTTCAAGAGGGAGGAAAACCAAAGACCCGACAGACGGTGAATCAAGCGGTTTTTCAAGAACTTTTGAAGCTGTAAACACAACATAATATCAAAATCTTTCGTCAAAAAGACTTTGAAAAAATTTGAGAAAATTTCAAAAAAAGTCTTGACAAAAGCAAAAAAATTTGGTATTATAGATAAGCACTCTTCGAGAGGGCAAAAACAAAACGTTAAAAAAATTTCAAAAAAGTCTTGACAAAAGAAAAACGATATGATATAATAAATAAGCTGTCAGCGAGAAAGAAACTTCTCAAAAACAGCAAAAGGACCTTGAAAATTAAACAACACAAATATAGATAACCCGTAATTACTTTGAGAAAATACTCAAAGAATTCAGTGAAGACAACACAACAAATGTCAAAAATATACGCTTAGCGTAAAGTTTTAAGAGCTTCAAAACTCTGAAAAAAGATTTCAAAACGGAAACGTTTTAAAATACAATTTTTTAGAGAGTTTGATCCTGGCTCAGGACGAACGCTGGCGGCGTGCCTAACACATGCAAGTCGAACGGAGTTACCAAGAATTTCGGTTTGAAGTAACTTAGTGGCGGACGGGTGAGTAACGCGTGAGTAACCTGCCTAGAAGAGGGGGATAACGTTCTGAAAAGAACGCTAATACCGCATAACATATCGAAGCCGCATGACTTTGATATCAAAGGAGTAATCCGCTTTTAGATGGACTCGCGTCCGATTAGCTAGTTGGCGGGGTAACAGCCCACCAAGGCAACGATCGGTAGCGGCCACATTGGGACTGAGACACGGCCCAGACTCCTACGGGAGGCAGCAGTGGGGGATATTGCGCAATGGGGGAAACCCTGACGCAGCAACGCCGCGTGAAGGATTGAAGGTCTTCGGATTGTAAACTTCTTTTGTTAAGGACGAAGAAAGTGACGGTACTTAACGAATAAGCTCCGGCTAACTACGTGCCAGCAGCCGCGGTAATACGTAGGGAGCGAGCGTTGTCCGGATTTACTGGGTGTAAAGGGTGCGTAGGCGGCTATGCAAGTCAGATGTGAAATGTAAGGGCTCAACCCTTGAACTGCATTTGAAACTGCGTAGCTTGAGTGAAGTAGAGGTAGGCGGAATTCCCTGTGTAGCGGTGAAATGCGTAGAGATAGGGAGGAACACCAGTGGCGAAGGCGGCCTACTGGGCTTTAACTGACGCTCAGGCACGAAAGCGTGGGTAGCAAACAGGATTAGATACCCTGGTAGTCCACGCCGTAAACGATGATTACTAGGTGTGGGGGGTCTGACCCCCTCCGTGCCGCAGT
>CACWTQ010000135.1 GCA_902763835.1 uncultured Ruminococcus sp. | reverse complement strand
GTAAATGGCATCTGCTCCACCGCCTTTCTCTATCTAATATTATATCATATAAATTGGATTTTGCCTACCATTTTTTAGGGGACTGAATAGTTACAAAATCAAATAAAAATGCTTACGCATTTTTATTTATAACCGAAAGACAAAACAGTAAACGAAATATTAACAGGAGGAAACAGACAGTGAAAAAAGAAAAGGAAAATTTTATCATTGACGAAGCTAAGAGTAAGGAGAACGCAGAGCAAAAAGGTAAATCATTTTGGTTGGAATTATTTGTAGAAGTGCTTATAAAGGCAGTACCCATTATTCTGTTTTTTATAGCGGCTGCTTACGCTGCAGAAGGTTTGAGGGCATCTATTTCTGTCCACAGTTGAAATAAGGGGAGCATTTTATGAATACGGAAAATAAAAAAGATTCGTCCGCTGATGAAGAAATAGCTGAATTACGCAATGTAACAATGCGATTCAGAGTTTCTTCTGAAGAAAAAGAATTTATTGAGAAAAAAGCTAAACTTTCCGGCAGTAAAAATGTCAGCAGTTACCTCAGAAAAATTGCAATTACTGGTCGGATAATAAATTATTCCGCCGATTATTTTAAGTCCCTTAGACGTGATATTATCGGTATAAAAAATAATATCAATCAGATAGCACTCAGAGTAAATTCTACTCATCAAGTTTACTCCGATGACATTCAAGAAATACAAGGAAAGGTAGAGCAAATATGGCAACAACTTCAATCCATCCAATCAATGTTACATTGTACAAAGCCATAGACTACATTCTTAACGAGAGCAAAACTGACAACGGAATGCTCGTTAGTACGCTCGGCTGTACTGCAAACGGTATTAAAGCGGAGAAAGAATTTGATGAGATTCGCCGTATGGGTTCGGGCAGAACTACCATACTTGCACAGCATATGATACAGTCATTTTTACCCGGTGAAGTTACTCCCGAACAGGCTCATTTAATAGGCACTCAACTTGCCGAAAAGCTGCTCGGGAATTCGTTCCAATACGTTATTGCAACTCATATTGACAAGAACCATATACATAATCACATCATCTTTAATCAGGTTGATTTTGTAGAATATAAAAGCTTTGAAACTTTGCTGAACCGTGGCGGTAAAGTTTACAAAGACATTCAAAAATACAGCGATGAACTGTGTCTTGAAAACGAACTCAATGTTATAAAAAATCCCGAACTCGGCAAGGGTAAAAAACACTACGAATGGGAAATGGACAAACAAGGAAAATCGTGGAAAACTCAGCTTAAAAATGTTATTGATAGAACTATAATGGAAAGTGAAGATTTCGATGATTTTTTAAAGAAACTTCGAGAAAAAGAAGTCGAAGTTGTCTATCGTCCCAAGAATACTATCAAAATAAAATTCCGTTTACCCGACCAACAGAAATTTGCAAGAGGACGTACTCTCGGTTGGTATTACGATGTTCCTCAAATAAAAAAACGTATTGAGCAGGGCTATCTGTTGAGAACAGGTCAAACAAAACTCAAGCAGAGAACTAAAATAATTAATACAACAACAGAGCGTATGGAACAAGCAAAAGGCTTACAGCGTTGGGCGGAAATTCAGAATATGAAAGAAGCTTCTAAGGTTCTTAATATTTTAACCACTAAAGGAATCGCAGACCAAACAGAGCTTGAAAACCGTTCCGTTACGACCTACGGAGAACGTGTGCAGCTTGTCGGAGAGCTGAATGATTTACAGTCAAAGATAGATGATATATCGGACAGCATTCGTATGATAAATCAATATTATAAGTACAAGCCTGTCAAAGACGAATACCGAAAAGCAACCTTTAAGAAAAAGTTTGCTAAGGAACACGAAAAGGAGCTTAAGCATTATGACAATGCTGTTGCGGAAATGTCAGCAAAATTTCCGAACCGCAAAGTTCCGTCAATAGAAAAATTACAAGCCGATAAGAAAAAGCTTATCGAAGAACGGAACACAAAAAATACCCAATACAAAAAAATTGTAGCCGAGCTAAAAGAACTCGACTACATTCGTCAGACTATTCAAGATTATCTTGATAAGGGTGCAACTAAGGAGAGAAAACAGGAATTATAATACTTAAAAAGGCAATTCAAGGTCGGCTATTTTTGAATCTAATTCTTTGAGCATTTTTTTAATTGCTTCGTTAATAAATTCGTTTACACTTATATCTTCCCCTGAAAGCTGCTTGTACTCTTCCAACTTATTTTTAAGCTCCGACTTTTCTCCTTTTTTTAGGTACACGGTTATCACATCGTAAGCTTTGGCACTGTATACAGCGTTTGTTTTTGACTTCATTTTATTTGTGTATTTTTTACGGCAATTTTCACAGACTTTTTGACTTCCGCTTTTTACAAGGTATTCGTTACCGCATTCGGGACAAATATCTGTGCTGCCGAGCGGTCGGAGCTGTAAATTTTTCTTTTTTTCATTGTATGCCTTTGCCCGGTCAAACTGTCTTTGTCTTGCACAATCTTTACAGTATTTAGCGTGGTTTGCTGTTGTTGTAAAATCGTTGCCACACTGTTGACACTTGAAAGTTTTCTCAACAGGAGTAGCGGCTTTACTCGTTTCGGCTTTAATAATAATCACTCCTTTTATGATAAACAATGATTTATTGTTTTGTATATTATAACGTATATTTTATAGGATTTCAAGCCTAAAAAGAAAAATAAAAAAATAGAAAAAACTTCTTCGTTATACTTGACAATATCGTTATTGTGTAGTATAATGGTGTGCAGAAAGAGAAAAACGAGGTGAATGAAAAAATGGATAATAAAAATGTCTTCACAAAGGGTTTAACCGATTTTTTAATTCTATCAATCCTCGAAAAGAAAGATAGTTATGTTTATGAAATTGTTGGAGATATTTCAGAATTATCTGATGAGATGATAACGATTTCACAGAATACGTTTTACACAGCGATTTATAAGCTTGAGGAAAATGGTTTTATTACAAATTACAGCAAGCTTGTTGGAAAGAAAAGGACACGAATTTATTATCACATTGAACCGAAAGGAAAGAATTTGTTAAAACAACTATCCAATGACTATAGTAATACGGTTGAGGGAGTTAGCAGAATTCTTTCTCTTAATAATAAAAAGGAGATTCATAACAATGACAATGGCTAATATTATTGAACTTGCTAACGGAGCAAAAAAGGAAACTAAGATTATCGCAATTGCCAATCAGAAAAGCGGTGTCGGAAAGACAACCACAACAATGAATCTGGGTGCGGCTCTTGCGATTGAGGAGGGCAAGAAAGTTCTCCTGATTGACATCGAACCACAGGCTAACCTTTCTGAGTATCTAGGTTACTCCGAACCAGACGGAAAGCCTACAATGACACAGCTTATTCTTTCGGTTTGTAATCGTTCTGTAATAGCCCCCGAAACAGTAGAAGAAAGTATTAGACACAACGAGGTTAATAACCTTGATTTCATTCCCTCCGACATTAATCTTGCGAATGCCGATGTTGCAATGTCGAGTGCTTTGTCGAGAGAAACGGTATTGAAACGTATCTTTTCCGAAGAAGTTATTTCGGATTATGATTATGTTCTGATTGACTGTCTGCCGGCTCTCGGTGTTCTGCTTATAAATGCCTTGACTGCTGCCACTGATATGATTATTCCGGTGCAGACACAGAAGTTTTCTATTGACGGTCTAACAGCTCTTACGGCTCTTCATTCTCAAATAACGGCTACAATCAATCCTGAGCTTTCTCAGCCGTTTGTTCTGCCTACAATGGTAGATAACACTAAGGTGAGCAAAAACGCTCTTACAAAGCTTTCTGAGCGTTTTAAGGACACGTTGCTAAGTACCGTTATACATAAGTCGGTAGAAGCTACCAAAAGCTCCGAGAGTGGTGTAGCACTCTGCAAAACTAAGAACTGTTTAGGCGAAGAATACAAGGCACTTTCAGAAGAACTTGTGGAGAGAAATCTGTGATGTTTCATAAATTGATAGAACGTGTCAAATGGTGGTTTACACCAAATAAATGCTGCAGATACTGTTGCTTGTTTTGCAAGTATTACAGTATCTGCCGAGAGGAGGGAATATAAAAATGACAGCGGAGAAATGGAAACAAGCTGAAGAAATGCTTTATAGTTGGAGAATAGTCGAGCTTCTGATCGATGGGTACAAAGTACAGCTTCAATTAGTTCAGGACGGAATGAAAAATGAAATAATGGTGTATGTCAACGGAACGATTAAATACAATTGGGTATCTCTTGATTGTGAAGAATGCCGAAAGTTTTGGTGTGAATCGCAAAAAGCTATGATAAAGAAATATGACAGGAAATCCGGCTTGACCAAAAAAGAATACGAACAGCTAAAGGAAGAATTTCCGCCTGTTGTAACATATTCTCCGATTTTCAAGTCACTCCGTAAATTGAAAAGTCAGTTTATAAAACATAATACAAATATAGAGTTTTTAGGGGAGTATAGCGTATGAATGGAATATTAGTTAATTTTATTCTTTTGATGATTTTTTGTTTACAAGTAATCTTTGATTTTATCAAGGAATACAAAAGCTTTGGTTGGATCGAATCAACTCGATTTTTTAACAATTGTTCTCTGTGTGTTTCAACAATGCTTTTGTATATCATTGGATACAAAGACGTAATTGTACCTTTTATGTGGAGGAGCTGATAGACAATGACAGCAAGTTTTGACCTCGGAGCAATGTTAAGCTTTGGCGATAATAATCAGGTTAAAATGATAGACTGTGACCAACTGGTTGAATACCATAATCATAAATTTTCTCTTTACACAGGAGAACGTCTTGAAGATATGGTTGAAAGCATCAAAGCTAACGGCATATTTACACCGCTTATTGTTCAACCGCTTGGAACAAGATACGAAATACTTATAGGTCATAACCGTTGGAACGCAGGAAAGCTTGCAGGATTGACAGCCGTTCCCTGCATTATTAAGACAGGACTATCCGAAGAAGAAGCCGAGATTTACGTTATTGACTTAAACTTCCCACCCAAAAAACAAGCCCAAATGCTGATAAAACCTAAACAAACGGCTGAAAAAATACTAATTAACGGATATTTGCAGAGAAT
>CACWTQ010000134.1 GCA_902763835.1 uncultured Ruminococcus sp. | reverse complement strand
ATCTAAACAAGAAGATTGCAGAATTTAACCTCTTTTAGAGGTTGCTGGCAATTGGCTTGCGATGCCACCTTTCAGGTGTGCAAGTATTAGGCCCTTATAAGGCCAATATCAAACCACCACTTGAAGTGGTGGTCATGACTTCTATATTCTTTACTTCCGGTCAGGTTTGTGAAGTTATCTATTAAAAAAGACTGTCCTCACGTATTTAAAAAATGATTTTGGGGATAATATTAATTATTATTATAATGAAAAGAAGTGTGAATAAAATGAATTATATAAATGTTGTCTTAACTTCAATATTATCCGCATTTGCATTATTTATAATAGCAAAATTAATAGGTCACAAGCAAATATCACAGCTTGATTTCTTCGATTACATCGCAGGTATTACAATAGGTTCAATCGCTGCCGAGCTTGCCACAGAGCTTGAAAAACCGTTGCAGCCTCTGATTGCTATGATAGTTTACGGTGTAGTTACCATCGCCCTCAGCGTTTGTGCAAGAGATTTTCCGAAAACCAGAAAATATATCAACGGCACTCCGACTATAATTATGAATGACGGAAAGCTTTACCGAAAAAATATGAAAAAGGCAAAGCTCGATTTAAGCGAATTTATGGTTATGTGCAGAGAACTGGGATATTTTAACCTTAGTGATATTCAGACGGCTGTATTTGAGTATAACGGAAAGCTGACTATTCTTCCGAAAAGCAGCAAGCGTCCAGTTATTCCCGAGGATATGGGTATCACTCCCAAAAGCGAATATATTAACACAGAGGTCATTACAGACGGCAGAATACTTGATGAGAACCTAAAAAGAATGGGTCTTGACATAAAGTGGCTTGAAAAGGAACTTAAAGCTCAAGGTTTTAACAATGCAAAGGAAGTTTTCCTCGGAGTTTGCGACAACGAAAATAATCTTACACTGTTTAAGGGTGAGGGCACGTTGTTGTAAAATGAACGTGCAACTCTAATGAGCTGTTTGATCGTGAGATTGATCTGATCTATTCAACCGGACGGTATGAGCCGAACACCGAAGCAAATCTTCTCCGTTCAGGCTACGCCCTCACTCCAAAGATTTGCTTCCAACTACTACCTCACAGGCACTGGATATATAGTCTAATTGTTAATTTTTTGTTAAAAGTTGCAGGTTGCTATTACGATTTGGATCTTTTTTTCATCTGAAAACTTCCTTTCAATTTTTATGGTCTTAATAATTAGTCACACCAGTTTCCAAGTTCAGTGAATAACAGAAGTACGCAATAACGAGGTTAAAGGAAAGAAAGCGACATTGTTTGAAGATGTGAGACGAGCATCGAAAGCCACAGAAAATAATTCATTCCAAATAGTCATGCCTATGACAAATCGAGATTGCTGAGGACTATTGGAAGTTAAACAGATAAAAGTACTGTCATAAAAAGGCAAAAGAGTCATAAAAGAGTACAAAACGGATAATAGATTTGTTAACCGCTCAATACCAACTTTACTCCTAAGCATATATGCTCCGAATGACCAAAATTTCTTTTTTGCTGAGTAATTCACTTTTTTATTTCATTAAAACTTGGAAACTGGTGTTTACCGTATAAAAAGAATTAATTTTTTCAAAGCAGAGCTTAGGCTCTGCTTTTTTCGTAGGATTATTTGGCGATTACAATATTTTTCTTCCGCAACTCTATAATAATTTGTTCGATGTCCGAATCAATCTTCGGGTATTTTACACAATTTATTCTATATGACACAAATGTTTCGGGATAAAATTCCAAATTTTAAAAAATTTGAAAAAAGACTTGCATTTTTTTAAAAGTGTGTTATTATATATAAACACCAGGAAAATGCAAAAACAAAATAACAAATGTGTTGTTAGCTCAGCTAGATAGAGTGACTGGCTACGAACTAGTAGGTTAGGGGTTCGAGTTCTTTACAGCACACCAAATGATACAAAGGGTTGTGCTTTTGAATATAGCACAACCCTTTGCGTTAATTTTATCCAATTCCTAATAATATTTTTTCGTTAAAATAAAAGCACTCTTTAATTATTTGACATTCTTCGTCCGATAAGTTAAAGAGTGCTATTCTTATTGATATGAAAAATTTAGGCTATAATTTTGAAAATTACTGCGAAAAATCAAAGCTTATCGTGTCTAATAAACATAAAGAAAGTTTGGCAATATCAAACAGGAGGTATTAAATGGGCAACGATGCGGATCGCTACTACCGTTTCCTTGATGGTGACGATAATTCTCTTAGGGAAATAATTGAAATATACTACAACGGATTAACACTATATATAAACAGCATTGTAAAAAATATCTTTGAAACAGAAGAAATTATTCAGGAAATATTTGTAAAACTGGCTGTCAGGAAACCGAAATTCAATGGAAAATGTGAATTTAAAACTTGGCTGTATACAATCGCAAGAAACTGTGCCTTAAATTATATAACACGGCATAGGTCTAAATTTTCGACTAAACAGATAGACGAGCTTTCTCTGTTATCCGATACGGCAGATGTCGAAAGAGAATATCTCCTTACGGAACAGAAGATAGAACTGCATAAAGCTATGAAAGAACTTAAACCCGAATATTTTCAGGTTTTGTATCTTATGTATTTTGAAAATTTCGATACAGCAGACATAGCAAAAATTATGCGTAAATCCAAACGTCAGGTTGGTGACTTGGTGTACAGAGCAAAAAAGTCTTTAAAATCCAAATTGGAAAAGGCAGGTTTTAAATATGAAAAACTCTAAGAAAATGGCAGATTCGGTATTTAAAATACGGGACGCTTACCTTGAAAAGCGGAGGAAAAGAAATTCTGTAATTAAGAAGATTGTTTATATTGGTTCAATGTTATGTATTTTTGGATTGATTGTTATATGTATAAATTATTTTAGATTTACGAATATGAAAATTCCGTCTTTTACAAAAAATTATATTTCGGAAAAAACAGAAAATTCGGCAATTATTGTTGAATCGGAGAAAACTGCCGAATCATCCGATACAAATGAAGATACTTCTTCAATGAATTTCGATGACGGCAGTGATTTAGAAAAATCTTCTGATGTTAAGAATACAGAATCTTCGTGCTTGTCCGGTATAAATTCCGATATGGAAATACAAGATAATAATTCCGAGAATAATGATATAGAGAGCGAGGAGATTAATAGCTCTGCGGAGAAAAATCCGACAAGCTCCAAGTCAGTTTCTTCCAAGGCAGAAAGCTCCAAATCAGTTTCTTCCAAGGCAGAAAGCTCCAAATCAGATTATTCCGATGAAGAAAGCATCGATGACAATTCAAACAGTGAAATGACCGACGAAGAGGCATTAACTATCGTTCTCGAGAACACAGACTACACAATAGACGAGCTTAGAGGTGTCGTTATCGTTGAAGAAGCAGGTGAACAGTTGCACAATGTCAGCTTCTATAGAAACGGTACCTATACTTTCTATGTTCGTGACAGCGACAAGAAATTCCTCACCTATGAAGAATTTAACGATATGTATGTCAGTTATGACAATTCTGATTCAAGCGAAGAGGACAAAGCACTGAGCATTGTTCTTGAGAATACAGATTATACAAAAGATGAGCTTGTAGGAATTGCAGAGAACGAAGCTGACGGCGATATGTTCTACAATATTGCTTTCTTCAGAAACGGTACATATGTATTCTTCGTTCGTCAGAAGGATAATCGTTTTTATACCTACAATGATTTCAACAAAGCGTATAACGAGTACTATGACGGCTACACAGGTCATGACTGATAAATCGTAGTTGTATATTCGTTCAACGGTTCTGCCGAAAATCGTGAGGTTACTGTTTGTTTAGAGGAAAGAGGTGATTGTATTATTTACAAACTATCTTATCATCAAAGGTAATGCCCTTTGATGATAAGATTGTTACCGAATGAGTAAAAAGGAGAGAATATCTATGAGTATTAAAAAATCAATTTCCGCAATGTTTGCTGTTGTTATGTTTATGTCTGCGGCATTGCCTGCCGTTCCGGCAAGTGCATTAAACGAAAACAGCTATGAATCTGCTTCCGCCACCGCTGAAAGGGCAAATAAAAAGCTGCTGAATGTTTCAAACATAATGCAGTATCCGGAACTTCCCACAGGCTGTGAAAGCGTTGCTCTTACTATTTTGTTAAATCATCTTGGATATAGAATAGATAAACTGACAATAGCAAGAAATTATCTGCCTAAGCTTGATTTTTACTGGTATAATGGTGTACTTTACGGTGCGGATTTCAGAACTACTTTTGCCGGAAATCCCGAATCGGAAAATGCGTATGGCTGTTATGCTCAGTGTATTACCACAACTGCCAATAATTATCTTAATGACAATGGTTTCAGTGGTAAAGCATATAACATAACAGGTACAGATTTTGACAGTATTCTTTATGATTATATTGATAAAGACATTCCTGTTTTGATTTGGATAACAAGTAGTAATTTACACGAAACAATGCTTACTTCCGTCTGGACTACACCTAACGGCGAAAGAGTTCAGTGGAAAGCTTACGAGCATTGTGTTGTATTAACCGGTTATGATTTGGATAATCAGCTTATATATGTATCCGACCCGTTAGTCGGAAACATTTCATACGATTACGGCAAGATAAAGCAGCGATATATCGATATGGGTCAGCAGGCTGTCTACATACAAACCGAACGTGAACTTAGAGGCGACAGCTTCATATACGGTGATATTGATGATGACGGCAGAATCACATCGTCGGACAGCTTGCTTATTTTAAGGCAAAGCGTAAACCTTGAGAATTTTGATGATGTTCATAAAACACTTTCCGACGTTGACAGTGATGGAAATATTACATCGGCAGACGCACTTGAAGTGTTGCGTTACAGTGTAAGGCTTCCGTCTAATGATACTATAGGAAAAGAGTATAAGTATATTTAACGCTATTTTTTGTTGCTATATATTTATGGTTTGAAATTTGCGGATTCAGGTTATTAAGGAACTGTCAGAAAATATAGTAAACGTCAAAAGATATTGAAAAATAAACAGATTTGATTTATACTAAAATAGAGGTGAATAACAAATGAGAACAAGGCAGTATAAATCAGATC
>CACWTQ010000133.1 GCA_902763835.1 uncultured Ruminococcus sp. | reverse complement strand
TTGGGGATTGGGGATTGGGCCCAATCCCCAATCCCCAATCCCCAATCCCCAAACCCAATCCCCAATCCCCATTAATTTATCAAATGATTAATTATTAAAAACTAATTTAATATATAACTAATTATTTTGAAAAAAATTCTAACTTAAGAAAATTTATTTTAGGCCTTAATAATAAAATAAATTTCAAAAAATGAATCGAGGGAGAACATTTAATAAAATTATATCAAAAATGTCCTTATATAAAGATAGACCATCATCAGCCTTTAGATCAACAGCATCTTTTATAGGTATTAAATCAAATAATACTTCTTTAATAAATCTTAAAACTCAATCACCATCACCAATATTAACAAGACCTAACAGTAATTCAAAAAAATTAAAATTAAAAGGAATGGGAAATAAATTCGAAAAAGAAGAATTATATCAATTAAATCAACAATTAAAATCAACTATAAATATTCTAAAGGCTAAATAAAAAAGAAAGAGAAATTAAAAAAAAAGAAAGAATAATGGAAAATTGCTATAAAGAAATTCGAAATCCTTCTTCATTATATGATAAAAGTTTAGATAAAGTAAAAGAATCTACTCTTATATCATTATTTAAAGAACAGAATAATCAACTCAAAAAAGAAAACGTCAAATTAAAAGAAGAAATAAGCATACTCGAAATGAATATAAAAATAACAAATATAAAAGAATACCAAATACAAATTAATACACTAAAAATTGAATTGAATAAATTATTAAATTTATATAAAGCTTCATTAAACGAGAATAAAATATTAAAAAAAAAAATAAACGATTTAATCGAATTTCGAAATAAATATAATCAGCAACATAATATAATAGATAAATGTTTAAAAAAAGTCAATAATTATAATAAAAATTTATTAGAACTGGAATTGGCCAATGAAGAATTGCATAATGAATTAAATAAAAAAAATAGGAAAACACAATTTTTCAAAAGTCAAAATAATAAATTAAAATTATCGAATGAAAAATTTTTGAAAGAAAAAAAGAAAAGAGATTATTTTAGTATATTTAATATTGATAATGTTAATAAAATAAATAAATTGCAAAAAGAATTGAATGAATATAAACGATTATATTATTTAAGTGAACAACAAATTAAAAAATATGAAATTAATAATGAACAAAAAAAACAGAATAAAAAAGAAGAAATTAAAGAATTTAATTATGATAAAATTACCCATATAGAAAATGCACATGATAAAGAAGATGAAAATCATGATAAAATTAAATTATTAAAAAGCCTTTTAGATGAAAAAAATAAAGAATTAAATATTTTAAGAAATTTTATAATTTCAAAAAATATAAATCCTAAACAAGTCATAGAAGAACAGAATATCATAAGTAATTCAAATAATAATACTAATAATATAAATAACATGAGTAATTCACTAACTTTTAAAAATAATATTTCAATAACAAATTTAAAAAATGATAGTGTTGTTGATAAAAATAAAAATTCTAATCTAAATTCAATTAATAGGAAAGAGAATGGTGAAAAGAATAAAAATAGTAATTTAAATAGTATAAATGATAATAATAAAAGAAACATATCAAATAATCAAAATGATGAAAATAATAGTCAATTATATAATGAAGGAGTGATAAATTTAAATGATAATGGAAATGAGAATAAAAGTGAAGAACAAATGAAAGATTCAGAATTGATTTCGAATTTTAATGATTTTGATAAATAATAATTTATACAAATTTTTCTTATTTATTACTAATAATTAGCTTTAATACAAAAAACGAAAATTATATTTTTATCGGAGAACATTTCCGCAGACTTGTCTATTGATACAACGGCTCTTGTAGTGCCGTTCTTTTTCGCAGCTTCGGCAACATCACCGTCCGACATAAAGCAATGAATTTCACAGTTCAAAGCTCGCAAAGCAGGCTTACTTATACCAGAAAAAGCCATTTGCGTATCGGTAACTATAACCGCCCCCTGTTTCAAAATATTCTTTGCAATATCAACGGCATTTTCGGAGAATTTGAGATTATTGAGATATTCAAAATCCGCCGTTGTATGGATAACTCTTTTTACAACAATTTTTTCTCCCTCGCTCAGATGTGAAGTATCTCCGAGTTCACTTTCGATTATATTCATACTTGTACGTTCTATGTCACTTGGATTTATATTTTCAATTTCCATTTTCATTTCCCTTATTCTTACGTTTTTTCACAATTACACAAACAATCACTATTACTACTGCCCCAGCTGCTGCCGACTGAATCACCGCATACATAATATTGAACGGCTTTGCAAATGCTTCTTCGGGAAGTGTGTCGGATTGAAATACAAGAACTCTGTCGTACCACTTTTCTTTTCGGATACTCCACGCCGCACAGTTAGTGTCTGTATCAAGTGTTTTGACGGGAACAGTATATGTATATTTGCCCTCGCTGTCCTCAACGAAATAAATGTACTCTTCATCGGAAGCATTCAAAGCTTCTTCGCCTGTACCCATAAAGAGTTTTTCATAGCCTTTGCCGCTCAAAGTCATAACTGCTGTCATTTTTCCGTCTGAAACATTAAGCTCGCAGTTTACAATTTTAAACATGGAAGAGCTTGACTTTACATCAATATTATATACTCCTTCGTTTAAATTTTCAACATTTATTTTTGAACTTTCCGAAACATCTTCTGCATTCACTGTTACAGAAACCGCACTTAATATTGTAATTATTATAAAAATTATTGAAATAAATTTCTTCATATTAAAAAACCTCACATTACAATTACTGCCGTTACCGTTATAAAAACAGCAACGGCAGTAATGATTTAACTTAACAACATATTTTCTGTATTTTAATTATTTATCCAACTCTGCAATGGCATCGCCAACATGAGCGGCATAAATATCCTGAATTTCAGTGAACTCGCCAAGACCGCTGAGAACGCACTCAACCTCAAAGCCCTCTTTCTCGAATACGGACTTCCAAGAATCGTCCTCATCGCCTGCCATATCGTTGTTTGCGTGGTCGCCTGCAACTACCATAAGCGGCTCCAAAACAACCTTTTTGTAACCGCCCTCTTTAGCAGCTGCAACCATATCATCAAGTGACGGAGTAGCCTCAACTGTACCGATGTAGTAGTTATTCTGACCTGCATTTGTGAGTTTACCCTGAAGCTTTTCATAAACAGCGTTTGCTTCGTGCTCGGTGCCGTGCCCCATAAAGATTACGGCTGTATCGTCATTGTTATATTCCTTTGTAATCTCGGGAAGAATTTCTGTTATCTTGTTCAAGTCCTCATCGCTTGAAAGCAGCGGAGCACCGAAAGCTACGCTGTCGAACTTGTCCTTGTACTCCTCAACGGCAGCGGCAAGGTCGTCATACTCATAGCCGTTCATAAGGTGAGTAGGCTGTACAACAAGTGTCTTTACACCGTCGGAAACAAGTCTGTCGAGAGCTTCTTCAACGTTGTCTATTTCGAGGTTATCTCTTTCCTTGAGCTTGTCAATTATAATCTGACTTGTGAAGGCTCTTCTTACTTCATAATCGGGATAAGTTTCGGCAATCTTATTCTCGATAGCACCGATAGTCTTATCTCTTGTGTCGTTGTAGCTTGTACCGAAGCTTACAACGAGAATTACGGGTTTGTCACCTGTAGGTTCATCAGCCGTTCCGACTTTCTCGGAAGTTGAAACAGTAGGCTCTGCTGCTGTTGCAGTATCTTCGGAAACCGAAGATGTTGTCTGTGAAGTTGATTCCGAAGTTGTATCGGAAGTTTTGTTACATCCTGCAAGCATTGCGATTGATAAAACAAGCACTGATGCAAGAAAGATTTTCAATGTCTTTTTCATATTATCTTTTCCTTTCAAATTTGATTGTATATAAATATGTTAATTAAGTTAGCGAATTAAATATTTACTGTACAGCTCCTCGGGAATGTCGAAAAGCTCACAGATTATATTATCCTTGAAAATATCGTTGGGCTTGCCGTTGTGAGTTATCTCGCCGTTTTTTACACAAACCGTATAATCCGATATCTTCTCCGCAAAGTCAAGTTCGTGCATTGACATTATTATCGCAATAGCCTTTTCATCGGCAAGCTTACGTACAGTTTCAAGAAACGTAATTTTATGGTGAATATCAAGGTATGATGTCGGTTCGTCGAGAATCAGAATTTTAGGTTCTTGACAAATTGCCCTTGCAAGCATAACCCTCTGCCGCTGACCGTCACTTATCGCAGAAAAATCACAGTCCGCAAAAGCCTCGATTTCAACTAAATCAATCGCACTCTGCACGGCTTCTTTATCGGTTTTCGAGAGTTTGCCGAAATGCCCCGTGTACGGATATCTGCCCGTTTCGACAACATCTCTGCATGTCATAAGCTCGGGATTTATCCGCTCCGTAAGCAGCACGGAAAGCATTTTCGCTTTGTCGTTTTCGGAAACGCTCTCCGCATTCACACCGTCAAAAAAGACACTGCCACCAAGCTTTTTCAGATAGCCCGAAAGCGTTTTCAAGATTGTGGACTTTCCCGAACCGTTGGGTCCTATCAGCGTCATAATTTTTCCGCCTTGAACATTAAAACAGATATCCGAAATGAGCGGCTTTTTATAACCAACAGTAAGATTTTCAGCGGTTACAGCATTCTCCATCAAAGTTCACCTTTCTTTCCGTGAAGCATTACAACTATTACAACAGGTGCTCCGAAGATTGCCGTAACCGTGCTTATGCTTAGTTCTGTCGGAGCAAATGCCGTTCGGGCTATCATATCGCACACTATACAGAACACGCTCCCTCCGAGAAAACAAGCCGGTATTAAAACTATTGGCTTTGACGTTTTGAACATCGCTCTTATGATGTGCGGTACTGCAATTCCTACGAACGATACGGGTCCCGCAAATGCCGTGACACAGGCGGAGAACAAACCCGACAGGAGAATCAACGCAACCCTCAGCGGTTTGATTTTTACCCCCAGATTTTGAGCGTAATTCTCTCCAAGCCGATATGCTCCGATTGGCTTAGACAGAAAAAATGTTCCTATAAACGATATTAGAACCACAACCGCCATAATCTTGACATTATCCATAGTTGTACCGGAGAATGTTCCCATTGACCAATTGTGAAGATTTACGATGTCGGAATCCTCCGCAAACGTGACTACAAAATCGGTTATTGCCGAGCATATGTAGCTTATCATAACTCCGCACACCACAAGCATTGACATTCTCTGCACCTTATGAGAAACCGCAAGCACAAACCCTAACGACAGCAGAGAACCCACAAATGCCGAAATTATCATAACTGCCGAATTTATTGTCAAAAATCGGCTTGCTGCAAATATCATTACAAGTGCGACAGTAAGCTTTGCACCCGAGGAAACTCCCAGAACGAAAGGTCCTGCAATGGGATTGTGGAAAAATGTCTGCAAGAGATATCCCGATAACGATAGTGAACCGCCCAGAATCAAAGCCGCCAATGCTCGGGGTATTCTTATTTTCAAAAGGATATTTGCCGCCGTGTCGTTTGTTGAATCGGAGAAAATAATTTTCATAACATCGGAAAATTGTATGTCGG
>CACWTQ010000132.1 GCA_902763835.1 uncultured Ruminococcus sp. | reverse complement strand
ACCGCAGGAATACTGACGTATTTCAAGGTGTTGTAACGACACACAGGGCAAATTAGACAAGTATAAATGTTCAAGTTATTTTCTGACAGTTCCTTAATAAAAGTTATAGGTAAAACAAACTGTCTTCACGTGTTAAAATGTGTTTAAAAAATATATATGTTGCTTTCCCAAGAGGGGAGGTATTTGTGGTGACGAAGATAAATTTTGTAGTCGGGGTTGAGATTATTTATCAGAATCGGCAGAGTGAAAATATCTCCTACCCTGTGATATGCAGATACCGCCAATGACGGTTTGTACTTTTTTATAATCTCTCTGCACCCGAGAAGTGTTTCATATTCAGCTCCCTCAACGTCCATTTTGATGTAGCTTGCCTTACTGCAAACATTGTCAACGGAATTGGCTTGTACCGTATAACCGTTTTCGTCAAAGCAGGACATTCTTCCGCCGCTGCCCGAAAATTTCATCTCGCATTCGCACTCCCACGACGCATACGGAAACAGCCGGCAGTTTCTCAAATCTCCGAAAGCACAGCTTAATTTTTTCATATTCTTTTTATCGGGTTCAAATGCGGTAATACTTGAATATTTGTTGTTTGTATTATCGAGAAATTCTTTTATTGTATCACCGTCATATGCACCCAAATCGACATAGTCTTCATTCTCACCAAGATTTATAATATTTGAGAAAACCTCTTCCCTATCGGTTTCGCACCGCCTTAAAATCTTCGGGTCGCCTGTAAGCCTGAAATTAATTATATCGATAAACACTTCTTTAGATTTCTCATCTGCAAATAGACTATACGCTTTTTTAATATTATCCATATTTACATTTAAAAAATCATAGTCGAAAAGCCCCGACCCGAAAAGAGGAACATCGGGTACAAGCAAGGTATGCTCCTTTGCCATATTTTCTATTTTATCCATAAGGTCATCTTTGAACACGGCAAACGCAAGAAGAATCACGAAGTCCTCGTAAAGCTCACAAATTTCGCTGTACGTCTTAACACGAATTCCACGAAAGCTATGTCCCCGAACGAACTCGTCACTTGCATAAATATCTTTAATTTTTATATTTTTATTTTCGCAGATATCGAATATTTTATCCGCACCGTTGCCCATACCGTAAACGACAATCGGACGTGTTTCTTTTTTTAAAAACTCGTAAAGGGTTTGTTCTTTATCTGCAAACAGATTGTACAATCTTAATCGCCTCCTTATACTTTAATTGTATTACTGAATTTTTAAAATTTCAATGTACTTATTTTAAAAAAATTGTTGCAAAAACGGACGACCTTTTTAACAAAAGACCGTCCGCTTTATGTAGTCGAGCTGTAGCATGCAAATACGGCAAGACTATATAAAAAATTTAATTATTTCTTTTCTGTCTTATCTGCACTGTCAGGTGTTGCAACAGGCTTATCTTTAATGTAATTCTCGATTGAGTCAAGCTTAACGGAAACTCTGAGAGCGATTAAAGCATCGTCTGCCAAAACCTTACCGTCGCCGTCAATGTCAGCAGCTGCTTTCTGTGCGTCTGTGAAATTCTCAAGACCTACGGAAGCTCTGAGAATAAGCAAAGCATCATCAGCCTTTACATAGCCGTCGCCGTTTACATCGCCGAGAGCAATAGGCTTATCATCTATAGGCTCGTCTGTGTCTGTATCAGTGTCAGAATCCTTGTCTGTATCGGAATCTTTATCTGTATCGGAATCCTTGTCAGTGTCAACAGGAGAATCGGGAGTAGAAACAGGAGTTGTGTCTGTATCAGTATCCTTATCTGTATCAACAGGAGCGTCCGGAGTAGAAACAGGAGTTGTGTCTGTATCAGTATCCTTATCTGTGTCAACAGGAGCGTCCGGAGTAGAAACAGGAGTTGTGTCTGTATCAGTATCCTTATCTGTGTTGGCAGAATCGGGAGTATCGGGAGTGTCGGGAGTATCGGGAGTGTCAACGGAGCTTGCAGCATCAAGCTCGTTCACTGTGTCTGAAATGGGTGTTTCTGCTGTTTTTGAGCCAAGAACATTATTCTTTGCGGCAATTGCTGTGATAGCGGAAACAGAAAGAATACCTGCAAGAACCAATGCTAAAACTTTTTTGTAAGAGTTGTTCATTGTCAATTTCCTCCTTAAAATTTGTACCCGAATAACGGTACTTTATTTTTTTACTGATTTCATAACAAATGCATGCGTTTTGTTACATTCCTATTCTACCACACATTACCTTTAATTGCAATAGAACATTTTAACAATTTATTCAAATATATAATCATTACAATAATCTCGAAAAAAGCAAATTTCATTTTATGCAGAACAATTATTTTTTTCACAATTACGCTTCATTTTATCATCACATTACGTGCGAAAAAAAAAAAAACTCCCTCATTAAATCAACTTGCGGTCGGGTACGTGAATTCCCGGCATTCAAAAACTATCTTCACGTGCGAAAAAAAAACTCCCTCATTAAATCAACTTGCGGTCGGGTACGTAAATTCCCGGCATTCAAAAACTATCTTCACGTGCGAAAAGAAACGCTCGATTTGGGTTCGAGCGTTTCTTTGCGAATTGAACAGATAGATTATAAAAAAGTAGAACGCAAAATTAATATGTGCAGTTAATTAATACTGCTCTTCGTCCTGTAGAGCGGCTGTGCCCTCTTCACCAGTACGAACCTTAATTACATTTTCTACGTCATATACGAAAATCTTACCGTCACCTGTGTGACCTGTGTACATAACTTTCTTAGCTGTATTAACTACAGTCTTAACAGGAATCTTGCTTACAACAATCTCAACCTGTACACGTGGGTGGAGTGTGATTTCCTGAACAGCACCACGATAGTATTCCGGCTTACCTTTCTGCACGCCGCAGCCGAGTACGTTTGTTACTGTCATACCTGTAATGCCGATTTCAAGCATTGCTTCTTTAAGAGCTTCAAAACGCTCCTGTCTTACAAATATTTCAATCTTAGTCATCTTCACATCGGAAGCAACTGTTGTCTTAGGTGTCTTAATCTGAACCGGAACAGCCTCGTCAATGTCAACTACAGGTGCATCGGAACTGTTTGCAGCACCAAGCACCGAGGGTGCGGACATATGAGCGAAGATTGGCTGGAAGTCTGCATAAGCATTTACAAGACCATGCTCAGGCAAGTCAAGACCGCTGAGTTCTTCTTCTTCCGTAACTCTTAATCCGATAGTCTTTTTAATGATAAAGAATGTGATTGTGATTGTAACAGCACCCCAAGCGATTACGGAAACAACACCCAAACACTGAATGCCGAAGAAGTAACCTCTTGTCATATCGTTGTCTGCAAGCCACTTGTCGCTTGCAAATACACCTGTGAGAAGTGTGCCAAGCAAGCCGTTGCAGAAGTGAACGCCTACAGCACCAACAGGGTCGTCAATTTTAAGAATTTTATCAACAAACTCGATGCCGAATACTACTGCAAATGCCGAGAAGATACCGATAATAGCAGCTGCCCACGGATTTACACAGTCACAGCCTGCTGTGATAGCAACAAGACCTGCAAGCGAGCCGTTAAGCGTCATCGAAACATCGGGCTTTTTATATCTGATCCAAGTAATAAACATAGTTGAAATTGTTGCAACAGCCGCAGCGAGGTTTGTGTTAAAGAATACAAGACCTGCAAGCTCTGCACCGCCGTCAGTCATAGAAACGGTAGAACCGCCGTTAAATCCGAACCAACAGAACCAGAGAATGAATACACCCAAAGCACCGAGAGGAATGTTATGACCCGGAATAGCCTTTGGCTTGCCGTCCTTAGTGTACTTGCCGATACGGGGACCTAAGAAAGCCGCACCGATCAAAGCACAGACACCGCCGAGCATATGAACTGCCGTTGAACCTGCGAAATCGTGGAAACCAAGTTGAGCAAGCCAGCCGCCGCCCCATACCCAGTGACCCGATACAGGGTAGATAATCAAGCTGATTATCGCACTGTAAATACAGTATGAACTAAACTTTGTTCTCTCTGCCATAGCACCCGAAACGATTGTTGCGGCTGTTGCACAGAAAACTGTCTGAAAAATGAAGTAAGTAAAAAAGCTTACACCGTCCGGAAGAACTGCCGAATAATCGCCCTTAGCGAAAAAGTCTATTCCACCGAAGATAGCCGACTGAGTACCAAACATGATACCGAAGCCTGTGAACCAATAAAGAGGAGTTCCGATAGAGAAATCCATAAGGTTCTTCATAATAATGTTACCGCTGTTTTTGGAACGTGTAAAGCCCGACTCAACAGCTGCGAAGCCTGCCTGCATGAAGAATACAAGAGCCGCTCCAATCAGAGTCCACATGGTATTGACATCGGAGTACAATACTGTAATGTTTGAATCTGACATAATGTTATCCCTTCTTTTCTTTTTTTTTCGCACGTGAAGACAGTCTGTTTTTAGCCTTAATTCACAAACCCGACTGAACGCTGTCATTAAGCGGAAGTTTCAGGTTATTCTGCACGTACTTTGTTCCGGTATTACATTTACACTAACCGAATATTTTATTATGGTAAAATGCAATGTTTCCGAAAGACTTGCAGTGTATACCTGTTTTTGACGGATTGCCGGCAAAGGCTGTATTGAAACTCTCCTTACGTGCCGACCGATTGAAAATTTCCGGTCTTTTTATATAACCACTATGAACACCCCTTTAGTCACAGTAGCTTAATAACAAGGTTTAAGATCAAAAAGATAAAAAGCGGCAACGGCTGCGGATATAAACTTCATTGTTCTATCCTGCGACGCCGTTGCCGCTTTTTACGATTTTGAAAAATTTTGGGAAAGAAAAAAACGAAACGCCAATACTCGAAGCCTAAGCTCTCGACATCATTGCCGTTTCGTTATGTATATATTATATTACGCAATCTCCCATTTGTCAACAGAATTTTGAAAAAAATTTAAATTTTTTCGCATTGCACAAATTGAGTTTTTTCATCTATCAAATTTATATGTGATATTATTAATGTTTAGAACCTTATTTCTTTAATACACGGCAAAATTTCCGACTGCAGGAATACTGACGTATTTCAAGGTGTTGTAACGACACACAGGGCAAATTAGACAAGTATAAATGTTCAAGTTATTTTCTGACAGTTCCTTAGGAACTGTTGGGAAATAAAATGCTAATTCTTTTAGATTTTAAGTATAATTTTTGAGTGTGCATAATTACGCATTCACCGTTGTATCTTCCATAGCTGCTTTAACAGACACGTAATCCTCTGCATTGACAGAGTTGTGATTCTTGTCCTCTTTATCGTTGGAGTTTTTAAGCAAAATCTTCAGAAAAATCGGGCAAAGAATAGAAGTAGTAATAATCAGCATAATCGTTGCAAACAACGGGTCAATTCCCACAAGATTACCGCTGTCGTCAAAGAAAATAAGCCAGGCGGCAGTTGAGTAAACGGCGAGAGCAACCTCACCCCTTGCAATCATACCGCAGCCGACAGCAAGCGAATCTTTACCGCTGAATTTGACAATTTTCGCAACAAGTCCGCAGCCGACAATTTTTGCAATAATACCTATCAAAACAAATACAATTGCAAACCAGATATCGCTTAATTTAAAGTTACTGAAATCCGCACTGATGCCTATAAATGCAAAGAATATCGGAGAGAAAATCATATAGCCGTTCACAAGAACTTTTTTGTCAACAAACTTAGTATCACTCAACCCACTGAGCATAACACCTGCCATATATGCACCCGTAATCGCAGCAATCCCGAAAAACTCCTCGGCACAGAACGCATATATAAAGCACATCGAAAGTGCAAAAATACCTGTTCTTCTCTTATGAGGATATTTCGCTTCAATCCATTTAAATATTATTCTCAAAACAATACCCAGACCGATTGAGAAAGTGAAAAATCCTGCCGCTTTAAGAAGTGTGAAAATCGGGTTTCCGCTGCCATTCAAGGAAGTTACAAGGCTGAGAACAATAATACCGATAACATCATCGATAATAGCCGCACTAAGAATAGTCGTACCGAGCTTGGTGTTAAGCTTGCCCAGCTCACGCAGAGTTTCAACCGTAATACCGACACTTGTCGCTGTGAGAATACAGCCCACAAACAGAGCATTCAAAAGCTTGTTTGTATCAGCAAAAGTATCCGCAATTCCGCCCATAAAGAATGCCGCACCCAGCGAACCCAGAATCAGCGGAAAAACAACTCCTGCAAGGGCAATCATACTCGATGCAAATCCGCTTGTCTTTAAGTCTTTCAAATCGGTTTCAAGACCACTCGAAAACAAAATCAGAATAACACCTATCTGAGAGAACGTTTTTAAAACGTCCATTTCTATTTCAGTAGGGTTAATCAGACCGTTAAAGCCTATCGGAATCTGCGAAAAAATAGCCGGACCTATAAGCAAGCCGGCAATAACCATACCCACAACCTGCGGCAGACCGAGTTTTCTTGTTGCCATTCCGAGAGCTTTAGTCGCAAAGAGAATGACGGCAAGATAATAAATAATTTTTGTTACCTCAAAATCCATAAAACCACTCTTTTCAATTTATAATCCTATAATTAGATTATACTCCTTGTTCACAAAATGTCAATATTTCGGAGTGATATTTAAGATGAATTTTTGTTGGTACTATAAGAGCCTGTTTAAAATCTGAAATATGCGGATTTTTGAGCATAATTTTTATGATAACAAAGAAAAAGGACGCAGGCATATTGTCGTATGTCAAGTTCTTTTGACACAGTTAGGAACTGTTGGGAAATAAGTTGAACAAATTAGACAAGTATAAATGTTCAAGTTATTTTCTGACAGTTCCTTAGTATAATCAGTCAACCAATGCTTTCAGCTTCTCCAGCTTAACCCTTGCCGCATGCACGTGTCTTGAAACGGTAGACTGATGAAGTCCGAGAGTTTTCCCAATCTCTTTCATTGTCATACTGTCAAAATAATACATTGAAAGGCAGCTGTATTGTCTTTCCGTGAGAGAATTGGTCATAGCGTGGGTAAGCATATCTTTCATTCTGCTGACATCTTCACTGTTCGAGTCGGAGTATCTTTGACCATCAATGCTTACGCAGTAAAGCTCCTCCATTTGTCTGTCAAGCGATAACTCTGCTTTCCGCATACATCTCAGCCTCCTTTATCTGCTGTGCTTTCTGCTCAAGAACCGCAAGAGTTCTTATGCAGTCAAGCTTCATCTCATAGAGAATTCTTGTCGTGTTTTCAAATACCATTCTTTCCTCGGCTGTGGGAAACTTCTTTTTACCCTTTCGTCCGTTGAGCTTTCTGTCGAGAATTTCGACCTGCTGTCTGTATTCATTCGCCCAGTTCTTGTAATCTGTGTAATCCATAGTACCTCCTGTTTTTACACTAAACGTGTGATTAACAAGTAAAAATTTATCGCCGAGCGGCGACATCAACACGTTTTTTTTACGTGAAGAGAATTTTTTAAAATCTTTGCTTTAGGAACTGTTGGGAAATAAGTTGAACAATTTAGACGCAGGATAATTTGTTCTGTGTTAGGCACAACACCGCAGGAATACTGACGTATTTCA
>CACWTQ010000131.1 GCA_902763835.1 uncultured Ruminococcus sp. | reverse complement strand
ATTTGACTTTGGTTTATAATTGGTACAGGTTAGAATCAAACTATAATAGAGTAATATAAAATTACGAAAAAAAGTATGTCAAAAACTACCGAATAAAATTAACTTTCGGTCGGGTAAAAGAAGTTAGATTACAGAAAACTATCTTCACGTGCGAAAAAAACAGAGAACTATCTTCACGTGCGAAAAAAGGAGATTGATATGAGAGTTATAACGGGAACTGCAGGGGGAAGAAAGCTTGAACAGCTTGTCGGTGACGACGTTCGCCCTACAACAGACAGAGTTAAAGAAGCTATTTTCAGTATTATACAATTTGATATAGAGGGCAGACGTTTCCTCGACCTTTTCGCAGGTTCGGGGCAGATGGGCATTGAAGCCTTAAGCCGTGGAGCAAAGGAAGCTGTCTTTGTGGATAACAGACGTGAATCAATTGCCATTGTGAAGCGTAATCTTACCACTACAAAGCTTGCCGATAAAGCAAAGGTTGTTCAAATGGATTCTATCAGCTATTTGAACATTGGCAGAGAGAAGTTCGATTTTCTTTTCCTTGACCCTCCGTATGGAACGGGACTTTTACAAGCGGCACTTGCCAAAGCCGAAGCAGTTATGAACAAGGGCGGTCTGATTCTGTGTGAATCACCTGTTGCAGAGGATCTGCCCGAGTCTTTGGGTGAGTTTGTGAAGTACAGGGAATACAAGCACGGCAAGATTAAAATTACCAGCTATTGTCACAACGATTTTGCAGACAACAAAAAATTAATTCGTAATTCGTAATTCGTAATTGCGGTTTTTTGACAGTCGGAAAGATTGTCGGTGATTTGCGTGTTTAGTGAAGAGAGAAAAGTGAAGATTGAATAGAGAAGAACAAATGCACAGGAGGGAAATATCATATGCGTACAGTGATTTGTCCGGGTAGCTTTGACCCGGTAACATTGGGACATGTTGATATTATAAAACGAGCGGCAAACACTTTTGATAAGGTTATTGTTGCGGTTTTTGTAAACAAGGCGAAAACTCCCTGCTTTACTCTTGAAGAGCGTATGCACTTCCTGAATAAGGTGCTGGAGGAGTTTGAAAATGTTGAAGTGGTTGCGTGTGAGGGCTTGCTTGCGGACTATGCAAGGGAGCGGAACGCAACGGCTGTTGTTAAGGGCTTACGTGCCGTGTCGGATTTCGAGTATGAATTTCAGATGGCACTTACCAATAAAATGCTCAATCCGGAGCTTGAAACAATATTCTTCACGTCACGGGCGGAGAATATGTATTTAAGCTCGAGCATTGTAAAAAATGTTGCAAGTTTTGGCGGCAACATCAGGGATTTTGTTCCCGAATGTATTCATGGTGAAATCCGTGACAGATTATGCGGAGGAGGTAAAATATAAAATGAAAGTTGACGATTTACTTGATGATTTGAGTGACCTTTTGGAGGATTCAAAGGAGCTGCCTGTTGTTAATAAGACAATGGTAGACAAGGCTCAGATTGCCGATATCATTGATGAGATTAAAGCGAATCTTCCTGCCGAAACAAGACAGGCAAAGGCTATTGTTGCAGACAGAGCTAAAATTATCAGTGACGCAAAGAAAGAGGCAGAGGCTATTATCAGCGTTGCCGAGAAAAAGAGAAACGATATGCTTGAGAACAACGAGCTTATTGTTCAGGCAAGGCAGGAAGCCGAGAGGATAGTTGCCGAAGCGGAAACAACCGCTAAAAAGGTCAAGAATGCGGCTAACAATTATGTTGACGGTCTTCTTGAAAGAACGGAAACTGCCCTTGCGGCGAACCTTGAAGATTTCCGAAAGAAAAGACAGATTATTCTTCAGGCAAAGAAAAAGCCGGGAAGTCAAAGAACCCAGCCCGAAGAACCCACAGAGGAATAATTTTATACTAAGGAACTGTCAGAAAATAACTTGAACATTTATACTTGTCTAATTTGTTCAACTGATTTCCAAACAGTTCCTAAATCTTAACGCTTTCGAGTATAGTTTATTGCAATTTTTAACTTCACGTACCCGACTAAGAGTTTGGTTTTGGTCGGAAGTTTCCGTATTGCTTTTTGAAATTAAAATCACACCAATAAGCTTTTTTGCAGAGTTAATAATGTACCTTGCAAAAAGTTTATTGGTGTGAATTTTTTGCGGACAACGTCCTCAGTTTTTTATATGGTTGATAATATCAAAAATAATTACCAATTAATTTACTGTTTCTTTTTTATCACGGCAATTATAAATATAATTATTATAATCAGAAGTATAACGGTAATTATAACAACAATAACACCTGTGTCGATAGAGTTGGTGAGGGTGTTGCGAGTGTGGGTTTCGTTGTCTTCATTTTCGTCGCTTGTGCTGCTAATTTGCGAATCGTCGGACTGTTCACCGTCTTCGTCATTTTGGGAAATTTCTTCATCGACTGCAAATTCATCTATCGGAACTTCGTTGGCATAAACCTTAAGCATACTTTTAAATTCATAAGCCTGCATAGCGGAATATGTGCTGTCGGTCGGCATACTTATGTAGCAAAAAGACTTAGTAAGAGTATCGCTGAAAAAGTAGGACGGATTGTTCGGCGGCTGATTGTCAAATCCTGCGATGTTGTCTACTAACAGTGTGCCGTACTTGAAATTCATAACAGCGTCATTTTCCGTTTTGTTTGTTGAGGGCATACCGAGGTCGGTAAGACATTCGGAAAAAGTTTGTGCGGCTGTTTTGTCGGTGCTGGGTTCCCAGATGGTTTTCTGATAGTAGCCGCCTACATTGTCGTATGTATCGAGATAATAAGAAAAACCGGAACTGCCGATTCCCGATTGGTGAAGATGATATTTCAGAATAAGCTCGCCGTTAATGCACGTGAACAGTTTGTAGTCATAATAAATTCCGTTTGTGAAATATCGTGAATCCAATAAAGTTTCCGCATATAAGTATTTGTCGCCGTCAATTTCGGTAATGCCGCAGGTGCAGTAGTTAGCACCTGTAGTGAAATCCTCGAAAAGAGTGTCCGAACCTGCCTGTGAAATATAACCGTTTTCATTTGAGGTGTAATATTCAAATTTAATGTTGTTGTGGATTGAATCTTTGATAATGTTGCCGCTGCTGCTGTTTTCGATAATGTACACTATCATATCTTTTATACCGTCATTGTTCATATCAACAACATCATAGCCTAAAATTCCATCTCTCTGCGACCATTTGTAAATTTCCTTTCCGCTTGCAACATCGTTCACGGAAATAGTCTGTGTTATGTCGTCTGTGTTTGTATAGCCGTACTTTTTTGAAAGCGTGTCGTCAACGTAGTGCTGATAATCGGAAAGTGAAGCAGCGGACGGCTTTTTATTGATGCTTGTACTTTCGGATTTGCTTTCGGTTTTACTATTCGCTTTACTTTCGGTGCTTTCGTCGGTTTCGTTAATGCCGTTGAAAGAGGACTCGTAAAGCTCAATAAGCTTTTTCCGCTTTTCGCTGTCGGACAATGTGCTGTAGTCGTCTGTTTTTTCGGTGGTGTATGATATAGTCAAATCTACACCGCCGTTTAGCTTGTCTTCATTAATTTTGTTGTACTCGCTTTCGGAAACAGTCTTGCTGATGTCTTCGGCATAATATTTTGAAATTGTCTGAGTGCCGTTGTAGTAAGTACCCTCGTAACCCGAATAGGTTTTTGCGGAGGCTGTTTCGCCGTCAAATTCGATTACTTGATTTTCGTGATAACTTATACCCATATCAGCCAAGTCTGATTCGTTCAGCACGTAATAATCACCGCTGTCGGGAAAATAGCAGGCGGAAAGATTTTCGATTTTGATATTTCCGGCTTCGGTGACGGTTGTGCCGTCAAGATAATATACCAAAGCGTCACGGTTGCCCATAGGGGCATTGTTGACTTCGGCGATAAGCTCCTTTTTGCCGTCGTTGTTGAGGTCGAGAAAGAAGAAATTTGTATCGTGAACCAGCGTAGGGGTATTTGGCGGAAGCCACGTTGAGTCGGATATAACCAAAGCGTCGATAAATGCTTCCTTATACACCTTGTCGGTGATTGAGGACGGAAGAGTAATTGCCGCCGCCGATATTGCGGAGCTTGCCGCAACTAAAGCGGAGAGAGCAAATGACAGGATTTTTTTCATATTGTATATCATCTCCGGGAAAATTTTTGAAATTCTGTGTATGTAACTATATTATCACATAGTTTAGCGTCGGTCAATAAATTACTTGAAATTGTTACAAAAAAATAAATCCTCACTTGAATGGATTAGTTTTCAAGTGAGGATTTTTTATGTAATTAACAGGAGTATTTCAGAGATAATAAAATCAATTTTCTTCCTTACGCTTTTTAGAAAGCACACCTGCAGAAACACCTGCAACAGCACCGCCGAGAACAACGAGTGCCATACCACCGAACATTGAAGATTTCGCACCTGTTTGCGGAGATGTGACTGTTGATTTGTTTGAAGTGCTTGTTGTACTTCTTGAAGAAGTGCTTGTTGTACTTCTTGAAGAGGTACTTGTTGAACCATCAGTACGGCTTGATGTTGAAGTAGTCGATTTTTCGGAGGACGTACCAGTACTTGCACTGCTTGTGTTGCCGGTGTTATTATTGCTGGTACTGCTTGTATTCCCCGGTAAATCCGGAGAATCAAATGAGTACGGATTCCAGTTGCCCAGAGATACAAACTTGAAGTTGTGGTTAAACGCATATGTATCTGCATTGGAGTTGTCATAACCTGCAACAATAGGGGTAACATCGCCGAAAGCGGTATCGTCTACGGTTGTCGTCTTGCCAAAGAAAGCAATTCCGTAGGATTCGCCCTTGTCGGTTGTTAAACCGTTCTCGGATAGATTAGTTCCTGCGAAGGCTTCTTTGTCAACTGATGTAACACTTTCCGGGATATTAATTCCCGTAAGTGCTGTGTTCTTGAAACAGTAGTGAAGAATAGCGTAATTACTTGTTGATAGTGGTAATTCAACTGTTTTTAAGTTTGTACAGTTTTCAAAAGTACCATTATACCCATATCCTAAGGTTCTTAAACTGCTTTTACCCTGATTCTCTGTAACCGCCAAATAATCCTACATTCAACGAACAAAAAACAGAGCCATCACGGCTCTGTAATAATCATTCTGAAATTTTGTATGGCAGGATCAAATCATC
>CACWTQ010000130.1:3570-9133 GCA_902763835.1 uncultured Ruminococcus sp. | reverse complement strand
TGACTTTATCACCTGCGTTAAAATTAATTTTCGGTCGGGTTCATAAGTTAATGTTTTTAGTAACTGTCTTCACGTATTTCCAGCGGGCGTTGCCCGCCGAACCGTAATATCAGGTGGAATAACACCCAATAAATAAGTCGCTTTTTGAACAATTTCCTCCCCGAACAAACTATCGGTCGGGTTCGTAAAGCAACGTCACTAAATAACTATCTCCACGTGTTAAAAATAAAAAAGTACTTGTAATACTACCCAAAATGTTGTATAATAAAAGAGAATACACTCGGATATTTCTATTTAACAAATTAATTTGTAATATCCGAAAATAAAAACACTAAAGGAAGTGCAAAAATGGCTAAGTATACTATTCGTATTTGTAATTATTCTTTCACTATCTCCTCGGACGATGACAAGAATTATATGGATAATATCGCCACTAAAGTTGAAAGAAGAGTTAAACGTCTTTCGGACGAAATGCCCTCACGCAATATGACGGAGGTCGCTCTTTTCGTTGCTATGGATTACTGCGACCAGTATATGAAATCCGTCGGCGACGGCAGTAACCTCAGAGGTCAGATAAAGGACTATCTGCAAGAGTCGGGTTACGCAAGAAAAGAACTCGAGGAAACCAAAAAGGAAAACGAACAACTCAAAGCCGAAGTTGAAACTCTCCGAAGCAGACTTGCCGCAAAAAATGATTCCCTGCCCTCAGCTTCTCCCGAACCCGAGGTTCAGCCGGAAATCAAGGCTCAGAAGCCTGCGGTTAAAACTCCCGTTATTGAGAACAGAACACCTAAATTCACCGAGAACAAATCCCACAGAAACACTGCCGCAAATACAGATGTTCCGCCTGTTCAGGGACTTTTCAGCGAGGACGCTTTCGCCGAGAGTGCAGACGCTACCGCCGAAATTATGAGTTTTTTCGAGCAGAAAGCTTTTGACGATGATGATGAATAATTCTATTGAAATACTTGCCCCTTGCGGTTCGTACGATTCCGTAGAGGCTGCCGTAAGACAAGGAGCCGATGCAGTGTACATTGGCTCTTTACAATTTAGTGCGAGAGCGTATGCGGCGAATTTTGACCGTAATCAGCTTGAAAAAGCCGTGCGTTATTGTCATTTGCACGGAGTAAAGGTTCATATGGCTGTAAATACCCTTATATCAGATGACGAACTCCCTACCGCTTTGAAAGTTGCCGAAGATTCATATAAACTCGGTGTTGACGCATTCATCATTCAGGATTTGGGACTTGCCGATATTATCAAGAATGCCTGTCCCGAAATCACTCTGCATGCGTCTACTCAAATGGGTGTACATACTCCCGGTGCGGCTAAACTTCTCTATTCTCTTGGCTTTGAAAGAGTTGTGCTTGCAAGAGAAATGAGCAGAAGCGAGATTGAAGAGGTTGTGAAAAGCTGTCCCGTGGAAACGGAAGTTTTCGTTCACGGTGCGTTATGTATGTGTATGTCGGGACAGTGCTACCTATCGGCTGTGATAGGCGGCAGAAGCGGCAACCGTGGAAGATGTGCCCAGCCGTGCCGCCTGCCTTTCGGTGTACCGAACGGTACGGGTCACGATTTGAGTTTAAAAGATAACTGTATCATTGACGAACTTTCGGAGCTTTGTAAAATCGGTGTAACCAGTGCGAAAATCGAGGGAAGAATGAAACGTCCCGAATACGTTGGTGCAGCCGCTGCCGCCTGCCGTCACTCCGCTGACAAAGGCTCTGCGGACACCGCAGAAATCGACAGACTGAAAGCTGTCTTTTCACGGAGCGGATTCACAAGCGGCTACTATTACGGCAAACTTGGTCGGGAGATGTTCGGCGTACGTTCAAAGGACGACGTTGTATCTGCAACGGAGAAAATTCTTTCCGAAATCCGCACGGAGTACAAGGACGAAATTCAGACCAATCCCGTTAATTTTACGCTTATGATATTTGAAAACACTCCCTCAATGCTTACCGCCGAATGCTTTGGTCATACAGTGTGTGTTGACGGAGATATTCCGCAGTATGCCCGAAATGTCGCACTCAGTGAGGATAAATGCAGAACTCAGCTTTCAAAAACGGGCGGTACGGCTTTTAAGGTTCAAACAGTAAATGTACAGATTGGTGACGGTTTGACGCTCCCGATATCAAGTCTTAACCTAATGCGGCGAGAAGTGCTTTCTCAGCTTGAAGAGCTTATAACAAAAGTACCGGATAGGAAATTCATTAAACAAAATATCACTGTGCCGATTCCCCACCGAAAACAAAACAAAACATCATTCAGAGCGATTTTCAGAAACTGTGACATTCCAGAATGTTTCAAAAAATGTGAACTTGTTACAGTTCCTCTGTTCTCAAAAATCTCCGATATAAAGTCACTGGTTGACCGTGGGTTTAATATTGCGGTTGAAATTCCGAGGGCATTTTTCGGCTTGGAAAATAAAGTCCGTGAGAAACTTTCGGCTGTCCGTGAAATTGGCATTACAGACGTTTACTGTAACAATATCGGTGCTGTTGCCGCTGCCAAAGAAATGGGATTCAATATTCACGGCGGTTTTGCGTTGAATATTTTCAATACGCAAGCCGTTAATTTTTACAATAATATCGGAGTTAATGATACGGAACTTTCAATTGAGCTTGCGGCGAATCAAATAAATAAAATCGGCGGAAACGGTAAAATCGGAATTATAGGTTACGGATATCTGCCGGTTATGATTACACGAAACTGCCCGAACAAGAACGGTAACGGCTGCAAAGCCTGCGGCGGAAAAAGCTATATCACAGACAGAAAGGGAAACCGTTTTACACTTATGTGCGACAGCGGCTGTACGGAGCTTTTCAACTGCAATCCGCTTGTTTTATCGGATAAACAGGAGCAATTCCGAAATATTGATTTTATCACACTGAAATTCACCTCCGAAAGCAGTTCGGAATGTGAGAAGGTTTTCAATGACTATTTGAACAAAAACAAGCCCCACGGAGAATATACACGAGGATTATATTTCCGTGGAGTTGAATAATATTGAATTGAGGTTATTATGGAATACTTGAAGATAAAGAAATTAAAAGAAAATGCCATTATGCCCAAGAGAGCGACAAGCGGCTCGGCAGGTGTTGATTTGTATGCCTGCATTGACGAACCGATTACGGTTAAAAGCGGTGATTTGGTGAAAATCCCAACGGGAATAGCTATAGAGTTACCGAGTGACAATATGGCTGCATTTGTATTTGCGAGAAGCGGACTTGGCATTAACCACGGAATAGCACCGAGCAACGCAGTAGGCGTAGTTGACAGCGACTATCGGGGCGAAATCTGTGTGGGACTTACAAACCACGGCACTCAGCCGTTTGTTATAGAGCCGCAGACAAGAATCGCACAGCTTATAGTTATGCCTGTTCTCCCCTTGCCTATTCTTGAGGTTGATGATTTAAGCGACACCGAACGTGGCGAAAACGGCTTCGGGTCAAGCGGCACAAATTAACGGAGGCAATATGAATATTTTCACAGATACTAGATTTATAATATGTATTGTCTATCTTGTTATAGTTAATATAATAGCATTTATTGCTTACGGTGTTGATAAGCAAAAGGCGAAGAAAGGCAAATGGAGAATTCCTGAAAATACTCTTCTTCTGTTGGCAGTTCTTGGGGGAAGTATTGGGGCGATTTGCGGAATGAAAGCTTTTCACCACAAGACAAAAAAAGCAACCTTTTCAGTTGGTCTGCCTGTTATTTTGATTTTACAGATTATTTTATTGGTTGCATTTGTGGGATTGGGGTATTTCGGGGTCATATAAAATCTTGCTTGACACAATCTCGTTTTTAGTGTAATATAGAATAGCAAGGACAGAAATATCGAAAAGACATATTTAAATAACTTTATTTCGATAAAGAGTAAAACCTAAAACACTCTCAGTTCACCTTGATTTAAGGTGAACTGTTTTTATTATAATATTCGAGGAATAAATTTATGAATTATATAGGCTCAAAATATTCTCTTATTGATTTTATTAAATCAACAATTCAAGATGTTACAGGATATCACGACGGCAATAACCTCATATTTGCGGATTTGTTTGCAGGCACGGGGATTGTCGGTTCTACATATAAATCCCTTGGGTACAACGTAATTTCAAATGACATTCAATATTACAGCTATGTATTAAATAAACATTTTATTGAGAATACAGACAACATAGATAATTCTTTACTTGAACACCTAAATTCATTGGAAAGTATTGACGGCTTTGTCTACAATAACTACTGCGAAGGCTCGGGAAGCGGAAGAAATTACTTTACAAATGAAAACGGTAAAAAATGCGATGCAATCCGAACCGAGATTGAAAAGCTTTACATTAACAAAGAAATTACCAATTCCACATACTATTACTTTCTTGCAAGCTTAATTAACTCAATAGATAAATATGCAAACACCGCCTCCGTATACGGTGCTTTTTTAAAGCATATAAAAAGGACAGCTCAAAAACAATTTCAGCTTGAACTTCTTCCTGTAATAAACGGAAAAAGCGGAACTGTCTACAATGAAGATATAAACAGCCTAATCGGGAATATATCAGGTGATATTCTCTATTTAGACCCACCGTACAATGCCCGTCAGTACTGTGCAAATTATCATGTGCTTGAAACAATAGCAAGATATGACAATCCGACTTTAAAAGGTAAAACAGGATTACGTGATAATTCAAATCAAAAAAGCTTGTTTTGTTCTAAAAGAACCGTTACAAAGGTTTTTGATGACTTAATTGCAAATGCCGATTTTAAATATATTTTCCTCAGCTACAATAACGAGGGACTTATGAGTTTGAACACTATCAAAGAAATAATGTCGAAGTACGGTAAATACAGCTATTACACAAAGGACTATCATCGATTCAAAGCAGATAAAGCGGAAAACAGAAATATCCGTTCAGACAGCACCACTGAATATCTGCACTGCCTTATCAAGGAGAAATAGCATGGCAAAATATAATGATATTGATATGAAAAACCGGAAACAGTACTCCGATATATATATATACCGATTCTCTTTTGGTGACATACTCCCACCACCTACGCTGAGCTTCTCGGTGGGGGCTTCTCGTTCAAGTACAGCAGCCTGTACAGTATCAGCGAGCTAACCCCGTTTTTATGTTTTTTATGCTAATGCTATTCTCATACCTTCATTTCGTATGTTTACAGCGGCATTTATATCTCTGTCGTGATGTGCTTGACAACAAGGGCAACTCCATTCTCTTACAGACAAATCCTTTGTTTCTGAATTTTGGTATCCACATACACTACAAATCTGTGAACTTGCAAAGAATTTATCTGTTCTTACAAGCTGTTTTCCGACTTCTTCAAGCTTGTATTGCAGAAATATAGTGAACATTCCCCAACCGTTGTCGGCAACAGACTTTCCAAAATTCATAGACTGTGACATAGCTTTCATATTCAGGTCTTCAATGCACACGCAATCATAAGGAACTGTTGGGAAATAAGTTGAACAATTTATACGCAGGATAATTTGTTCTGTGTTAGGCACAACACCGCAGGAATACTGACGTATTTCAAGGTG
>CACWTQ010000130.1:0-3558 GCA_902763835.1 uncultured Ruminococcus sp. | reverse complement strand
CCGCAGGAATACTGACGTATTTCAAGGTGTTGTAACGACACACAGGGCAAATTAGACAAGTATAAATGTTCAAGTTATTTTCTGACAGTTCCTAAGATAAAGAAGACTATCTTCACGTATTTCAAGCGGACGTTGTCCGCCACGTGTTAAAAAATTATTCTGCACTGCCGCCGGTATCTCCGCCGCCTGTTACAGTACCTCCGACATCTCCGCCGCCAACGTCACCGCCGCCGTAAGCTGCCGTATCTCCGCCTGTGCCTGGGTCGGTTGCAGCAGGTGTTGTCGGTTCATAGGTAGGTTCTGTATATCCGGTATAACCGCCGTCGCCGCCGTCGCCTCCTTCACCTCCGTCATCGTCACCGCCGTTTTCAAGATTATCGTAGTACTCGTTGTAATCTACAAAATCATTATAATCAAACGAACCGTCGTCATTATCGTTATTGTTGTAGTAGGTGTTGTTGTTCTGATTGTAGTCGTAATTGTAGTTATTATTGTTGTTGTTGTTATAATTATTTGAGCCTGAGGCAGTAGCCTGAATGCTTACTGTGTTTGCAGCATTGGAAGCCTTAAGCTCACCCCAAGTTGTGTACGGAGTGTTAAATCCTGCATGAGTTGTGCAGTACTGAGGAATATTACTCTGATTGTAATATCCGTAGCGTGAAGCACCACAGGCTGTATTTGCGAGAAGTCCTGTATACGGACAATACTGTGCAACTATAAGGTCATCGGGGAATTCGTAATCCTTATGCTCCTTATCTTTCAGATACTGCTCCATAAGAACTTTCCAAAGTTTAGTTGCAATAGTTGTATCTTCAACTGTTTTAGGATTATCGTAACCTACCCAGATAGCCGCCGAGCAATAAGGTGAGCAGCCGCAGAACCAGCTGTTTGTATCGGCATCGGTTGTACCTGTTTTACCGATAATATCCCAGCCCGTAATTCTTGTTTCGCCTGCGTTGGTGCTGTGGGAAGTCTGAATGTTGTAGTTAAGCAAGCGGTTTACAATAGCCGCTGTTTCAACAGTGAGAGCCTGAATGGGGTCTTGCTCTCTGTTATCGATAATTACGTTATCGTCTGCATCTGTTACATAATAGTAAGTGTAAGGCTTGTATGACTTACCACCGTTTCCGAGAAGAGTGTATGCTTTAGCCATATCTCTTACCGTAGCACCTCCGTGGAAACCACCGATTGAAAGACCTGCCATATTTTGTGAGTCGACCTCAAAATCAAGGTGTGTCCAGCCAAGCTTATTTGTAACATAGTCATAAGCATAGCGAACACCGTCTTGACCGTTCGGGTCAACCAAATCACGTAAAACATTCGCAACAGGAGCATTGGCGGAAATTTCTATAGCCTCAGGAAGAAGCATATCGCCGTTGTAGCTTAAATACCAGTTATTAGGACCGGGAGCACCTGTATCCTGAAACCAGTTATCCAAAGGAGTATCATGAACGATTGAAGAATAATAAAGATTGCCGTTGTTTATAGCAAGGGGATACGCTGTAACACCCTTGATTGTAGAACCCGGCTGGAGTGCGGAGTCAATCGCTCTGCTCCATTCGAGGTTACCCTCTTTTTCCTTGTTTGAACCGACAATGGAAATTATCTTGCCGTCATAGTCCATCATAACGAAACCGCACTGCAATTCCGAGTAAGCACCCGGAGCAAAGTATGCGAAATTTCTTACAGTTTCCTCTGCAAGTTCCTGAACTTCAAGGTCCATTGCACAGTAAACCTTAAGACCCTCCGTATAAATCTTGTTTGAAGCAGCTTCTTCGCTGATATCGAGGTACTGAGCGAGGTCTGTTCTCAAATCGGAGAACAAAGTATCGATATACCAGTTTTGGATTTGCTCCTCATCAATATCTTCTGATTCATCTTCTATATAGTTTGTGATGTCGGCAAACTTCATATTTTCCGACTCTTCCATAGCAGCCTCATACTGCTTTTTGGTAATCTTTCCCTGATCATACATAGCCTTAAGAACCGTTTCACGGCGTTCTTTGTTTTCTTCGGGAAAGATAAGCGGATTGTACTGGCTCGGGTTCTGAGTGATACCAACGATAGCGGCACACTCGGCTAGTGTTAAATCCTTAACGTCTTTATCAAAATAAGCGGTTGCCGCCGCCTGAATTCCGTTGTTGTTTCCACCGAAGTTTACGGTGTTCAGATAAGATTCAAGAATCTCGTCCTTGGTGAACTCTCTCTCAACATTAAGAGCACGGAAAATCTCTTTCAGCTTACGGGTAATACTAACGTCGTTATCGCTTGTAATATTCTTGATAAGCTGCTGAGTGAGAGTAGAACCACCGAACTGCGAACCGCCCGTGGAAAGGCTGAAAATAGCACCTGCGGTACGATACCAGTCAACGCCGTGGTGTTCGTAAAAACGTTTATCCTCGATTGCGACGATAGCGTCTTTCATATACTGAGGGATATCGTCGAACTCAACCATTACACGGTTTTCCGAGGTATAAAGCTGCATATACTGCTGGGCTCTGCCCTGGTCGTTGTAAGTATAGATATAACTTGTTTCGTTAAGTTTAGCACTGTGCAGGTCGATACCGGTAGGCTCTCTTGCAATGCTTGCAATATAAATTACCATTGAAACACCGATAATTATACCTGCAACGAAAAGCACTGCGATAAGAGTAACAAACGTTCTCCATATAAGCAAAAACGTATGTTTAACGGCAGACCCTGCCGCACTTGCATATTTTGTTCCCGAATGCTCGGGGATTTCCGTATAATCGTAATCGGAAATATCAGTTTTTTTCACGCTTTAAAATCCTCCTTAGATATTAGATACCAATTTAAAAAATCACATTTCCCATTTAGATTTATTATACCATTTTAAGATAAAAAAATAAATATCGTAAATTCTCAAAAATCCTTATATTTAAAAATCTAATTGTGCAACTTCACTTATTTTTTAACACGTGAAGATAGTTTTCCTTTTTTCGTACTTCATTAACCCGACCGGCAGTTAGGAACTGTTGGGAAATAAGTTGAACAATTTAGACAAGTATAAATGTTCAAGTTATTTTCTGAGAGTTCCTTATACTGTATCTTGTAAACCAACTCCTAATTAACCATAATTACGCATTACAGTGAATATTATCTGTAATAATACAAATAATATTTAAAAGGAGTGAATAAGTATGAAGAAGCTCATAATAATCACACTTTCTATTATAACGTTGTGTATAGCTGTAAATTTTGCGGTGCTTACAGCAAAATCCGATGAACACCAACCGCTCAATGCCAACCGCACATATATTATAAAAAACTACGAAGGCAAGGTAGCCTGTTTTGAAGAAGACAGCACATCACCGTTTATTATAACGGAAATTTACGTGATAAATCTTCCGCCGCTTGACCGTCAAATGCTTGAAGACGGCATAGAAGTAGTCGGAGCGAAAAATCTCTCACGTGTTCTAGAAGACTACAGAACCTGAAGGCGGACAACGTCCGCTTGAGATACGTGAAGATAGTTGTTTTTTGACAGAAATTTGTGAACCCGACCGAAAGTTTTCCGTAAAGTATTTGGTATGACTG
>CACWTQ010000129.1 GCA_902763835.1 uncultured Ruminococcus sp. | reverse complement strand
CTCAATCATGTCACGCGCTTTTTGCTCTGCTTCAGAAACAGACGCTGAGGATCCATTGATTTCTGCTTTCCGGTCTACATCTGAAAAGCCGTAAAACAAGCTGACTGCTGTTTCCTCTGACAACGAGCCGTCACCGTTATCAGAGAAGCGTAAAACCGCAAAACTTGCATATGTTTTTGATGTGTTGCGGTATGCATAGAGGGCTTTGTCATCCTGTGTTTGAAACAGTAGATAGGGCTCGTCCGACACCTGTACATAATTTTGGCTCCATTCTGAATTTTGATATGCCTGTTTGATACCGCCATCATGATAGGTAAATACTCGCATACCTGCCATACCTTGGTTATGACCGTTTTGTGTTGAAAAGACTTTCTCGGCATAAACATATATCATCTCAGGCGTATCGTCACCCATGATATCAGCAAAAACAACAGGCCTAGTATCTGAGCCGGATGCCTGCCAGTTGTAGTTCAGAGTGGTAGTGTCGTAAGGACGAACCTTTCTCCGCACAACATAGGGCATACCGAAAAGCTTTGCCTGCTCCACGTCCTCTTCACCTGTTGACATCATTCGGACGTGCGGAATAAATCTTCCCGGCATATAAAAGCTTGTGAACTGAATACCGTACTTGTAACTTTTGATATTCTCAAACAACCCTGCCGCAATTCGCTGAGTAGTTTCGCCCACATCGTAGCCGGGGAACATTCTGTTTATGTCGGTGTTGTCGATAGGCCAGAAACGTTTCTCCGTGTTTATGCTTCTCGGGTTGGCACAGGGGATAACCGTGATTTTCTTATCTTTGACAATAGCCCCCTTTTGTTCCAGAAGATTCAGTTCTTTAACAAGTTGACAGCAAACGTAAGTCTGCTGTATCTCGTTTCCTCTAAGACTTCCCAGAATGCAGACCGATTCTTCACCAGAACCAAACTCAAAGGCTCTTGCCCTCATATCATCTCTGTAAAGTGTTTTTAATTCGTAAATAATCTTTTCTTTCATATCTTCAATTCTCTTCCCGGTAAAATTCTTCCGATTAACGAACCCTCGTCAACAATAGGATATTCTCTTATTGTGAAGAGAATACCGTCACAGTTGGCAGTCACGGTTGTTAAGACCTCTCCCGACAAAGGGTCGATAATATCGCCGATATGCTGACCCTCGGTGACGTTTGTCCAGTGCTTCGTGTGAGCAACGAACAAACCCGACTTCTCGGCATTCAAAAACGAAATGGGGTCTTCGTCATAAACTACAAGTGGGCTGCGAACATTTGGAACTTCACCGCTCCAAATTCCGAGCGAGGCCATAAGATTAAAAATTCCGTCCGTAAGCTGTTCGCAATAGGATTTTGTTATTCTCATTCCCACACCCATTTCAACAACCAGAGTAGGCACTCCCACAGCGTTCATAGCGTGTGCGAGAGTAGATTCAAGCACAGTTGCCGACGGGTGAACCCATATTAAATCGATGTTTATTTTCTCGGCAATCGGAACAAGCTTTTCACCGAAAATCGTGTTGATTCTGACCTGAGGTATTTCCGTAAGAAAAATATTGCTTGCGTGAATATCTATGCAAACGTCCGAACCCTCCAAATCCGTAACAATACCGTTTGCGATATGCTCAAGCATAGAACCCTCGTTGTTACCGGGAAACATTCTGTTCATATCTAAATCGAATGCGGGAATACCTCTTGCGATAGAATCGATACCTATTGGATTGATAGCCGGATAAATGTCTACAATACCGTTAAGATATTCGGGGTGTTCCTCAATTCTTTTCTGAACAAGATAGCATACGTACTGACCCTCCAGCTCGTCACCGTGAGTTCCCGTTACAATGCTGATTCTCTTTAGGTTATCGGTGTTCTCGGGGGCAATACGATTTTTCTTGATTCGTAAGCTTTCATCACAGGGCAAATCAGCCTGCGT
Source organism: uncultured Ruminococcus sp. (assembly GCA_902763835.1). GTDB lineage: Bacteria > Bacillota > Clostridia > Oscillospirales > Acutalibacteraceae > RUG592. The sequence continues at coordinate 3,392 of CACWTQ010000129.1, read as the reverse complement.
TACTGTTTGTATCATGTACTTCCTCAACTTTCACATATATTTTCTGCGACTGAGTACCATTGCCACGGAATATTCCTCTGTTAATACTGCAATCGGCACTGTCACGTCCCGTGGAAATAACGATGTGATTTTCGCTTACCTCCACATCATTGGTAGGGTCTAATCCGTACCATTTTCCGTTTGAGTAAATTTCCGCCCAAGCGTGGGTTTCACCCTCACCCATAAGCAGACCCGTCACATAGCGGCAGGGAATACCCATACTTCGGCAAATCGAAAGCATTGACTGTGAGTAATCCTGACACACTCCTTTACCGAGTGCAAAGGATTCCTCAGCACTTGTTGCAATGCCTGTCGCTTTTGGAACATATTCAAAGTGCTTGTAAACCTCGTGCATAATATAGCGTGACTTTGTAAGGTTGTCACCCTCGGGCAGACTGAGCCTGTTTCCGAACTCTGTCAATGCTTCTCCCGACTTCGTGAGAGGTGTCTGCACTTTGAACAGCCCAAGCATAGACGGATTCACGTCTTCGTCGTAAAATCCGCCGTTCACTTCGCACACACCCTCCACGTTCACTCCGAACAGGGTGTGTTCCTCCGAAATGTTGCCGTATCGGGTAAGGTTTCCGAAACCGTCCGTGCCGTCGGACAGCTTAACATTCGGGGTAATCTCGAAGTTAAGTTCGCTCACTGTCTGACGGCTGCCCGACTTCGGCAGGCATTTCAGCTTGAAATTGTGATTTGAAATAGGACTTGTAAACTCGATTGTCATATTGTAGTGAAACTTTAGTTTCTTCAAATTATATCTCCACCAAACTTTCTATATTTTCTACAATACTATAATAGTCTACTTTTTCACTTTCTGCAAGCATTTTTGTTTGTTCCAGCTTAAATTTATCGTAAGGAAGTCCGCTGACGGGCAAACGGTAGTATAATTTTGAGATTTCCTTACTAAGCTGTGCTCTCGGAACTTTGAGCCTTGCGTACAAATCAATACGTTCAAGACGTTTTCCTACCTTAATGGCATCTCGTGTACGTTTGCTGTCTATTGAATCGTCCATATATCCCCAGAAAGCGAGAATGTGGTCAACAAGCTTCTGAATCTCCAGCATAGGAGAATGACTTTTTTCAGCTTTCTGAATGTCATACATAGAAAGCTGAATGTAGCTCAGACCGTCCGAGCCTATTTCGTCACGCAGAATAATGGCATTGTCATAAGCTCTTGTCATATTGCTGATAATACTGTCGGGGTTGTCATTGTCAAACGCATAGCTTTTGATGAAGTTGTCCTTTGAACCGTAGATATCGGGAATATTCATATCAATGCAAAATTTCTGATAACTCTCCGCAATCTCATCAATCATTGTGTCATAATGATTTGCATAAAGCTTTACAGTGGTGTACACTCTCTCGGTGTATCTTCCAAGCCAAAAAAGGCTGTCGTTTTGTTCTATCGTGATAATACCCATGTGTCTTTAAATCCTCCGCCCTGTGATGAATTAACTATGAATGAATCGGGGTTTCTTGAATATCTTGTCAAGCCTGAACGCCATACAAGCGGTTCGTCCGCCATAAGAACGAATGCTCTCAAATCGGCTTTTCTCGGAACGATATTGCCATCATCGAGAATTTCCAAATCCTTGAAATCGATAACCTCCTGACCGATAAATCTTCTCGGCTCGCTCTTAAGCAGATTTATAAAATCCTCTTTTTCCGTACCTGAAAGTTTGCTTCCGAAAACAACACCGTAACCGCCTGCTTCAGCAACATCTTTCAGTACAAGCTTGTCGAAGTTATCGAGAACATACTTCATATCATCTTCATAGAAAGGAAGATATGTAGGTGCATTGTTAAGAATAGGATCTTCTCCCAGATAGTATTTAATCATTTTGGGGACAAAATAATAAATACCCTTGTCGTCTGCCACACCGTTTCCGGGAGCGTTGATAATGGCAACATTGCCCTTTTTGAACACATCAAAAAGATGAGGGATACCGATAAGTGATTCCGAATTGAAGTTTATTGGGTCGAGATACTCGTCGCTGATACGTCTGTAAACAGCACCCACACGCTCTTTCTTGCCGCTTGCGTCGAGATAGTAAAGCTTGTCGTCCTCAACCTTCAAAGCATTGTTTGTGACAAGGTGAGCCCCTGTTCTTTCCGCAAGATAGGAATGCTCAAAGTAAGCCGCATTGTATCTGCCCGGAGTGAGAATAACCGTGTGACCGCCGACATTAACGTTATCCATTGTACGTCTGAGGAGGTCGGCATAATTTCTGTTGTCCTCGATAGAAGTGTTTGCGAAAACGTCGGGAGCGGAGCGGCGGCATAAATCTCTTGCCATCATAGGGTAAGAAGCACCCGACGGAACTCTGAGATTATCCTCCAATATGTACCACTTGCCGTCCTTGGACTGAACAAGGTCAATACCCGAAATGTGGCTGTAAATGTCGTTTACAGGGAAAGCTCCCTCCATTTGTGGCATATAGCCGCTGCTTGCAAAGATGAAATCTTCCGGTACAATACCGTCCTTAACGATACTTTTCTTGCTGTAGATATCCTTTAAAAATAAGTTCAAAGCGACAACTCTCTGCTTTAACCCTTTTTCCAGTACCGCAAATTCGTCTGCTTTGATAATTCTGGGAATTGAGTCAAACGGAAAAAGCTGTTCTTTAAAGGTGTTATTCTTGTATATTCCAAACTTAACTCCGTATCTTGCGAGAAGCTCGTTGACGGAGTCGGTATATTCAAGAAGCTTATACATGTCTTCCATAAAATCACAACCTAACAAAAAAACTAAAAAGGCAAAGACATCAATCGAGTTTTAATCGATTTGACATCTTTGCCTTTTGCTGATTTTATTATATTACTAATTTTTTTCTTTGTCAATAAAAATTCTGACGAAAATAATGTTAAATCTGACAAACTTCTTAATAAATTTTGCTAATATCTTTCGGCGGAGCGAAGCTTTTTAAAGCTTGCGTCAGCAACGCCGGCTGGAAATACGTGAAGGCGTTTTAATTTACGCACCCGACCGCAAATCAAATTTAACAACAAAATATCAGTCGGGTACATAAAACTGAAATTTTAACAAAAGTCACTTCACGTGTTTTCTGTCGACATTGCCGACCTTTTAAGAATATCAATATACACCGAAGTAAGGTATGACGGGCGTATTCCCGAAGGCAGAATATACCCGATTTCCATATAATCATCAACATCAAGAGGTCTTGCTATTATATTCGAGCCGTTCAGTTCCTCGTTAATAACACCGCTGCAAATCGTGTAGCCGTTCAATCCCACCAGTAAATTAAAAAGAGTGGCACGGTCGCAAACTACAATTTCCTTGTCGCAATCAGTCACACTGAGAATTTCCTCCGAAAAGTAGAAAGAAT
>CACWTQ010000128.1 GCA_902763835.1 uncultured Ruminococcus sp. | reverse complement strand
TTGAAATACGTCAGTATTCCTGCGGTGTTGTGCCTAACACAGAACAAATTATCCTGCGTCTAAATTGTTCAACTTATTTCCCAACAGTTCCTTAGTATAAAAAAAGAACCCGACCAAAAAACGGTTCTTCCTTAACTTTGGGTATACAAATAACAAACACACTGTCACGCTATTCAAATGGCAGTATGTTTATTTACATTTTTTAATTTATAATATACCCAAATGTCAGAAAGAACCCCAAAAAAAACTATCGGTCGGGTTCGTAAATTTCCGTCAAGAAAAAACTATCTTCACGTGTTTCCAGCGGGCGTCGCCCGCATTAGTCGAAGAATTTCTCGTGGATAGCCTTAACTGCGTTGTCTGCGTCGTTCTCGTCAATAAGAACGGAAACCTTAATCTCACTTGTAGAAATCATCTTGATGTTAATCTGAGCATCCATAAGTGCCTCGAACATTTTTGTTGCAACACCTGCGTGGCTCTCCATACCTGCACCAACAATTGAAACCTTTGCAACGCCTGTGTCTGCCTTAACCTCTTTTGCTCCGAGCGGAAGGAGGTAATCCTTAAGAATCTGCTCTGTTTCCGCTGCCTTATCCTGTGCAACAGTGAAAGCAATATCCTTTGTGCCATCACGTCCGATTGACTGGAGAATGATGTCTACATTGATATTCGCTGCCGAAACCTTGGAGAATACCTTGAACGCAAGACCCGGTCTGTCGGGCAAACCAATAATTGAAACTCTCGCTACGTCCTTATCCTTTGCTACACCGCTGATTAACATTTTTTCCATTTTAGTTGCCTCCTTAACAATAGTACCCGGCTCTTTCTCCAAGCTTGAAAGTACCTCTAATTCAATATTATATTTCTTTGCCATTTCAACAGAACGGTTATTGAGAACCTGTGCTCCTAGAGTTGCAAGCTCCAGCATTTCATCATAGGAAATTGTTTCGAGCTTTCTTGCATTCGGAACTTTTCTCGGGTCAGCCGTGTAAACTCCCTTAACGTCCGTATAAATCTGACAAAGGTCTGCGTGCATAGCTGCCGCAATTGCAACGGCACTTGTGTCCGAACCGCCTCTGCCGAGAGTTGTCAAATCGTCATACTTGTTGATACCCTGAAAGCCTGCAACAACAACAATGTTCTTCTTGTCAAGCTCTTTCTGAATTCTGTCGGGAACTACTCTCTTGATTCTTGCACTTGTATAAGCGGAAGATGTTTGGAAACCTGCCTGCCAGCCGAGAAGAGAAACAACTGGATAACCGAGCTTCTCGATAGCCATTGCGAGAAGAGCAATGGAAATCTGCTCGCCCGAAGCGAGGAGCATATCTCTTTCACGCTTTGAAGCATTGGGGTTAATCTCGTTCGCCTTGTCGATAAGGTCGTCTGTAGTATCGCCCTGAGCGGAAACAACTACTACAACGCTGTTTCCCTCTTTGTAAGTATCCGTAACAATTCTTGCGACATTAAAAACTCTCTCGGCATTTGCAACCGAACTGCCGCCAAATTTTTGAACTATCAAGCCCATTTTATAAACTCCTTTCAGTCGGCATTGCCGACCCGACTATTCTATTAACACTTTTGCACCCTCATCGTCAGCGGTCAAAACGTGGAACTGCCAATCGTTAATCCCTCTGCTTTCAAGGTGAGGAAGTGCGTATTTATTAAAAGTATCTTCAAGCGTATTATCTATAATCGCAATTATAGACGGTCCCGCACCGCTTATATACGTGCCGTAAGAACCAAGCTCATATGTCATTCTGAAAACAGTGTCTACACCGCTAATAAACTTTTTTCTGTACGGCTGATGAATGCTGTCCTGCACAGCGACCCTGAGATTTTCAAGACTGCCCGAAAACAAAGCCGCCGTCATAAGAGAACTTCTCGAAAGATTATAAACTGCATTTTCTCTTGTATACTCATTTGGCAATGCGTTTCTTGCAACCTCTGTTTTCAGCTCAAACGGAGGTATAAAAACACCGAAACGAATATTTTGTGCAACGGGAACACTCACGCTGTAAACTCGTCCGTTCTCCATAGCCGATGTAACCAGACCGCCGAGAAGTGCCGGAGTGGTGTTATCGGGGTGACCCTCGATTTTGCATGCAAGATTTACAAGGTCGTGCTGTGAAAGCGGACTTCCGAGAAAGCGGTTAGCCGCAATAAGACCTGCCGCAATGCAAGCCGAAGAACTTCCAAGACCTCTTGTCATAGGTATATTGTTTTCCTGAATTATTTTTAATCCGGGCAAGTTTTTTCCGCATTCGGAGTAGAGCCTTTCAGCCGACCAGTAAATCAGGTTAGATTCGTCACAGGGAACAGACACACCATCATTTGAAGAGATGTCGATTTCGTCCGTTTCCTCTATCCAAACATAATTATACAGGTTAAGGGCAACTCCAAGACTATCGAACCCAGAACCCAGATTAGCACTTGTCGCCGGTATCTGAATCTTAATCATTTTTTTAATACGTGAAGACAGTCTTTTTTAGCAATAACTGTTATTACCCGACCGCTGCTTTGTTTTAGGAACTGTTGGGAAATAAGTTGAACAATTTAGACGCAGGATAATTTGTTCTGTAGAGGTGGGGGCTTCTCGTTCAAGTACAGCAGCCTGTACAGTATCAGCGAGCTAAATTCTGAATTTATACGCTTTGTTCAATGATCCTCTTTACAATTCATCATATTTTTGAGATGTCAAGTAATTCTCAGCCCTACGGGCTGACGGCAATTCAGCCCCGACATATAGAGGTCGGAGTCTTCTTGCCGAGGTAGGATAAAAAGACAATCTTCAACAATCTCCTTTATTTCTGTCAGATAACTGCAACTCTGATGTTTGAAACTACCTTTGCCCCACTCTGCTCAAACTTCTCCACAGCCTTTTCAAAGTCAGCATATGTAAGAACAGGTGTTACAAAAGCAAGCTCATTCTCTGCGGCATTCTTTCTTGTAAGTTTCTCAACCTCACCGAACACATCGTTAGCCGCTGCGAAAGCTTTGTTTGTATCCTCAGCATTTGCGAGAACGTACATTGCATACTTAGTCTGCTCAAACGGAAGAATATTATCCGCATTGCCGTCTTCCCAGATAATGTTTCTTCTTGAAGTCTGATGATTTACGCAGTCCATAACGTCCGCTACAACCGCACTTGCTGTCGGGAGCTTTCCCGCACCCTTTCCGTAGAACACAACATCACCTGTGGAGTCACCTTTAACAAGGATAGCATTAAAGACACCGTCAACATTTGAAAGCTGGCACTCGTCACTAACGAACATCGGAGCAACAATAATTTCCTGCTTGCCGTCGGTAAGCTTAACAGAACCGATAAGCTTAACCACGCCGCCCCAAGCAGCTGCATACTCAACGTCCGTTAATGAAACATTTGTGATACCCTCTGTGTGAACGCTGTCGGGATAAACGTGCTTGCCGAAAACAAGAGAGGCAAGAATACAAATCTTTCTGCACGCATCGTGACCCTCAATGTCGGCAGCCGGATTTCTCTCGGCATAGCCTTTCTGCTGCGCTCTTGCAAGAGCGTCCTCAAAAGAAGTTGATTCCTTAATCATCTTAGCGAGAATGTAATTTGTAGTACCGTTCAGAATACCGTCAATCTCGTAAACATCGTTAGCCGCAAGGCACTGATTAAGCGGACGTATAATCGGAATACCGCCGCCCACGCTTGCCTCGAAAAGGAAATTGATGTTATTCTGCTCGGCAATCTTCAAAAGCTCCGCACCCTTAGCGGCAACGAGTTCCTTGTTTGAAGTAACAACACTCTTGCCGTTTTCAAGGCACTTCTTTACAAAATCGTATGCAGGATTAAGACCTCCCATAACCTCTACAACAACTTTTATTTCATCATCGTTGATAATATCGTCAAAATTCTTGGTAAAACGGTCGGCAATCGGACTGTCGGGGAACTCACGAAGGTCGAGAACCTTTTTGATGTAAATTTCTTCCTGGACCTTTTTAGCGATTTCCTCGGAGTGTTTAAGAAGAATTTCGGTAACACCGCTTCCTACAACACCGTGACCCATTACAGCTACCTGTATCATAATTTCTGCCCCTCTCATTGCAAATATATTTAGTTAATTTAATTGTACCACATTTCCGAAAAAATTACAAACATATATGAGAAAATAACCCCAAAAAGTTAAAATTTGATGATTTTTCGGAAATATTTGAGATTATGGGCGAAATTTTTGTATCAATTGCGGGCAACGGCGGGCAACGGCGGGCAACGGCGGGCAACGCCCGCTGGAAACACGTGAAGACAGTTTGTTTTATCCGTAGCCTTTATTACCCGACCGAAAGTTATGTTTGAACAATAAACTTCTATTTACTCATTATTCTTCATTCATTATTCTTCATTCATTATTCTTCATTCATTATTCTTCATTCATTATTCTTCATCTTTATTATTCACTTTCCCCTGTTCCAGTATTTTCTGTCTAAACTTCTGTACTGAACAGCTTCCGCAACGTGATCCGCTTTGATAACCTCACTTCCGTCAAGATCGGCAATCGTTCTCGAAACTTTCAGAATTTTACTGTATGCACGAGAAGAAAGCCCCATTTTATCAAAAGCCTTTTCAAGCAATTTATCCGCCTTATCATCAAGTGAACAGAATTCATGCAGTTTTCCCGAGGGAATGCGAGAGTTAGCATTTATGGGCAAATCCTTATATCTTTCGGTTTGAACGGCTCTTGCCTTGTTGACACGCTTGCGGATTTCCTCTGATGCTTCGGCTGGAATTACCGAGGATAATTCCTCGTATTTCACGGAGGGAACTTCAATATGAATGTCTATTCTGTCGAGAAGAGGTCCCGAAATTTTATTCAGATATTTCGTAACGGCTGCGGTCGTGCAGTTACATTTTCTAACCCCTGTTCCGTAATATCCGCACGGACACGGATTCATCGCACAAATCATCGCAACGTTACATGGATATGTAAGAGTGCCGCTGACCCTCGAAATTGTCACAGTGCCGTCTTCAAGAGGCTGACGCAGAACCTCCATTGTACTCCTCGAAAACTCGGGCAGCTCGTCCAAAAACAGCACTCCGTTGTGTGCAAGGGAAATCTCTCCCGGACTCGGAACAGTTCCGCCGCCTGCAAGTCCCATAGGAGAAATTGTATGGTGCGGAGAGCGGAATGGTCTTTGATTTATAAGTGACACACCACTCGGAATATTTCCGGCAATAGAGTGAATTTTCGTTGTTTCGATAGTTTCCTCAAACGTCATATCGGGAAGTATTGTCGGAACTCTTTGTGCAAGCATACTTTTACCTGAACCGGGAGGACCTACAAGCAAAACATTATGACTTCCTGCGGCGGCAATTTCCAACGCTCGCTTTGCTTCATACTGACCTTTGACCTGAGAAAAATTCACTAGGAATTTACCAAGAGTGACCGTTAATTTTTCAGGGTCGGCTTTCTGCATAGCCTGCTTGCCCGATAGGTGAGCATGCAGCTGTTGTATATCCTTCACGGGATAAACGTCTATTCCCTTTACAACAGCCGCTTCCGCCCTGTTCGGGTACGGCACAAAAATTCTTTTGTAGCCTTGTCTTTTTGCTTCGATAGTCATAGGAAGAATACCGTTGACCTTATTCACAACACCCGACAAGGAAATTTCTCCGATAAACACGGCATCATCGATATTCGCATTCAGCTGACCCGACAATTTAAGAATAGAAATTAAAATCGGCAAATCATAAAGAGGACCTACTTTTTTGATATCGGCAGGTGCAAGATTTACCGTAATTCTTCCAATCGGAAAATCAAAGCCGGAGTTACGCATAGCGGAGCGAACCCTTTCACGTGATTCTTTAACTGCCAAATCGGGCAGACCCACAACGTCAAATGCAGGCAGCCCCGAAGCCAAATCCGCTTCAATTAAAACTTTAAAGGACTCTATCCCCATAAGTCCCATACCTATACATCTTTCAACCATTTACATTCTCTCCTTTTTTAAATGTGAAGATAGTTTTTTGTTTTCATAACTCTTTTTACCCGACCGACAGTTCCTTAGTCGGTAAGATTTCAACCTGCTGTATTTTAATCCGCTATTATATATAAATATTACAAAACAATTCCTAATTTCTAACTCCTAATTCCTCATTTAATTATACCACAACAATTATAATAATTCTACAAATTTTGCATATCCTTTAAAAATTTTTTAAAATATTTTCTCAAATTGTACTTGACTTATTTTGCTTATTGGTGTATCATACATAGTAGAAATATTGTGGAGTGAACAAATCGGTGCAAATCAGCACGTTAAAATCCATTGCATAGCTTGTCACTTTTTACAACATATTTCGACTTTTGCACATTCCCCGTTATAGGCTTTGAAAAAGAGGTGATCGAATGTCCGAAGCGGTTTATTTAAGCAGTGCGTGCAATGCCTGCAATTGTTCGGATACAAGGCTTGTCGAGCTGTATAACAGCGGCAGTCCGGAAGCGTTCACTGTTCTTACGAACAGATATTTTAAGCTTATCCGTTCGATCACATCAAAATATAAAATCTCGGGTCTTGAATTTGAGGACTTAACTCAGGAAGGTCTTCTCGGTCTGCTCAGTGCGGTAAAGACGTACAATGCTCAAAAAGGAGCAACTTTCAAAACGTATGCCGGACTTTGCATTAACAGAAGAATAATAACTCTTCTGGAGCGTTCGGGCAACAACAAAAGCAAGGCTCTGAATGATTACATATCGCTTTATGATAAAGATATTGATGATATTATGCCTGAGGAGGGAGTTAATCCCGAGGAAAATTTCATAGGAAAAGAGAGCCTGCAATCTCTAAAAAAGACTATTTCGGAGTGCTTGTCCGAAAAGGAAAAACAAGTTCTTGACTTGTATATTGCAGGAGAAAGCTATGCGAACATAGCGGATAAGCTCAAAATGCCGCAGAAATCGGTTGACAATGCTTTACAGCGAATTCGCAGGAAACTGAGGAAACATATTTCAAATATAACCCTTTAATATAGCCGTGCAAACGGTGATATTTTGGGATATATATATTTATTTTAATTTTTTGTTTTTCAAAAAAGGAAATGAGGTAAATCAAATGTACGAGGATAAGACACTGACATGTAAGGAATGCGGAAAAGAATTTGTGTTCACCGCAGGTGAGCAGGAATTTTACGCTTCCAAAGGCTTTACAAATGAGCCGCAGAGATGCAGAGATTGCCGTGCAGCACGCAAGAACGCAGCGAAGCCCGAGCGTGAGTATTTCGAGGCTACCTGTGCGAGATGCGGCGGAGTTGCCAAAGTACCGTTCAAGCCACGTGAAGACCGTGACGTATTTTGCAGTGAATGCTTTGCGGCAATCAAAGCAGAGCAGGAGTAATACGCAGTATTTATATTGAAGCGGACAAAAGTCCGCCGGCAGTTCCGTTTCGGTCTGCCGCAACTTTGAACTTATCTCCGTTACGGAGCAGTCATCGTAAAAAGCTTTGATTCTTTGGCAATTTTATCTCTATTGGTTTCCGTTGTCTTATTCAGAGCAGAGCGAAAGTTTTCGTTTTTGAAGCTTTTGCTTGAAAAATATGGATATATGCTATTGTTGTTTGCTAAAATGAGCCGTCTGACCTTTGGTCGGACGGCTTTTCAGCTGTGTCGGCAACGCTGATACTATTTTAATTGACAACAGCAATTTTGGGAGCAGCAAAAAATACAACTACATATGATAAGATAAATACAATGATTTTCACTATAGAAGGGGGGTTACTGTGAAAAACAAGGTTTTAGCCGTATTGCTTTCGGGTGCTTTGTTGTTTTCAGCGGAGAGTGTGAACGTCACGGCAAATGCGGCAGTTGTTGACATTGAGGATTCGGCGGCGGCTCGGCTTCTTTGGGTGTTCCGTTGCCACCTTGAAATACGTCAGTATTCCTGCGGTGTTGTGCCTAACACAGAACAAATTATCCTGCGTCTAAATTGTTCAACTTATTTCCCAACAGTTCCTAAAGATTGACCAATCTTTAAACAGCTTCGCTTCTATCAGACTTTTTTATTTCAATGCTGCAATTGCTGCATTAATCATTGCAATTTTCTCCTGCTCCTTAGCAGCCTGATTTCTGATTTTCTCGATGACTTTCTCCGGTGCTTTACTCATAAATCCCGAATTGTTAAGCTTGCCCTCGTCCTGTGCCAAAAGCTTCTTAGTTGCTTCAAGCTCCTTGTTAAGACGTTTAAGCTCCGCTTCCTTATCAACAAGTTCGTCCATAGGAATATAAATCTTTGCGTCTGCGGTTACAACCGTAACAGCACCCTCGATATCAAAAGCTTCTCCTACCTCGACTTCACTTGCCGACGCAAGCTTAACTATAAACTTCGCACCGTTTTTGAAAGTATCTCCGAACTGAGATGCAACAAACACCTTAGCCTTTCTTGACGGCGGTACGTTCATCTCGGCACGTCTGTTTCTGATAGCCTTAATGGCGTCTGTAATTCTTGTCATTTCGGAGGCAGCTTCGACAAAGTTAAGACTTTCGTCATACTTCGGGAACTCAGTCAGCATAATTGTTTCACCGTTATGCGGAATCGTCTGCCAGATTTCCTCAGTGATAAACGGCATAAACGGGTGCAGAAGTCTGAGAGCCTTTTCAAGAACCCAAACGAGAACCTGTCTTGCGTTCTGAGCCGATTTACCCTCGCTTTGAAGTCTTGCTTTGGCAAGTTCGATGTACCAGTCGCAGTAGTAATCCCAGATAAAATCGTAAACTTTCTGAACGGCAATACCAAGTTCAAACTTATCAAGATTATCAGCAACCTCTTTCGCAACCCTGTTGAGAGTGGAAATAATCCATTTATCCTCAATTTCAAGCTCCTCGGGGAGTTTGTTTTCAACGCTGTAGTCGTCTATGTTCATATGAACGAAACGGCTTGCATTCCAGAGCTTGTTCGCAAAGTTTCGGCTTGCGGTGATTTTCTCCTCCGAATAACGCATATCGTTTCCGGGAGCGTTGCCTGTAACAAGAGTAAGTCTGAGAGCGTCCGCACCGAACTTGTCGATAACCTCCAGAGGGTCAATTCCGTTGCCGAGAGATTTACTCATCTTTCTGCCTTGAGAATCACGAACAAGACCGTGAATGAGTACCGTCTTAAACGGAACTTCTCCGACATGCTCCAAACCGCTGAACATCATTCGCATAACCCAGAACGGAATAATGTCATATCCTGTAACGAGAACGCTTGTCGGATAGAAGTATTCCATTTCGGGAGTTTTCTCGGGCCAGCCGAGAGTTGAGAAAGGCCACAACGCCGAAGAGAACCACGTATCGAGAGTATCGGGGTCTTGACGCATTTTCTTTCCGCATTTCGGACAGAAAGCTTCGTTTTCCTTAGTAACAACCGTTTCGCCGCAGTCGTCGCAGTAAAACGCAGGAATCTGATGACCCCACCACAACTGACGGGAAATACACCAGTCACGGATATTTTCAAGCCAGTGGAAATAAGTCTTTTCAAAGTGCGGCGGAACAAACTCCGTATCGTCATTCTTAACCGCATCGATAGCCGGCTGTGCAAGCGGTTTCATCTTGACAAACCACTGCTTTGAAACTCTAGGTTCAACTGTAGTAGAACAGCGGTAGCAAGTGCCGACATTGTGGGAGTAGTCCTCGATTTTAACAAGCGCTCCCTCTTCTTCAAGGTCTTTAACGATAGCCTTTCTTGCTTCGTATCTGTCCATACCTGCATACTTCGGGTAATCATCAGTAATTTTAGCGTCATCTGTCATAACGTTGATAATTTCGAGATTATGACGAAGACCAACCTCGAAGTCGTTCGGGTCATGGGCAGGAGTGATTTTAACAACACCCGTACCGAAATCCATTTCTACATAGTCATCGGCAACAATCGGAATTTCTCTGTGAACTATCGGGAGAATAAGCGTCTTACCGACCATATCTTTATAGCGTTCGTCATTCGGATTTACAGCGACAGCAGTATCACCGAGAAGAGTTTCGGGACGTGTGGTTGCAAGATTAATGTATCCGCTGCCGTCCTTGAGCGGATATCTCAAATGCCAAAAATGACCTGCCTGTTCCTCATACTCAACCTCTGCGTCCGAAATAGAAGTAAGACACTTCGGACACCAGTTAATAATACGCTCGCCACGATAGATAAGACCCTTTTCGTAAAGACGAACGAAAACCTCCTTAACAGCTTTGTTGCAGCCCTCGTCCATAGTGAAACGTTCTCTTTCCCAGTCGGCGGAAGAGCCGATTTTCCTGAGCTGTTTAACGATACGTCCGCCATACTCTGCTTTCCAAGCCCACGCACGCTCGAGGAATTTCTCTCTGCCAATATCCTCTTTCGTAACGCCCTCTTTTCTCATAGCCTCAACAATTTTCGCCTCTGTAGCAATTGAAGCGTGGTCTGTGCCGGGAAGCCACAAAGCACTATAACCCTGCATTCTCTTGAAACGGATAAGAATATCCTGCAAAGTGTTGTCAAGTGCGTGACCCATATGCAGCTGACCCGTGATATTCGGCGGCGGCATAACGATAGTGTAAGGCTTTTTATCCTTATCTATTTCCGCATGAAAGAAACCGTTATTCATCCAGAACTCATATATTTTGTTTTCAAACTGTGCCGGCTCATAAGCCTTTGCAAGTTCTTTTGCCATATTTTTATTCAACTTCTTTCTATATAAATGCTTTACATTTAATTATCTCATTATATGAAGAATTTGTCAATAGATTTTTGAACAGGCGGAAAAAAATCCCCGTTGATATAATACGTAATGCGTAATTATATATTAAACTGTAACGTTCATCAATTAGGGAGTATATCTTTGATTTTTCCGATAACAAAGCCAAAAGTTTTAAAAATAGCACCCCTAAACATTAGCCGTAT
>CACWTQ010000127.1 GCA_902763835.1 uncultured Ruminococcus sp. | reverse complement strand
CACCGCAGGAATACTGACGTATTTCAAGGTGTTGTAACGACACACAGGGCAAATTCGACAAGTATAAATGTTCAAGTTATTTTCTGACAGTTCCTAAGATTAAGAAAGACTATCTTCACGTATTAAAAAACACAACTAAGGGCGGACATCTAGTCCACCCTATAGCCACGGTATTATTGCCGCTTTTAGAAATAATTATGTATTTTGATTAAGTGAAATTTTAAATAAAAAATCCGATTTTTAAATACTCGCCTGTTGGTGCGTACCGACCGAATTATTTGTTGTAGAGCGGAGATACAGGCTTGTCTGCGTAGATTCTCTCGATTGCGTCTGCGAAGAGAGGAGCAACGGGAAGAATTGTAAATTTGTCGATAAGCTTATCTTCCGAAACGGGAATTGTGTCAAGGAGTACAACCTCCTTAATGACGCTGTTCTGGATTCTTTCGATAGCGGGACCCGAAAGAACCGCATGAGTAGCACAAGCGTAAACCTCTGTAGCACCGCCCTTTTCAACAATAGCGTTTGCGGCATTGCAGAGAGTACCTGCCGTGTCGATCATATCGTCAACGAGAACAACCTTTTTACCTCTTGCGTCACCGATGATGTTCATAACCTCGCATACGTTAGCCTTAGGTCTTCTCTTGTCGATGATAGCAAGACCCGTGCCGATTTTGGAAGCAAAGTTTCTTGAACGTGTAACAGAACCGAGGTCGGGAGATACAACGATGAAGTCCTCGGAGTTGCCCCCGATTTTTGCTTTCATATAGTCTGCAAGCAATCCTGCACCGAAGAGGTGGTCAACGGGAATGTTGAAGAAGCCCTGAATCTGGTTTGCGTGAAGATCCATTGTAAGAACTCTGTCAGCACCTGCACAAGTGAGGAGGTCTGCACAAAGCTTTGCAGAAATCGGATCTCTTGCCTTAGCCTTTCTGTCCTGTCTTGCATAACCGAAGTACGGCATAACAACTGTGATGCTTGCAGCGGAAGCACGCTTCATTGCATCAATCATAATGAGGATTTCCATAAGATTATCGTTTACCGGTGCACAGGTTGACTGAACGATAAAACAATCCGAGCCTCTTACGGATTCGTGAAGAGATACGGAAATCTCTCCGTCACTGAAGGTTGTGGTTTCAGACTTGCCAAGCGGAAGATTAAGGCAGCCTGCGATAGCCTGAGCTACGTCCTTGCTGGCGTTGCCGGCGAAAATCTTGATGTCCTTACCATGAAAATTCATACTTAAAAGCCCCTTTACTATGAATAATTTTATATCTATCTGGTCGGCTATACCGACGGGAATTTTTTATTTGCTTACTATTTCCGCAGCGATTTCGTTAAGCTCTGCAAGCTGTGCAGGGTCGTTTGCTCCAAGCACTGTATATGAGCTGTCCGCTGTGTAGGCACATACAGTTTTTCCCTTGCTTAAAAGAATGCCGAGAGTATCGGTTAAATAATACTCGCCGCCTGCGTTGTTGTCGGTCAGCTCATCAAGCACACCGAGCAAATCCTCTGTGTTAAACCAGTAGCAGCCCGAGTTTACTTCGTTGACCGTCTTCTGTTCGGCGGTAGTGTCTTTTTCCTCAACGATAGCTGAAACACTGCCGTTGTCGCTTCTGATAATTCTGCCGTAGCCGAAAGGATTTTCAACTTTAGCGGAAATAACAGTTGCACTTGAATTTTTCTCCTTATGGAGATTGTACGCACCCGAAATTGTTTTGCTGTCCATAAACGGGGCGTCACCGTTGAGTACAACGACATCACCGGGATTTTTGCACAGAAAATCTCTGCACATCATAACGGCATGACCCGTGCCACGTCTTTCGGCTTGATATGCAGTTTCGGTTTTAATTCCTGTTTCGTTTGTGTAAGCGGAGATATACTCCTCGATAAATTCCTTGCCGAAGCCTGTGAGAATACAGACATTATCGATACCGGAATTTGTTACGGAATCGATTACCCACCTCAACATTGGCTTGTCAAGAACCTGTGAAAGTGCTTTAGGTTTATCGGATTTCATTCTCTTGCCCTCACCGCCTGCAAGGATTACGGCTGATTTACCCATAACACACCTCTTTCCTCCAAAAGTACTACTTATATTATCTCATATATTTAATTTTTTTCAAGTGATTTTTTGATAATTAAAAGGGTATTTTTGAAATTTCACTATTTGTTATAGTTTATGCGGCGATTTAAGGGGGAGAGTTGGTTAATTTGCCGTGCTGATTTTTTGCGTTTTTTAATGTGTAATTGTGGTGGGGGAGAGTAGGCTCTTAAGTGAACTACCCATTGTCTAAAGCCAATGGGCTTCCTGCTTCATCGTCCTCGTAACCTACTAACTCTCCACAGGCGTAAAATCGGGCTGAACCGTCCCTACTGTTGTTAGTATAACACAAAGCTACGCTTTTGTCAACCTTAACCCACCGTCTAAAGCCGGTGGGTTAAGGTTGACATTTTTCAAATGAAAACAACCCCACAAAAGTGAGGTTGTTTTTCTTACAGCCTACATATTATAAACTTACCAGCCGACCATTTATTGTCCGCATATCGGTCAGCGGAAATACTTTCAAAAGATTTATACTAGGGAGCAGTAATATTTAGCAAATCCACCTAACCCCTCTGTCCTGCGGGCAGTTCCTAAGTTGATGACATTGGCTTTTAGGGGAGGCAGCAGCCGTAAGGCTGACGGAGGGGTTTTTAAAATATTGGCGGTAAATCTTAACGCTTTCGAGTATAACCTCTATCACAATTAGGAACTGTTGGGAAATAAGTTGAACAAATTAGACAAGTATAAATGTTCAAGTTATTTTCTGACAGTTCCTTACCCATTATAAAAAGGTTACGCATTAACAAGTTCTTTCTCGGTTTTCTTGTTTTCGCTTTCAAGTTCCTTGTTAAGATTTTCTCTCGCAACGGCAAGCATAAGCTTGATTCTGTTTTCCTGATTAACTCTCGGGGCACCGGGGTCGTAGTCTATCGCAACTATATTTGCCCTGTCGTCTATGCTCTTTATTTTCCTCATCATACCCTTGCCGTTAATATGATTTGGCAGACAGCCGAACGGCTGGGCACACACAATGTTTCCGTAGCCTGCTTCCGTAAGCTCCAGCATTTCGGCAGTAAGAAGCCAACCCTCTCCCATTTTGCTGCCGAAACCGATAACTCCGTCAACAAGCGACTTTGTGTGAACATATGCCGACGGCGGTACAAAGCCGTATTTCTTCACACTTTCTATAAGAGCCGTTTCAAGCTTTGTGAAGTAAACCATAAGAGCATTTACAATATTGTACTTTACTTTGTTTCCGCCGTAAAGCTTGATGTCTTCAAGCCTGTTGTCAACCTTGAAGAGGATAAATCCCATAATTCCCGGTAGGTTGACTTCACAGCCCTGCTCCGCTAGGAACTTTTCAAGGTTGTTATTTCCGAGTGCCGCATACTTTACATAAATCTCACCGACTACACCAACCTTGATTTTCGGTATTTTGTTAATCTTAATCTCAGTAAACGAACGTGCAATTTCGTCCATATTGCGTTCTATTTCCTTTGAAGTGAAGCCCTTGCCTTTTGCAAACTGCTCCGACAAGTCCTTTACCCACTTATCAACAAGCCTTTGAGCCTCGCCGACATTCACCTCGTACGGCTGAATCTGATTCCTCAGAAGCATAAGCTCATCACCGTAAATAAGACCTGCCGCCATTCGTCTTATCATCGGGATAGTCATTGAAAATCCGCTGTTTTTTTCAAGTCCCGAAAGGTTGAGAGAAATTACCGGAACATTCTCAAAGCCTGCCTTTTTCAAAGCCTTTCTCAGAAGATGAATGTAATTTGAAGCACGGCAGCCGCCGCCTGTCTGAGTTATCATAAGTGCGGTTTTGTTCACATCGTATTTTCCGCTCTGCAAAGCGTGAATGAACTGACCGATAACAAGCAGTGCCGGATAACATGTATCGTTATGAACGTATTTCAAGCCTACCTGAGCAATTTCGGGTCCCTCTGTGTCGAGCAGAACGGTCTTGTAGCCGTAGTGGGTGAAAACGTTTCTGATAATATTAAAGTGAATGGGAGCCATCATAGGAAGAAGAATTGTATATTCCTCTTTCATTTCCTTTGTGAACAACAGACGACCCGTCTTGTCATATTCAAGTTTAGCCATACTCTTTATTTCTCCTCTCCGATTGCTGCAAGAAGCGACCTTATTCTTATCTTGACCGCACCCAGATTTGTGATTTCGTCAATCTTAATCTGAGTGTAAATCTTGCCCTCACTTTCGAGAATATCTCTCACTTCGTCGGTAGTAATAGCGTCAACTCCACAGCCGAACGAAACAAGCTGCACAAGGTTCATATCCTTTCTGTCTGCTATATACTTTGCCGCCGCATATAATCTCGAATGGTAAGTCCACTGATTAAGCACTGTTGTCGGGAACTTATCCACCTTGTAGCTTACGCTGTCCTCCGAAACTATCGCAACGCCGAAGCTTGAAATCATTCTGTCAATGCCGTGGTTAATCTCGGGGTCAACGTGGTACGGTCTGCCTGAAAGTACAAAGATAGGCTTGCCCTCTTCTTCGGCTTTCTTGATAATCTCGTTGCCCTTTGTGCGTATTCTGTTAAGGTGTTCTTCATATTCATTGTATGCTGCGTCGGACGCTTTCTTGACCTCTTTGAGCGTGATGTCGGGATAGTACTTTTGAAGTATCTCCGTCACCTTTTTCGGGAAATCCTTTCGCCTGTGAATGCCGACATATTCCTTGATGAATGTTATATCCCTAACGCTGTTCATATTTGCACCGATAACCTCGGGATAGTACGCAACAACGGGACAGTTATAATGATTGTCGCCCAGACCCTCATCAAAGTTGTAAGACATACACGGATAGAAAATCGTGTCAATACCCGAATCGATAAGCTTCTGAACGTGACCGTGAACAAGCTTTGCCGGGAAACAAATAGTATCCGAGGGAATTGTCTTGTTGCCCTTTGCGTAAACCTTTTTATCGGAGATACCCGAAGTCACAACTTCAAAACCAAGACTTGTTAAAAATGTATGCCAAAACGGCAGCATTTCATACATATTAAGACCCATTGGCATACCTATTTTTCCACGCTTGCCCTCCTGCGGCTTGTAGCTTTGGAGAAGCTGAAGCTTGTAATCGTACATATTAAGGCTCTTATCGGGTGACTTCTTTGTTATAGGACGTTCGCAGCGGTTGCCTGCTATAAATCTTCTGCCATCGGCGAAAGTGTTCACTGTCAAGCGGCAGTTATTTTGACACATACCGCAGTTTGTAACCTTAATTGTATGCTGGAATGCAGCAAGTTGTTTTTCGTTTAGTATGGTACTATGTTTATCTTTGCCCTTGCTCATAGCGTAAAGAGCCGCACCGTAAGCACCCATAAGACCCGAGATAACAGGACGTACAACAGGTGTACCCATTTCCATTTCAAACGCACGGAGAACGGCATTGTTGAGGAACGTACCGCCCTGAACCACAATTTTCTTTCCTAGTTCATCGGGTCCCGATGTTCTGATAACCTTATAAAGAGCGTTTTTTACAACACTAAGCGACAAGCCTGCCGAAATATCCTCAATGGTTGCACCGTCTTTTTGTGCCTGTTTTACGGAGCTGTTCATAAATACCGTACAGCGTGAGCCGAGGTCGACGGGGTGCTTTGCAAAAAGACCCTTGTTTGCGAACTCCTCTATGGAGTAGCCGAGGGCATTTGCGAATGTTTGCAGGAACGAGCCGCAGCCCGATGAACAGGCTTCGTTCAGGAATATATTATCTATAGCACCGTTGTGTATTTTAAAGCATTTGATATCTTGACCGCCGATATCGATAATAAATTCAACTTCGGGCATAAAGTCCTTTGCGGCGGTGAAGTGAGCAACCGTTTCAACTATTCCGTAATCAACACAGAAAGCGTTTCGTACAATTTCCTCACCGTAGCCTGTTACCGCACTGCCGACAATGTTAATCTTCGGTGCAAGCTTGTAAACCTCTTCAAGAAACTCTTTGATAATAGGCACGGGATTACCGCTGTTTGAAAGATACTTGCTGAAAAGAAGCTCCTTATTTTCCGAAAGAACAACACCCTTAACGGTGGTTGAGCCTGCGTCTATGCCGATGAACGCTTTGCCATTGTAGCATTGAATATCCTTGCCCTTTACGTTTGCACGGCTGTGACGTGAAACAAACTCCTCGTATTCCTTTTTATCCTTAAACAAAGGCTGATTGAAAGCAAAGTTTCCGCTGCCCGTATAGCGTGTTACCATATCTATAACCGACTTGAAATCGATAGTATTGTCGGCACAGAGAGCCGCACCCATAGCAACGTAATAAAGGGAGTTGTCGGGGCAAGTACCCTTTGTATCGAGAACCTTGTCAAACTGCTTGCGAAGCTCCGACATAAACGTAAGAGGACCTCCGAGATAAACTATGTTTCCCTCAATCTCACGACCCTGAGCAAGACCTGCGACAGTCTGATTTACCACAGCGGCGAAAATACTTTGTGCGATATCGCTTTTTCTCGCACCCTGATTCAAAAGCGGCTGTATATCCGTTTTAGCGAACACACCGCAGCGGGAAGCGATTGTATAAGTTTTCTCGTACTGAGCGGCGAGAGCATTGAACTGCTCAATTTCAACATTCAAAAGAGAAGCCATTTGGTCAATGAACGCACCCGTACCGCCTGCACAAGTACCGTTCATTCGTACCTCCATACCGCCCGAGAGGAAAAGAATTTTAGCGTCCTCACCGCCAAGCTCGATAACAACGTCCGTGCCGGGGAGGAAAGTATTTACGGCAACTCTTGTTGCGTAAACCTCCTGAACGAAGTCAATGTTGCAGCTTTCGGCAACGCCCATTCCTGCTGAGCCGGAAATTGCGATACAGGCTTTATCAGCACCCTTAACGTTAAGTCGGATTTGTGTTAAGATTTCTCCCATTTTCTGTGTAATCTGAGAAAAGTGACGTTCATAAGTGGAATATATTAATTTGTTGTTCTCGTCAAGAACAGCACATTTTATAGTTGTTGAGCCTATGTCAAGACCTATCTTCATTAACAAGACCTCCTGTACGGAATTTTTTATATACTCAAAATCTAAAAGAATTAGCATTTTAAACAGGCTCTAAATAAAAACAGGCAACAACGCAGCGAATTGCCGTTCTAAGTAAAGAAAAGTGCTAAATCTTAACGCTTTCGAGTATAATATCTGTTCCGTTAATTTTACATATCTTATTTTCGTTGTGTAAACAATTTTTATTGTATTATTATATTTATATTCTCTTCAACCGAGAAAAAAATCTTAAAACCCATAATGTATTATACTTGCTTATAAGCGATTTTTAATTCTTTTTTAGAAAAATAAAAATTACCTTGTCATTTTTTTCACTTATTATAGTAAAAGGCTCGAAATAAGTCGGGTTTTGGTGATTTTTAATTACGTATTAAATAAGACTTTTTGTTAAAAATTTTTATATAAAAAGGATTGTACTTGACAATGGTTTATGATATAATATCAATAAGAAAATATTGAAACGTAGTGTGGTGACATACTCCCACCACCTACGCTGAGCTTCTCGGTGGGGGCTTCTCGTTCAAGTAAAACTTTCCCAAATTGACGGACTATATCTCAAAAAGTCGCTCCAAATCGTTGTTTTATGGCAATACTATAGTTCTAAAGTTTAAGCCTATTATGGCT
>CACWTQ010000126.1 GCA_902763835.1 uncultured Ruminococcus sp. | reverse complement strand
GAAAGTATTATGGAATGTAAATCAGTTGACATTCGCAACAATCGGTGGTTTTATCGGTTGGTTTTGGGGCGGCTGCGACGGACTTATATATGCTCTCATCACCTTTGTTGTAATTGATTACATAACTGGTGTGATGTGTGCAATTGTAAGTAAAAATCTTTCGAGTGAAATTGGCTTCAAAGGATTGTTTCGCAAAGTATTAATTTTTATGCTTGTTGGAATTGCAAATGTAATTGATATGCAAATTATAGGTGCAGGCAGTGCTTTAAGAGTAGCGGTGATTTTCTTTTATTTGAGTAACGAAGGTATCTCAATATTGGAAAATGCCGCTTTTCTCGGCGTTCCTATTCCCGATGAATTGAAAAAGGTGTTGAAACAGATTAAGAACCACGCCAAGAACAAAAGGGGGAAGAAGTAATATGACAATATCAAAGGTATTTACAGAGAAAAAGCCGATTACGGCAAAAACAATTGTTGACAAGGCTTTGTCTTTTATCGGCACGTATGACGGCGGCAATAACAATGTTATTTTTAATACGGACTACTACGGAAAAGAAGTGTCCGGGTCAAATTTTCCGTGGTGTGCGGCTTTTTTGTGGGATATATTCCGTATGTGTAATGCAGAAAAATTGTTCTGTGACGGTGCCAAGACGGCTTACTGCCCGTATATTCACAGTTGGGGACAGAGAAGCGGTCAGCTTATTGATAAGACTAAGGGTGAGTATGGTGACATTGTACTTTTCGACTGGAACGGAGATGGAATCTCCGACCATGTCGGTCTTATCCTTAGCCGAAACAGTAACGGCACATACGAAACAGTCGAGGGAAATACCGCAAGCTACAACTATTCCAATGGTGGATATGTTCTGAAAATGACACGTTATTACAGCAGTATTCTTGCCATAATTAGACCGAAGTATGAAAGTGAAGAGAATGGGGGAGATACAGTGAAAACAACAGAGAAAAAGTTTGTTATCGATGTTTCCGAACATCAGGGTGTTATAGACTGGAACAAAGTCAAAAGTAAGATTGATGGAGCGATTATCCGCTGCGGTTACGGAGATGATATTACGTCTCAGGACGATAAGCAGTATGTTCGTAACCTTTCCGAGTGTGAACGTCTTAAAATACCGAAAGGTATTTATCTCTACAGCTACGCAACGACAGAAACTCAGGCTAAGTCGGAGCTTGCTCATATTCTTCGATTGATTAAAGGGCATACCTTTGAACTGCCGATTTTCCTTGACTGCGAAGAGGCTGGAACAGAAAGTTTTGCACCCAAAGCCTGCAAGATTATCTGTGACGGCGTTAAGGCAGCAGGTTTTACTCCGGGCGTGTATTCAAGTACATACTGGTGGAATACTTACCTTAACAACATCGCAAGTTACATTCGCTGGGTTGCACATTGGAACAGTGTTTGCGGTTATACAGGTGATTACCTTATTTGGCAGTATGGAACTGAGTACGTTGACGGCATTAACGGAGAAGTTGATTCAAATTATTACTACGGTGTTTTCGGTGAAAATTCTGTTGCTGAAACAGAAACTGAAACTGAGAATCAAATCAATATTGCAAAGGAGAGCAACACTTCGACATCTTCTCTTGATATTCTTTATCAAGTTTACACCGACAAAAACGGCTGGCTGCCTGTGATAAAGAATTTGGAGAATTATTCGGGTGTTGACGGCGAGCCTGTCAAGGGTATTCGTGTTTATTCTAATGGTGTGGAACTTAATGTCACCACTCACCAGATGAGCAACGGCAATATTGATAAAATCACAATTACTTCGGATAAACATACAATCCGTTACAGGGTAAGAACAATCGGTTCAAAGGACTATTTCTATTGGATGGAAAACAAGAAAGACACGGGCGGTTCGTCTGATACTTTTGCAGGTGAGAGCAATAAGTCGATTGATAGAGTTCAAATTGTTGTAAAATAATAATACTCATATTTTAAATTGACCATCAAGACTGTAACAAGTTTTGGTGGTTGATTTTTTTCAAAAGATACATTTTGACTTTTTATATTCGGGAGGAATGGTATATGAATAAGGCTCAAAAGGAAAAGATTATTTTAATGCGAACTCAGGGCATAGGCTTTTCTGAAATAGCGAGTAATGTGAATCTTTCTCGTGATACAGTGAAGTCCTTTTGTATGAGAAACAAGATAACCGTCATAAACCAAAGTGACAAATGTAAATTCTGCGGTAATCCGCTTGTTCAAAAGGAAAAGGTTAAAAAGAAAAGATTTTGCAGTGATAAATGCAGACTTGACTGGTGGCATAAAAACCCTGATAAACTCAGCAGAAAAGCTACTTACAGTTTCGTTTGTGCAGGGTGCGGAAAGCTTTTTACTGCTTACGGTAATAACCATAGGAAATATTGCTCACATCAATGTTATATAAAGGACAGATTTGGAGGGAAAAATGATTACACAAAAGGAATTTAACGCAGAACGCCGCTATCAAACAGCGATAATTTTTGCAAAGAAAATGCTTGATGAAGGTATCATTAACCAAAAGGATTATACGGAAATTGATACAAAGCTGCTCGAAAAATACCGACCAACTATGTCAACATTATTATCGGGTAAACCCTTGATAAAGTAGCCTTTTTGAGTAATATATGTTATAGGCAAAAAGCCTATACAATAAGAAAGGGGACCGGTCGATGAAGAAAATAACGGTGATAGCACCTACGTCAAAGCCGATTTCTAAGAAACAACGAGTGGCGGCTTACGCTCGTGTTTCAATGGAAACAGAGCGTTTAATGCACTCGCTGTCATCACAGGTCAGCTATTACAGTGAGTTTATCCAAGCTAATCCCGACTGGGAATATGCGGGGGTGTTCGCTGATAGATTTATCAGCGGCACTCAAGCTGAGAAAAGACCTGAATTTCAGCGTCTTATTCAAGAATGCAGGGACGGTAAAATTGATATTGTTCTTTGCAAGAGCATTTCAAGATTTGCAAGAAATACCGTTGATTTGCTTGAAACGGTACGTTATCTTAAAAGTACTAATGTTGAAGTGCGTTTTGAGAAAGAAAATATCAACACACTGTCCGAGAGCGGCGAGATTATGCTAAGTTTATTAGCTTCATTTGCACAGGAAGAAAGTATGACTATTTCTGAAAACTGTAAATGGGGTTTGAGAAAAAGATACGAAAACGGTACGATAGGTGTTGTCAATAAAAGATTGCTTGGATACCGTTATGATGGAGAGAAATATGTTATTGTTCCAGAAGAAGCCGAGATAGTAAGGTTTATGTTCAATCGTTATCTTGAAGGGGTAGGATTCAGAACCATTGCAAGGGAACTTACAGAAAAAGGTATAAAATCAGTGCGTGGTTTTGAGTTTAAAGCAGAGAACCCTATCAAAGGAATACTTACTAATGAAGTTTATGTTGGTGATAGACTTTTGCAGAAAAAATATGTAGAAAATCCAATCACAAAGCATAAGGTTAAGAATAACGGTGAATTGCCGCAGTATTTGATCCAGAATTGTCACGAGGCGATTATCAGCAGAGAAGTCTTTGAAGCTGTACAGCAGGAAATCAAACGTAAAGCTGAAATAGCATCAAGATCTGTTTTATCACACAAGTTAAAGTGCGGTGTTTGTGGTCGTTATTATTCTCATCGAATCAATCATTGCAAAAGCGGAGTTATAGCCGAATGGTTTTGCAGAGGAAAAAAAGATGGAGGGTATTGTAACAGTCGATATCTTAATGAGGCAAGATTGAAGCGTATTATTGCCCGATATCTTGATATCAATTCGTTTGATGAAGTTGTATTCGAAGAGAAAATACGGGAAATTACTGTATTAGGTGATAGAAGTCTGATTTTTTATTTTCGAGATGGAATCACTAAGGAATGGAGAAATCTTACCGATGGGATTAATGATACAGTTAATCGAACAAACTGTTTTATAGGCACGATAAAATGCAAGTGCTGCGGTAACTTTTACAATAGAGCAATTAATGCTAATAAGCGGGCATTTTGGAGTTGTATGGGCAAAAAAAGAAAGGAAACAAAAGACGGAATTCATGCAATTAATTACAATGAAAGCGACCTTGCAAGGATATGTGCATATGTTCTCGGTATGAACGAGCTTTATGAAGAAAAGTTTAAAACGCAGGTACAGGAAATTGTCGTTCATGAAAACGGTGATTTACTGTTTCGTTTGAAAGATGGGAGTGAGAAATATTGGGAAAGAATGTTATAACGATTCCGGCAACAATCAGCAAAACAACAGCCGTACCGCTTGGCGAGATAAGAAAACGCAGAGTTGCTGCTTATGCAAGAGTAAGCACAGACCACGAAGACCAAGTATCCAGTTACGAGGCACAGGTTGATTATTACACAAGATACATAAAAAGCCGAAGTGACTGGGAATTTGTGGGGGTATTCGCAGATTCTGGTAAAAGCGGTGTTAGCTATAATGGTCGAGATGGTTTCAAGAGTATGATTGATGCCGCTCTCAACGGTCAGATTGATCTAATCATAACAAAGAGTGTAAGCAGGTTTGCACGAAACACTGTAGACAGCCTTACAACTATCAGAAAACTTAAAGAACATCATGTTGAATGTATGTTCGAAAAAGAAAATATATCAACATTTGACGAAAAATGCGAAATTTTATTAACAATTCTCAGCTCACTTGCGCAAGAAGAGTCGCGATCTATCTCAGAAAACTGTACATGGGGACAAAGAAAGAGATTTCAGGACGGTAAGGTTTCTGTGCCTTTTTCGAGATTTTTAGGGTATGACAGAGGAGAAAACGGCGAACTTGTTGTCAACGAAGAGCAAGCCGAAACAGTGAGAAGAATTTACGGCTTATTTATTAAGGGGTACACAACTAACGCTATTGCAAGAATTTTAACTGACGATGGTATCCCTTCACCCGGAGGAAAACCTACTTGGCATGGAAGCGTAGTGAAGAGTATTCTTACGAATGAAAAATTTCGTGGAGATGCTTTACTTCAAATCTCCTTTACACTATGGATATAATCTGACACCCGAAACTATTTGAAGAAAAAAGTGACACTTTGTGTTGATAGTAATTTCGATATTATATATTTGTAAAAAGATAATATATTGTCATATAATTTCAGTAGCTTTTTTCATTTTTATATTGATATCACTCCTTTAGATATGGTAAAATAAGAGTATATTACTATTATGAAAAGGGGAGAGAGATATGGGAATGTATTTAAATCCGGGCAATAGCGGGTTTAAACGAATTTTGAAGGACTATTATGTTGACAAAACAGGTATGATTGAGTTAATCAATAACCGCATAGATTCAATGGCAAATCTTATTTGTATAAGTCGTCCTCGCCGTTTTGGAAAATCGTATGCGGCACGAATGTTGTGTGCATATTATGACTGCAC
>CACWTQ010000125.1 GCA_902763835.1 uncultured Ruminococcus sp. | reverse complement strand
AGACCCTCCCATATGTCTACAGATATTATACCCTATTCTTTTAAAAATAGCTATATATTTTTTGTAAATTGTTTAATTTATTTTGAAACAGTTCCTTACAATATACTTCGTATGCTTGGGCAGGAAATTGTACATCAGGGAAAAGCACCGTCAAAAAGAATAGTAAGCAGAAAAAGAATTCGCACTGTAATTAAGAATGTTATCCATTTTGCTGGGCACGTTACAAAGCACGCCCGTCAACTCGTTCTTTCAGTCAGTCGGAGTAACGCATGGGTGGAGGCTTATCTTGGATTGACACGAAAGTTTTCATTAGCTTAATTTTAAAAGAATAATGTTTAATAGTCCTTAATTTTTTTTGATAGGGTCAAGGGCTTAGATTTGTATACCTAAAAATTATTTTATTATAAATGAAAAATTTGTAATTTTAATTCTGTTAAAGAAATATAATTTCACTTTTTATAATGGGGCTCACTTTGTTGCCAGGAAAAATTTAAACTTTAAAGTTGTCTATTTAGAAAATTTATTATACAATATAAATGGTAAGGAACTGTCAGAAAATAACTTGAACATTTATACTTGTCTAATTTGCCCTGTGTGTCGTTACAACACCTTGAAATACGCTTGAAATACGTCAGTATTCCTGCGGTGTTGTGCCTAACACAGAACAAATTATCCTGCGTCTAAATTGTTCAATTTATTTCCCAACAGTTCCTAACTAACATTTGAAATACCCAAATAAATTTAAGCGTGAGCAAAGATAAAATACGGTTGAAAGTTTTTATTTTCCTTTGTAATAACCCAACCCAAACTCAACCGTTATTTTTAACATGCTCACGCTTGAATTTTTTTTAACACGTGAAGATAGTTCTTTTTTTATTTGACTTGCTATTCTTCATTACAACTCGGTTTCAAAGAGAATTAAGAAATTGGAAAATAAAATCTTGTATTATATCGAAAAATGTGTTATAATCAAGATGAATCAAATCGCTGCGTTATCAAAGGAGTTTATATGACTGTTTTTAAATCAACCAACCTGAAACAAACGGAAGAGCTTGGACGTAAAATTGCCAATTCTCTTCACGGCACTGAAGTAATCGCTTATTTCGGCGGTCTTGGTATGGGAAAAACCACCCTGACAAGAGCCATTGCCGAAGCACTAGGCACGGAAGATAATGTTTCAAGTCCTACATTCGCTATTGTCAATGAGTATAATTCAAAATACAATATTTATCATTTTGATATGTACAGAGTTTCAAGCTGGGAAGATTTGTATTCCACAGGCTTTTTTGACTACCTTGATACGGGTGTTTTAATTGTTGAGTGGAGCGAAAATATTGAAAACGCACTTCCCGAAAATACGGTCAGAATAACAATCACCAAAGGTGATTGCGACAGCGAAAGAATTTTTGAAATAGAGGGTCTTGACATATGAAGATTTTTGCAGTGGATACTTCTGCAAAGTCTGCCTCGGTCGCACTTGTTGAAGACGGTGTGATTAAAGGCGAGTACTTTATAAATACAATGCTCACCCACAGCGAAACGCTTATGCCTATGGCGGATTCGATTTTTAAAAGCGTGAGGACAGAGCCGAAAGACATTGACTGTTTTGCGGTGAATTGCGGACCGGGTTCCTTCACAGGTTTGAGAATAGGAATTGCAGCCGTGAAAGGTATGGCATATGCACTTGATAAGCCGTGTGCGGCGGTTTCAACGCTTGAATCTATGGCTTATAACCTGAGCCGTGAAAATACCGTTGTATGTGCGGTAATGGACGCAAGATGTAATCAAGTTTACAATGCGTTGTTTGATGTGTCGAACAGCGAACCTGTTCGTCTTTGCGAGGACAGAGCATTGCAGATTGATGAGCTTATTTACGATTTGAAGAACGTCAATAAGAAAATCGTTCTTGTCGGTGACGGTGCTAAACTTTGTTTTGATAAAATGTCGGGTGAGCTTGAAAATATCAAGCTTGCAAGCGAGAATATCAGATTTCAGAGAGCTTCGTCAACAGCGATTGCAGCGGAGAAACTTTTTAAAAAAGGCGATATTCTTACATCATCTCAGCTTATGCCCAAATATTTAAGACTTCCGCAGGCTCAAAGAGAATTGATAGCCAAAAATAAATTAAATAATAAATGATTTGTATGTGAAAGGGGTATAATTATGATAGCTTTAGGTGCAGACCACGGCGGATTTTATTTGAAAGAGGCAATAAAAAAATATCTTGAAGAAAAGAATATTGAGTATATTGACCACGGCTGTTATTCTGAGGAGTCGGTTGACTATGCGATTTATGCGAAAAAGGTTGCCGATGACGTTGCAAGCGGAAAGTGCGAAAAGGGTATTCTCTGCTGCGGTACGGGTATAGGAATTTCCATTGCCGCAAACAAGGTTAAGGGTATCAGAGCAGCAGTTGTTACAAATGAGTTCTGTGCAGAGATGACACGCCGTCACAACGATGCGAATATTCTTGCAATGGGCGGAAGAGTTATTGATGCTCCGACAGCCGTTAAGCTTACGGATATTTTTCTTAACACCGAATTTGAGGGTGACAGACACATTAGACGTATTGCTCAGATTGCAAAAATCGAAAACGGTGAGGAACTCTAATTATCACGGAGAAATATAATGTATATTTCAAAAATATTGGGAAATTACATTGGTAAAACCAATGACAGCTTAAATATTCTTGAATATTTTCAAATAAGCAACAAGAGGGAATTTTTCTCTCTAAGTCTAAGCATTAGCGTAGGCGGTGGGAGTATGTCATCTTGTTTTTTTCTCAATTTGTAAAATTAAATTTATAATTCTGCCCTCTGTAGGAAATAATATCTTTACGGAGGGCTGTATTTATGAAAAAATATATTATCTTAATTCTATTGTCATTGTCAATAATACTTACTTCATTTGCAACAGGCTATACCAAAATTAACAGTATAGATTATGTTTCGGCTGTTAGAGTAGAGAATATTACAGCAAGAGAGATACTGAATTATAACGGAACAGTTGAGTATAAAAATTCATCTGTTTGTACATCGAACGGTACAGGTATGGTTCAGTCTGTACTTGTGAATAACGGCGATTTTGTTGAAAAGGGCGACCCGATTATAACTGTTTATCAGACTGATGCCGAGATTTCAAAATCCGATATTATGTCATCTTTAACATCGGGAAACTATGATAACCTTACATCTATGTTTGACGGCGATTTTTCCGTCACTGTTTACGAGGCAAAGGCTTCCGGTATAATCAGCAGTCTTGATTTGGAGGAGGGCGGTGTTTACCAAAAGGGGCAGACGCTGTTTAAAATTTCTCCGGAAAAATCATTTCAGATTCAAATTAATGTTGTTGAGAAGGACATTCCTAAAATAAAAATCGGTCAGAATGTAAAAATAGATTGCAAAGCAGTATCGGATATTCTGTACGGAACAATTAAAAACATAGATAATTCGGCTAATCAAACAACTACAACCACGGGCAAAGAAACTACCGTAAAAGTAATAATTGATATAGACAATCAGAATGAAGAGATTAAATCGGGGTATACTGCGACTTGTTCGATAACTGTTTCGGAAAAGGAAAATACGCTCCTTGTGCCGTATTCAAGCGTCGGAGCAGAGGAAAATGGCAAAAACTTCGTCTATATTGTGAATGACAGGAAAATAGAGAAACGTTATGTCACTTACGGTGCGGAATATAATAACGGTCTGGAAATTAAGAAAGGCTTGAAATCCGGAGATATTATTGTGCAAGATGCTTCAAACGTGGAAAATCCTGAAAGTACTGTTGTAAACGAGGTGAGGATTAATGCACAGTAAAATTAAGTATACAATTAAATGTTTGCTTGAAAATAAACTTCGCTTTTTACTCACAATTTTAAGTATAGCTGTCGGAGTAACATCTGTTTTGATTATCAATGCTGTAAGTGATTTCGGCGTTACGGCTGTATCTTCGGAACTTGACAGTCTTGGAATGAACGGTCTTATCGTTACAAAAGAGTCGGATAATTTAAATTTAACAGATAATGAAGTAGAAGAAATCAACGGTGTTGACGGTATTTCACAGGTTGCTCCGGTTACTATTAAAACATCAATAGTTTATTCTAAAAATACCGATAATATTTCAACTATGATATGGGGCATTGACGAACGTGCTGAAGATGTTGTATCGTTTGAATTGCTGCACGGCAGATTTATCGATAAGGGAGATATCAAATCCAACAGCAAGGTATGTATGCTTGACCAGTCGCTGGCGGAGGAACTATACGGCAGAGAAAATATTGTCGGAAGTACTGTAGATTTGCTGTGCAATTCAACGGTTGAAAGCTTTAAAGTGATAGGAGTTGTCAAAACTGGAAAAGGCATAATGCAGTCACTTATGGGCAGTTATTTTCCTGCATTTTTGTATGTACCGTATACCGCTTTTGATAACAGTCCGAATTATAATCAATTTTTTCTGAAAATAGACGGTACAAAATCTTCCGACGAAATTACCGACATTGTTCAAAAACAGCTTAACAATGAAATTAAAAGTAACGTGGCTAACTATAAAGTAACTGATTTGGCAACTCAAAAAGGTGTTCTTGAAAATATGCTTAATATCGTGACGTTGATTTTAACCATAATCGGTGCGATTTCACTTTTGGTTTCAGGTATAAGTATAATGAATATTATGTTGATTTCGGTAAATGAAAGAGTTAAAGAAATAGGCATTAAAAAATCAATTGGTGCAACAAACAGCGATATTTTGCTTGATTTTTTAAATGAATCAATTATAATTGCTGTGGTAGGAACTGCTATAGGAATTTTGCTGTCGGTTACAATTGTGAAGACTGCTTCAATTATTCTGGGATATAAAATATTTGTAAAAGGGAGAGCAATCTTATATTCGGTGATTATTTCCGTAACATTGGGCGTACTGTTTGGAATTTTTCCTGCATATAAAGCGTCGAAATTTAAACCTGTCGAAGCGTTGAGGAGGTGATATTTATATGAAAAGGGCGGTTATATCGGGCAAATTTCCCGAATTTATT
The DNA here is from genome assembly GCA_902763835.1 of uncultured Ruminococcus sp. Lineage (GTDB taxonomy): Bacteria > Bacillota > Clostridia > Oscillospirales > Acutalibacteraceae > RUG592. The sequence continues at coordinate 5,899 of CACWTQ010000125.1, read as the reverse complement.
ACGGCACTGGAACATTTTGACTATGAAGTCATTAAGGTTCAACCCTACAAAAATAATTTTGATAATCCCGAATCATCTCACGCAGATATGCAGGTTTTAAATCTTGATAACAAATCAATAATTTTGCTGAAAAACAATGACTATCTTAATAATAAAATTACTGGTTTTTATCAAGATACATCAATTGAAATTATTATCACTGACAACGATATTGACAAATTCATCTATCCCGAATGTGTGAAATTAAATATCGCAATTGTAGGTGATTATGCAATCGGAAACTTTAAATATAGCGATAACACAGTTATAAATGCTTTAGAAACATATCATTACAAATGTATTAATGTTAAACAAGGATATGCGAAATGTTCAATATCTATAATAAGTGACAATGCAATTATTACTTCCGATACTTCAATTTTTCGTGCTGTACAAGGGAAATTTGATTGTCTGAAAATATCAGAGGGGCATATTTCTCTTTGTGAAAAATACGGCGGATTTATCGGCGGAGCAAGCTTCCTTTTGGATAAATCAACGCTTGCGTTTACGGGTGACATTACAGCTCACCCAGACTACATAAATATAAAAAGCTTCTGCCGAAATCACGGAGTTAATGTTCTGAGTTTAAGTAAATCTCCTCTCTGCGATGTCGGGGGAGCGGTAATCATATAAAAAGTCTGTATCAAAGCCATAAGCTTGATACAGACTTTTTATTTACTTAACTTTTAATTCGTATTATTTACATAATAATTCAATATTGATATCATTGCCAATAATATATAATAAATTATATTCGTTGTAAATGTTGTTTGGAAAATTATGATTATAGTAGTTCAATGCACTTTTAAATTCATCTGTGTTCATTTTTTACATAAACATCTAAAATAAAATAAGGAAATTGTTGATCAAAACAACTGTCATTGTCAATTTTTAAGATTAAGATATGTTTACAAATCAATTTGGAATATTTAGGAACTGTCAGAAAATAACTTGAACATTTATACTTGTCTAATTTGCCTTGTGTGTCGTTGCAACACCTTGAAATACGTCAACACCTTGAAATACGTCAGTATTCCTGCGGTGTTGTGCCTAACACAGAACAAATTATCCTGCGTCTAAATTGTTCAACTTATTTCCAAACAGTTCCTTAATAATAAATTTGGTGTGCGTGTTTCCACAGGACGTTGCGTTGCTCGGGCACGGTTGACATTTTCAAAAATTTGTTTTATTATAAGTTATAGAGTATAAGTATATTTTACAAGTTAAACCTAACTTTAAGTCAAGTGTTTTAATAAAAAATTCAAAATTTGAGGTGAAAAAATGGTATACACAGTGGGCGAAATGGCTAAATTGATGAACGTTGCACCGTCAACTCTCAGGTACTATGATAAAGAGGGACTTCTTCCGTTTGTCGAGCGTTCGAGGAGCGGTATCAGACTTTTTCGTGAATCAGATTATGAATGGCTTCAAATTATAGAATGTCTGAAAAAATCGGGATTGTCAATTAAAGATATTAAAAGATTCATATATATGGTTATGGAGGGTGACAACTCACTTAAAGAACGTTTGGAGCTTTTTGCTAAGCAGCGTGAGGTGATTTTGTCAAAAATGCACGATTTGCAGGAAACTCTTGATACCGTAAATTTTAAATGCTGGTACTACGAAACAGCTGTAGATGCAGGAACGGAGGAGATTTTCAAAGATATGACGTATAAGGATATACCCGAGGAGTTCAGAAGTACAGGTAAAAAGCTTTTGCATTTGGAGGATAATGAAGTATGATATTTCACCCGATACCCCCGGTATATAACAGTGAATCAAAAATATTAATTCTGGGAAGCTTTCCCTCCGTAAAATCACGTGAGGTTGGATTTTTCTACGGTCATAAACAGAACAGATTTTGGAAAGTTTTGGCGGAAATCTTTTCGGATAGCATACCTGAAAGTATTGATGAAAAGAAAACCTTTCTGCTAAAAAATAATATTGCACTTTGGGACGTTATCGCAAGCTGTGATATTGAGGGTTCGTCCGACAGCAGTATAAAAAATGTTAAAATAAACGATTTAAATATTATTTTAAACAATTCAAAAATTTCTGAAATTTTCACCAACGGTAAGAAAGCCTATGATTTGTATGAAAAATACCTGCGTTCAAAAACAGGAATTAACGCCTTTTCTCTGCCGTCAACAAGTCCCGCAAATGCTGCATGGAGCTTTGAAAAATTAGTGGTGGAATGGAGAAAAAATATAGCAGAAAAGTAATAAATTCAGTACAAAATTCAGCGTGTTTTATTCCGATTTTTGTTTTTTTAATCTTTACAAATGGCTTTAAAAGTGATATAATATTGAAGAAAATGTTATTTTAATTTGTTGCAATCTAAAATAATTGAGGGTGAGTGAAAGAAATGACAATGGACTTTTCTAGCTTGAAAAGTAAAAATGGGGAAAAATATGATGATTTTGTAAAAAAGGCAAAAGAGAAGAAAAAATTTGAATTTACTCTTGAAGGTAATTTTTACAAATCGGACGAGTATGAAATCGACAATGCTAAATTTTGGAGAATGTTTAGAAATAACGAAGACCTTATTCCTTATAAGATTTTTATTTCCTTTGAAGACCATATGGAAGATAAAATTTTCGGAGAACATACTTTTCCAGAAAGATTTGAGGATATAACGATTGTTAGTTATGATTAATAAAAATACAACCTGTACAGAATTTAATCGGCTGTACAGGTTGTGTTTATTTTTGAAGAAGCTCCAGAATTTCACGATCGGCAGGGCAGAAGTTATAGTAAGGAATATCACTTTTTGTTATCCATTTTAACTCGGTGTGTTCGAGAAGTTTTGGTTCACCCAGAATTATTTCAGCATTAAATAATGTTAAATGAATGTCAATATCGGGGTAGCTATGAACAACTTCACAGAAAATATTATTGACCTTAACGGTTATGTCAAGCTCTTCACGGCATTCACGAATCAAAGCAGCCGCTTTGCTCTCGTCGTTTTCGACCTTTCCTCCCACAAATTCCCACATAAGACCTCTCGCTTTTTCGGGCGGTCGCTTGCATATTAAAAAATTATCGCCGCTCCAAATCAGTGCCGCAACTACTTCAACCATTGTTAAAATAATTCTCCTTTGTGAATTTAACTAACTCTTTTTTCTTGTTTGGAAGTCTGCCGCCAATAACTTCCTCCAAAAGATTTTTAAGAATAACGCCTATTTCCTTGCCGGGTTTAAATCCCATTTCAATTAAGTCGCTGCCGTTTATTGCAAGGTCTTTAAGGGAAAAACAGGCATTTTCGGCAATAATTTTACGAGCTGTTTTCTCTAATCTGTCGAGGTATCCGAGCCTGTCACGGCACATCGGACTTTGGGCAAGCGTATCGGCACGTTTCATCTTTAAAAGCAAAAAGAAAATTTCTACAGTATGCTTGTTCATACAGCGTTTAACAGCCGTTTCGGTTTCTTCAATTTGTACGTCGTGTATCTTTACAAGCTTAGTTACTATTTTTTTAGTATTATTATCGAATTTTAAACGTGAGAGAATATTTTCCGTCATCTTTGCTCCGACCTCAGAATGACCGTAAAAATGACCCTCACCGTTTTTCATAAAGAAACATTTAGGTTTACCAATATCGTGAAATAATGCTGTAAGTCGAAGTATCGGTGTAGGCGTAATGTTTTCCACCGCAACCGCTGTGTGTTCGAGAATATCATAGATATGATGAATATTCCGTTGGTCAAAGCCTTTCATTGGAACAAGCTCGGGAATAACAACACTCAGAATGTCAATGTATTCAAGTAATACTTTTCGTACGTTCTCACCGCAAAGAAGCTTCACAAGCTCGCTTGCTATGCGTTCGCTGCTGATGTTTTTGAGAAGCTTTTTATTTTTAAAAATCGCACGTTTCGTGTTATCTTCAATCTCAAAACCGAGTACCGAAGAAAACCTTATAGCACGCATAATACGCAGTGCGTCTTCGTTGAAACGTTTATCCGCATCACCAACACAGCGAATTATTTTATTTTTGATATCATCGCTGCCGCCGTAAAAATCGCAGATTCCACGTTCATCGTTGTATGCAAGAGCGTTCATTGTAAAATCACGTCTTGCAGTGTCCTTTTCAAGACTTTTTGTAAAGGTGACATTTGTGGGGTGACGGTTGTCGGAGTAATCCGAATCAATTCTGAAAGTCGTGATTTCAAGCGGTATTTTGTTGATTAATACCGTTACCGTGCCGTGCTTGATACCCGTTTCAATAACACGATAATTGCTGAAAATTTTCTCAACCTCTTCGGGTTCGGCGGAGGTGGTTATGTCGTAATCCTTTGGCTTATCGCCAAGCAGACTGTCACGAACGCAGCCGCCCACAATGTACGCTTCAAAGCCGTTTTGAATAAGCTTTGAGATAGCCGTTTTAACCTCTTCCGGCATATATATCATAAATTTTTACCTCACTTTAGACATTTAATTAATGTGAATAATAAACGCAAATCGGACATATTCATTAATAAAGGAGAGATGATTAATGAATATACCTTTACTTGTCGGAATAATAGCCGCCGTTATTGTAATTTATTCGATTATAAACGCAATAAGCAAATCAATGCACCCGATAAAAAAGAGTATTGCCGGCGTGTTGACAGGCTTCGTCGCTTTGATAGCAGTAAATCTTTTAACACCGTTGACAAGCGTTTCTGTACCAATAAGTATTATGTCAATATTGGTTGCAGCAATCGGAGGACTTCCCGGAGTTACACTGATTTTAGCGTTTAATGCGTTTCTTTGAATTTTGAATATCTTCAAGAGTTTTCTCGGCAAAATCCGAATTGTGAGTTATTGTTGCAATCATCATTTTGTAAATCATTTCCGCATTTGATTGAAAATTCTTCTTTACAAGGCGTGCTTGCTTAGAATCGGGAACATAAAGCTGAAATGCAAAAAAGTCGTTTTCTTCACCTTTTACGTGACAGTCAACCATATAACCGTTCTTGATTTTTTTTATTTCGGCAATATTTTCCGTTTCATTGCGTTCCTGCATCAGCAGCTCAGTCACAGTTGCCATGGCACGTTCCCTCACTGTAATCGGCAGTTCATCGCTGAGATTCATCGCAATCAGCTTACCGCTTTTCGTTACGGTATATAACTCTTTTTTAACATCTGCTTGAATAATATTTTGCTTATTTTGCAAATCATTAAAAGCGTCAAGTATTTCAAAATAATTTGCTACGCCGTTTTTTTGCATAGCTGTGATAACCAAATCTTTTTTGACAGGCTTATTTACACAGTTGATGATGTAACAAATAAGCAGTCGGACGTTACTTCTGTTTCTTAATCCGCCCGGAATAATTCCGGCATCGATAGCATCAAATTCCATATCCATTTTAAACACCGTCCCTAATAATCTTCATACTATGATTATAACACATTTTTATACTGTTAGTCAATTAGTAGTATGAACTTCGCAGTATAAGCCACTTTCGGACGTTTGTAATGATAATTTAGGAACTGTCAGAAAATAACTTGAACATTTATACTTGTCTAATTTGCCCTGAAATACGTCAGTATTCCTGCGGTGTTGTGCCTAACACAGAACAAATTATCCTGCGTCTAAATTGTTCAATTTATTTCCCAACAGTTCCTAAGTTGTGGATAGTGGTTAAAAAAACAGCAAAATTGCTGCAAAAAGAGAAAACTCATTGTCAAAAGGGTGCATAATGTCACTTGGGTTATTGATTTTTTTGAAAAAAGTGATATAATAGTGAAAAATAAAAGATAAGAGAAATGATAAAATGAATTTTGAAAAATGTCAACCGCAATCCCACCGGCTTTAGACGGTGGGTTAAGGTTGACAAAAGCGTAGCTTTGTGTTATACTAACAACAGTAGGGACGGTT
>CACWTQ010000124.1 GCA_902763835.1 uncultured Ruminococcus sp. | reverse complement strand
GGTACGGCTCGTAAACATGGTTTAAACTCTTTTTCTGCTGTTCTCGCTGCTGTCTGTGGTAATCCTTTTTCGTTTGCTATAGGGACTGAATAGTTACGATCTTTCATCATTTTTCTCCTTAATCAATATCAACAGAGTTCTTTTCGAACTTTTTTCCAAATTATTATCACCATAGTTACTTACCATAAACGAGATAAAACTCAAGTACAATATGACGAAGAGATACAACTAAATTGAAAGCTCGATCCGTAGAAGGTAACTCAATCAATGATTATTTAAACACTATTTTATAACTTAACCTGTAACGTTCATCAATTAGGGAGTATATCCTTGATTTTTCCGATAACAAAGCCAAAAGTTTTAAAAATAGCACCCTAAACATTAGCCGTATTAGGGACATTAGCCGTATTAGGGTGTGTTAAAATTTAAGTTTTTTCGATGGTTAAGCCATTTTTATCGACTTTACCTCCCTAAAAATCGAACGTTACAGCTTAACTATCCATTTTTTGCTTTTGTACAGAATAACACACGCTATCCACCTTATTATTTCTTCAAAACCTATAACAAAGTACACCCACGCAACAGGGAAATGAAGATAATAAGATACAAGGAAACCGAGCGGTACGCCAAGCACCCACGTTCCCAACAGGTCTATCCACATTATATAATGCGTTTTTCCACCGCTGCGAAGTATTCCGTTGCCAAGTATCATATTCTGTACCTTGAAAGGTGCAAGTACAGCAAATGCAACAAGCAGCCAAACAGCAGAATTTCTTACAAAATCCTCCACATTATAAATATCGACATATAAACCTTTAAGCAGTATTAGCAACAGCGACAATACAACTGAACCTACAAAACCGTACATCATAAGCAATTTAGATTCGCTGTATGCTTTATCGTACTTTTCTTCACCAAGCCGCTTACCGATAAGTATTCCTGCCGCTTGTGCCAATCCGCTGAGTGCACCAATCAAAAGCGATTCAACAGGCGATATGAGCGACACCGCAGCAAGTTCCTTCGTTCCGATATGACCGTAGATCAGAGTGTAGACATTCTGACCGAAGCTCCACAGAAATTCTGTCAGCAGTACGGGTAGGAGCATTACAAAATACTGCTTTATGTTTAATTTCCCACCCGACTCGGCAGATAACTTATTGTAAGTTTTTTTCCTTTGAAAATGTCTGTAGAAAACAAATACAAGCAAAGCATTTACAAACTGAGAGATAAAGCTTGCTATTGCAGCACCTTTCACGCCAAGTGTCGGACATCCAAGATTCCCGAATATAAGCAAATAATTTAGTCCTGTATTTGTAAATGCGGAAACTATACTTGCATAAAGCGGAAATTTTGCCTTGCCGCTGCACCTCAGCATAACAGAAAGTATTGACGCTATTCCGAGAGGTACATATGTTGCAGAGATAATTTTAAGATAATTTGCAGCCTCACGGATTGCTGCGGTATCCTCGGAATACAGGTTCATTATCCGATTTGGCAGAAACAGACTGAGCATCATAAATACAGTGCCAAGTGATAACGCAGACGTAAGATTTACGGCAACGCTTTTGTAAGCAAATCGGGAATTTTTCTGACCCATGTACTGTGAGATCATGATTCCTGCAATAGCAGCTATTGCACCAACCATTGTTGCATACATAAAAGCAAATTTTCCTGCTATTCCAATTGCGGCTATGCTTGTACTTCCGAGCTGCCCCACCATAACCTGGTCTATCATCGAAAACGATGATTGCAGCATTGACTGGAGAGCTACGGGAACAGCAATGCTCATCACATACGAGAAAAATGATTTCGTTTTCATATTGCTTCATGCCTCGGTTTTATCGGTAGATTTGTTGATAAAAGCACCTATTATTTCACCGACAAACGATCCAAAACTTGTACTGATAGCCATATCGGCATTAAATAAAGCAGAAAGTGAAACACCCAAGCACATTCCTATTGCCATACCCTCGGACATATATGTATCTGCCAATTCTTTTTTTCTGAGCTTTCTTTCAGCAACAAAAACAGAAATGCTCAAAGCAATAAAAACAAACGGCACAATACTGATAATCAACTCTTTCATGACTACTTCCCCCTGTTCTCTTCTATCCAACCTACCGCAAAATCAACAAGCTCTCTCTGTTTCATTAGCTTGATTACTGCATTTCCGAGCGTTACCTTTTTCACCTTATTCATGTGTTCGAAAGCATCGCCTATTTCTGTGAAATCCTCACCATCAACGTACAGCGTATCGTATGCTTTCCACACACGTATACCATTCTCCAATACTGCACTGTGTTCTGTAACATTATGCTTTTCGGGATAATTCGCACGAACATCAGCAAGGTGGATAGATGTGTTTTTTTCATATCCTACTCCGATAAGCAAGACGTATCCGTCAAGCTCGTACAGCTTACCGATAGGTGAACCCTCACCAAAAATATTTGACAGATCATGATTTTCCGTCAGATACTCCGCATATTTACCGACAGCAGCCACCGACCTTGCCGGATGATCACTGCGACACGCTCCCTGCCATGAGCGAAACATTTCGGCAACCGCACCCATCGTGTTTGTAGGCGTGATACGCTTGTCATAAGCAGGCCAGTTATCACGTATCGTCTGCCACCACTCTTGCGGCTCCTCCCAATGAACCCCGGGTTCTGGATCGAGATTTTTCCACGACTGCGTCGGCATCATTATTGTACCTTTATTGCCCACAGTTTCTAAAAGTGCTTCGATAATAACCTGTGCCCCTCCGCATACAAACCCCAGACTGCTAAGAGATGTATGAACCATTACTGTCTGTCCCTCTCCCAAACCTACATACTGTAAAGCTTTCAAAATGTCTTTTTTCAAAACTAATTTTCTTTCTTCCATTGAATAAACCTCCGTATCAGAATTTCAGCAAAGCTCTCCAACCTGCCGTGTAAAACTCATTGACATTTTTGATATACTCCTCCGCCTCCTCTCTTGTATAATTATTTTTTATAAATTCAACTAATGATCTGTACTCGTGTTTCATCAACATAAGTATAGTTTCATCGCTGATATCCGGCACAGCAACGCCGTTTTCACGAAGAGTCGGGAGATTTTTCAGCACGATGTTCGTTTCATACTCCGCTACCGTGTCGATGATATTCTCGTACTTGCTGCCATCTGCACAGCATATAAGCAGTTTCATATCTTCAAAATTGTCATAAATATAATCAAGAGTTTCTTTTAATATTCTGTCTTTATCCCAGACCTCTGACTCCTGATTCTTCTCGATCAGCTTGTCTTTTGATTCGATTTCAATGTGCATAATACTGCGTATCTTAATTATTATTGGCTCGACAAGTGAGGAAAACAGAACCTCTTTATTTTCAAAGTGTTTATAAAATCCTTGCGATGTAATACCGACTATCTCAGCAATCTTTTGTACAGACGTATTTCTGAAACCATTCTTCAAAAATTCTTGTCTTGCGGCCTGTTGAATTTTGATAGGAGTGTTTCCTTTCTTAGGCGGCATTTTATAACCTTCTTATTTCAAATTTATAGGTTACACTATGTAACTAATAAAAATATATCACACCTTTTCACAAATGTCAATAGGTAAAATAAAAAAATTCATAGAAAAATTTTTTGCTTTTTCTATGAATTCTACTTTATATTATCATTTATCTATTTTTGCAAATAAACATGAATTGAGAAATTCTCCGTTTTTTAAAACATTCTCTATCAGTATTCCCTCATATTGGAAACCTGATTTTTGCAATACTCTATGCGAAGCTTTGTTTCGTTCAAACGGTCTTGCAAATAAACGGTGAATTTGAAAATCCGAGAAGAGTATTCGTGTAAACTCATTGACAGCAAATGTCATAACTCCTCTTCCTCTGTATTTTTCACTTAACCAATAGGCAAGCTCCGCATTTTTGCTATACATATCTGAACCCAAAAAGGCAGCTATACAGCCGACTGTTTCACCGTCAATCCTAATTGATCTTATGCACTCGGTAACATCTCGGCTGTCAGAAAAAAACTTAACCGTTTTTTGGCATTCTTCAAGAGTTTTTGGAAAGTTATCACTCATATTTTCATATATTCTGATGTCATTAGAGGCATTATAAAAATCGATATAATCCTCATATTTCCATTTTTCTAATGTAATTTTCATGATAGCCTCCGTTTGGTTAAACATTTTTTATTTGGAAAACGATCTCAGACCTCCGATTTTCATCTTCGTAGGTACTTGGAAATGTTTCAAATCCTATTGTATTTCTTTTTGTGCTTTCATCTATATTATTCTACTTATCACTAAATCAAAAATCTACAAGAATACAACTAATATTTCAAACGCATTATCTTTCTTCTCTGCCGAAATAGTTCCGCCGAGAGCTTCTGTAAATTGCTTTGCGATTGCAAGACCTAAACCTGTATTGCCTTTGGTTCGTGATATATCGGTCGTGTAGAATTCATCAAATACACGCATAACTTCAATATCCGTATCTGCAAGCTCATTTGAGAATTTTATTGCTGTGCCTTCATAATCAGAAACTGAAATTTTCAAATCGCCGCTGCCGTGTTTCAATGCATTACCGATAAGATTATCAAATATTCTTAGAAGCATATTTTTATTTGAATTAATTAACAGCTTGCTTTTTGCACAATCAAAATTAATTTTTCTGTTCTGATTACTATAATCGTCATAGTAATGCACAATGGATTCTTCCAAAACCGAAATAATATTCAGTTCCGTTTTTTTCGGAGGTGCTCCACTCGACACAATCTGAGAAAACTCAAAGAAAGAATTAATAAGTTCTTCAAGGCGAATAAGCCGCTGCCCGACAATGTCGAGCTCACGGCTTTTTTCAGTCTCGGATAAACCGGCATTTTGTATGAGATTGATATATCCCATTGCAGAGGTCAAGGGTGTTCGCAGATCGTGAGAAATATTCGTCATCATCTGCTCAAGCTCATGGTTTTTTCTGCTGTAATCAGCCCGGATATCACAGATTTTTCTAAGCAGCGAGTTTATCTCATTGATGAGTTGGTCGGCTGTTCCCGTTTTGGAATGGATCAATAGATTTGTATTGATATCTTTGACTTCATTCAACTGTAAAGTAATATTATTAATTTCGCGTCTGAGCTGAATGCAGTGAACGGACAATGCTATAACAGCTATGATTAGTATACATACTGCCAAAGCCATTAGACCACCTCTATATTATTAGTTTTTTCTTTCCTGCTGAGTAGCACAAGTGTAACAGCAATAACTAACAGATACGCTGTGATTGAAATAACGGAAGATTCTATTCCAAAGTCGCCACCTGTTACAAGTATCGACCTTGATTTTAGCACATAAGTAAAAACCGATTCACTATAGGGCTGTGTTCCGATATGCATAAGACCTACAGTAGACATATTCCACAATGCATGAACAAGTGCATTGTTCCAGAAATTTTCGCTGTAAAGCTCTATCAATGAAAACATAATACCGACAGCCGTTCCACCGATAACCAACTGAATAATACTTAAAAAATTCAGATGATTTCCGATGATATGCATCAGTCCAAACAGTACGGACGGTACTGCCACAGCAGACGTAACAGATATGCTTTTCTCAATCAAGCCCATAATTATTCCACGAAACACCATTTCCTCCACTATACCTGCCGCAACACTGTAAAATAGTACTCCGTAAACTATAGTTGTAATTTTCTCATCAGTCGTCATTTTGCTTTCAATCCACGATCCCTTAAGGCACAAATACGAAAGAACAACGATTGTAGGAAGACATACTGCCATAACTGCACATATGGGTTTGATTTTGAATTTCTTTATTCTGAGCATATCAAGCGGTATTTTTATTCGTTTGTAACTATTCAGTCCCTATAGCAAACGAAAAAGGATTACCACAGACAGCAGCGAGAACAGCAGAAAAAGAGTTTAAACCATGTTTACGAGCCGTAC
>CACWTQ010000123.1 GCA_902763835.1 uncultured Ruminococcus sp. | reverse complement strand
AGACCCTCCCATATGTCTACAGATATTATACCCTATTCTTTTAAAAATAGCTATATATTTTTTGTAAATTGTTTAATTTATTTTGAAACAGTTCCTTACCACCATAATTAAACTCAGCGATAATGACAAAATTTTTGCACCTAATCTTTTCGTAACTCATTCCTCCTTTAAAATATTGAAAAATAATAAAAAAGCACACAGCCGAAGCCATGCACCAAAAAACACAAAGCTCCGATTGTCGCCCAACAACAACTAAATCCATGAAACACTTATTTAACGTATTCACAAAAACATAGCCGGAAGAGCCTGCACTTTTTTCAAACACATTGTTCGGCTATAGTAATTTAACCGCATAAATAAATGGATATTAAATTTAGTTATTATTTGGTATTTTCATTATAACATATTTTTCATATAAATACAATTCAAAATTTCAATTCATATTTTTGTGCAACATACACAAAGTCCACTGCAAGCAACTCGCAGTGGACTTTTCTACGCTTAATTTTTCAAATAAAATCAATTCAAAAAATAACATCATAATTTTATGAAATATAAACAAAATTCACCATACAATAGTCTATTGTAAACTGCTTGTGTGGCGAATTATACTCGAAAGCGTTAAGATTTACCGCCAATATTAAAAAAAATCAGTAGATACAGGGTGCTGTTTTTTTAATCAAAATCATTCGTCATCACGATCTCGCTCACCGTCTTAGAGCCTGTTTGAAATCTGAGATATGCGGATTTTTGAGCATAATTTTTCTGATAACAAGGAAAAAGAACGCAGGCATACTGTCTTGTGTCTTGTTCTTTTGACGCAGTTAGCAGGAAAATTTGACAAAAAGACGTGTATCGCTAAGATTTTAAATAGGCTCTAATACAAGGATTTGTGTTTTCCATGTAACTATATTTTTGACTGTAGTTTGTACAACCGGTTTCACATTTCAGGTTAATAATATTTTTCTTTGTGCGGACGAATTTCGGACAGCGATAATAAAAGCCGTAAAACGCTCTGTATTCGTCTATTTTCGTTAAAGGATAATTACCCTACTAAACACATAAAGCCCCACACAAGCCGTTTATAGGCTATGTATGGGGCTGTTTTTTTTTAGGTTGTTATAACAAAATAATATTTAGAATTTTGCAAAAGAAAAGTTAGGGCAGCGGTCAGGAGCAGACAGCAGAAAAGTTTTCAATACTGCCCCCTCAATAGACAATGTCATCAACTTAGTGTAATATACACTAATATCTTTTTTCTAAATGACTGAATTTTAGCGGATAAAGCTGCAATATGAAAAATACTAAGTTTCTATTCCTAATATATCGTAAAAATATGGTAATGTAGAGAATTTGTATTTTCGGTTAAAATTTCTTATATGTAGAACATTAGTGCCGTTCATATGGTTTACATAATCTTCTATATATTCGGTGACATTTCTTACAATACGCTGCATATTGTCAAAAGTTTCATTGTATTCGTCCCTATCGACTACTGCATTACTGTTGTCTATATAATCTGCATCTTTTATTAAAACAACCTTTGAGTAATCCAGTCCAGAACGTGAACGACGTGACCGCGCAGAATTTTTGAAAATATACGCATTATTATGAGGTATTGAGGAACGAAAAGGAATACATATAAAATACCCGTAATGCGTTTCAACAATAAGACAAGAATATGGACGACCTTGTTTTATTATTAATTCAGGATATTTATTTTGTGGATAGTCTTCTATAAATTTGTTTGATAATAGCACAATTTCTACATCATATTCCATTTTACGACACTCCTATATCAAAAAAAGCGAGGCTATCCAGTCAAAGGATAACCCCGCTGCAACATCGCTCGGTTAGTTTTTATATTACCGACGAGTCAGAACCGTCACTCGTCTTCTTCGCTCGGTTAGTTTTTATATTACCGACGAGTCAGAACCGTCACTCGTCTTCTTCTACGATGATAACAAGATGATGATTACATATCTTTCTACTATTATTATATCCGATTTTTATAAAAAAGTATACTGGTAAAATCAACAAATAAAAAAATCTTGTTATTGCAATTTAAACAATTCTGTAAAATGATATGAAACAATATAACAAGTTATGCAACGATATGAAAAGTTATTATGAAAAGTTATACCGCTGCCAGTAAAGAAATGACGGCAAATGAGATCATCATAAATGCTCCTAATGCACAGCGGTCAATATAACAACTACCGAGGAGAGTAACTATCTCTACCGGCTTACAAACACCGAACGGAGCGGAGGTGTTACACATAAATATCGCAAATTCAAACAGGGTTTAGGCATTGAATTCAAAGCAAGGTGAGCAGCTCTGTTCAGTAAGATGTCCACAGATTGAAATCAAAAAGCAGTACAGAGACGGCATTGATTTAATCGCTACACTTTCAAGTGATAATACTTTCAAGTGATAATACAAAGAAATTACATATGCTTTTTAACAAGGCATATTCCCAAGCAAAGAAAGGAGCATAACATATGAATAACACAATCTACTACAGAGAGCCACAAGACGAGAACGAACACGTTCAGATTAAATATTCTCCGAAGTTCTATGCAACCGCTAAGGAGTTGAGCGACCACATTCACAGCCTGCCTATTGGACAGCCGGAGAACGACCGCCTGATTGAGCTTTATCCTTAAACCACGTTACCACAGCAGCACAGGAAACATTTGACCAAGCATTCAGAGAATGGGCGTTGAGTTTCAGAAGTACATAGACAAGAACTAACAGGACGGCAGCCACACAGTACATATAATTCGCAGAAATAAAGGTTGGAACAGCGGACATTTGCTTATATGCTCTGACCTTGTTTCTTTATGTACCGCTGCCAAATATGAAGTATATTCGGTACACATCACAAATAAAATTTTTAAGATTGGTAGGCAAATGGTAGGCAAACGCCCATTCTCAGAACACAAAAAAGATTAAGCCACCTTTAAAAAGTGGCTTAGACTATGAATTTTTATGGAGCTGATAATCGGACTTGAACCGACGACCTCATCCTTACCAAGGATGCGCTCTACCTACTGAGCTATACCAGCAAATTTTTAGGCTCTCTAAAAAGAGAGCCATATGGCGACCCGAAACGGGCTCGAACCGTCGACCTCTAGCGTGACAGGCTAGCGTTCTAACCAACTGAACTACCGGGCCAATTTCCGAATTGTTTTGTCAATCGACTGCTTTAATATAATATCATAAATTAACCGAATTGTCAATAGTTTTTTTTTAAAATTTTAAAATTTTTCTGCATAATTAAGAAAATGCTTATTTCGCAATTATATTTGTATTTTTATTTTAATTTAAAAAACATAGTTAATACATGTCATAAACAGAATTTGAGGTTATTAATTAACGATTTCAAAAAGATAACTAATAATTCAAACAGCTTTGATTATTGTACGTTTCCTTTTATTTGCTATTGATTGCTTCTATATTCTCTGTTATTCTCACTTGTCAAAGTCATAATCTAAAAATTACAAAAAAAATAAATAATATACCAAAATTTGCAAAATTATTATTTTTGTCTTAACCGTACATAAGGGACTGTCAGAAAATAACTTGAACATTTATACTTGTCTAATTTGCCCTATATGTCGTTACAACACAGAACAAATTATCCTGCGTCTAAATTGTTCAACTTATTTCCAAACAGTTCCTAACCAACTATTATTCATAACCGTTGCAAAACAAATCAATGTTGTAAATAAGCTTTCGATTATCACTAACCACTCTTCTTCAAGCCAACTTCCAACCAAAAAATAACTACGGATTACGAATTACTTATTACCAATTATAATATACTTTACAAAGACAAAAAAACAAGGTGGTGCAAGAATTGCTCAAAAAGCGATTTATAAAAAATTCAATTATGATGACAACAACACTTTTAATCACCCAAATTGCTGCGATTTTTTTCAACATATACATAAGTTCAAAAATAGGTGCGGAGGGTATGGGTATATATCGGCTCGTCATAACCGTTTACGCATTTTCCGCAACATTCGCAACCTCAGGAATTACCCTTTCCGTTACCAGACTGGTAACAGATTTGTTAACATTCAAACGCTGCGGAGAAGCCAAACGTACAGTCGCTGTATGTATGGCGGTCGGAGTAGGACTGAGCTGTGCGGTCGGAACGGTTTTGTTTACGTTCTCATATAAAATCGGTGTTAATTTTTTAGGCGATGCCCGAACCGTTTTATCACTGAAAGTATTGTCGGTCAGTCTGCCGTTTATGGCAGTATCAGCTTGTTTCAGAGGGTATTTCCTTGCCGTGCGGAGTGTGCTTAAATCGGCAAGCGAACAGCTCTTTGAACAAATTGTCCAAATATTTGTGTGCGTAAGTATTATAACACCATTCGCAGAAAAAGGTCTTGAATATGCCTGCTGTGCGGTTGCGGTGGGTACAACAATTTCTGAGATTGCAAGCTGCATTTATTCAGCAGTGCTGTATCTTGCGGATATCTCAAAGTACAAAACTAAAAGCAAAAAGTTTAATGGAATATTCCGCAAACTCACCGAAATAGGCTTGCCTGTTATGGGCAGCTCTTGCCTGCGTTCAGGATTGAGTATGATAGAAAACACTTTAATTCCGATAGGTTTGCAGAAATACGGTTATTCTCCATCAAAAGCATTAGGAGAGTACGGTATAATTATGGGAATGGCTATGCCCGTGCTGATGTTTCCAATTGTGTTTCTTGCTCCGATTTCATCTTTGATAATTCCCGAAATGAGCGAAGCAAAAGCGTCTAACCGCACTGCAAGCATATCACGAATGGCAAGGAAAATATTAACGGCTGCCGTTTTATTCATCATACCGACAACCGTAATTTTCCTAATATTCGGTGACGAGCTTGCAAGTCTTCTTTACAAGCGTGATGATGTCGGAGTTTACATCAGAATACTTGCGTTAACAGTGCCGTTCTCATATCTTGACTGTGTTGTTGACGGAATGCTCAAAGGCTTAAACCAACAGATATATTATTTCATTTATAATATTATCGATTCAACCGTAAGAGTAATATTGGCACTGATACTAATTCCGAAAATAGGAGTTAAAGCAATAATAATAATAATGTTTGTAAGCGTAATCCTTAATTCCACTCTTTCAATCCGCCGCCTTATTTTAAATACGTGAAGATAGTTTATTTTATCCACAACTTTTATTACCCTACCGACAGTTGATTTTAATGAGGTAGTTTTTGACCAACTTTATAGCCTTAATGGGTCACAAATTTTGACGTTGATATCAATCACTACATTAATCAAGAAACAGAAACGCTTTACAATGCGATAATGAAAATGGCATAATTCAAGCGGAAAATCTGTAGTAACCGCAATTAAATGTAACTGAATGTAACTCGATAAACTCCCCTGAGAAAATGACCCCAAAACAAGAAAAAGCCGCATCACAAGCGGAAAATACGCTTATAATGCGGACTTTTGAACGCTCCCCCAACTGGGCTCGAACCAGTGACATCATGATTAACAGTCATGCGCTCTACCGACTGAGCTATGGAGGAATATATAAAAGTTGGCATCTCC
>CACWTQ010000122.1 GCA_902763835.1 uncultured Ruminococcus sp. | reverse complement strand
GTTGCTCAAAACACCTTTTGTACTATATAGCATAGTTAAAAAATGCCGATAATACGCCACTTTATAGCTATAGTACGATAAATTGGGAAACTTTTATTATACTATGTATGAGAACAAACCTTAATACTTAATAAAGGACTCTCAATTAAGATTAAAAGTTTCCCTCAATATATCATACAATTCTCTTGCGACATCTTCATCTATTTGAATTGACTGACTAACTCTATTTTTATCTTTTCTTGTTAATCTACCGTATGTATCTATTTGTATATATTTCTTTTCATTTACAACAAAAGTAGCATATGTCGCTGCTACTTTATCGTGAATAGAATTAGGAACTGTCAGAAAATAACTTGAACATTTATACTTGTCTAATTTGCCCTGTGTGTCGTTACAACACCTTGAAATACGTCAGTATTCCTGNNNNACACCTTGAAATACGTCAGTATTCCTGCGGTGTTGTGCCTAACACAGAACAAATTATCCTGCGTCTAAATTGTTCAACTTATTTTCCAACAGTTCCTTACTTTCCTTTTTAATATGTTCAAAGGAATCTTTATTAATAAGAGCCATCTTATTCTCTCCTTTTATCTAAGTAATTGATTATATATTATAACAAAAATCTACCAATATGTCAAGTCATTTTACAATTTAAATTAAATAATAATCTTTTACCTCTTCCTGTATAAAACTACCTTTTTTCGTTCATACTTTAAGTAATACCAATTTTATACAAAGGAGCATTATTAATGAAAAGCAATAAAAAACGAATAATTGTTTCCTTAGTCCTTGTTCTCTCTCTTGTGACTGCTTTCCTTTTAAATGGGAGCAATGCGGCAGCGTTGTCAAAGTACGGTTCTTCGGGAAACGAGGTTACTCAAATTCAACAGAAACTTCAATCCCTCGGTTTCTACAACGGCAGCATTGACGGAGTTTACGGGACGGAAACTAAAAATGCCGTCACGGAATTTCAAAAAAGCTGCGGTCTGACACCCGACGGAATCGCCGGAAATAAAACTCTCACCTACCTCGGACTTTCCTCGAACTCCTCATCAAACAGTTACGGTTTTACACAAAGTGAAGTTGAACTTCTGGCACGCACTATCTCGGCGGAATCACGTGGCGAGCCGTACGAAGGGCAGGTTGCCGTGGGAGCAGTTATCCTTAATCGAATAGAACACCCGTCTTTCCCGAACACTATGGCAGGCGTAATTTATCAAAACGGTGCTTTCTCGTGTATTGACGACGGTCAGATTAACGAGCCTGTTTACGAGTCAAGCAAGCGTGCAGCCGTTGATGCGATGAACGGCTGGGACCCCTCGGGCGGTGCTATTTACTATTACAATCCTGTGACTGCCACAAATAAATGGATTCGTTCCCGACCGATTATTGTTACAATAGGCAAGCACGTTTTTTGCTCATAGAAATTTTAATGTTACCAAAAAATTTATTGTGCGTGTTTCCCTGACTTGTTTCCTGTGGACGTTACCCACCGTTGCCCACCACATTGTACAAAAAGCACTCAATAAATTTGTTAATGTTTCTCTTTCAAAAAAAAAATTGTTAGAAAATTTTTAAAACCTATTGTTTTTATCTCGAATATTTAGTAATATTATATTAGATGATTTTATCTAATAAATTTTTACAAGGGGGATCATTAAAATGAGTGTTCCGGTCAGTGCAAGCAATGCTCTTGCACGAAATCTTAACGTTGTTAAGATGTACTTCAAAAAGCCTACGGCTTTGCTAATCTCTATCCTTTCATTGCTGACTTTAATATTAAACTTCCTGTTTAATTCAAAGTCCGCAAAACCAATGGTTTCGGGTATCAACAGTTTTCTGTCGTCAAATCAGATTGCTTATGAAATGTCGTCACCTAATATGGTTTTGACATTTTTGATATCCGGTATCTGTGCGGCATGTTTCTTTATGATTTACTTCTCCTCCGCAGCTCCAAGCGGAAACCCGTCTATTTTCTTTACAGTGCTTCATGTTATTTCTGTTATCGAATTAATTGGTTTGGCAATTATTGCACTTATGACAACTATTTTCGGACTTGTTGCAATTCTTTCCGTAAGCACTGTTATTACATTTCTTGGCAACAATGTTGAGGGGTTGGAGAATCTCAATGTTGATGAAATCAGCAGAAACATTGCAGCTTATAAACCGTCTATGTTTTTGAGTTTGGGCATTTGGGTTGTATTTTTTGCATTTGTTCTTGTTTATGTAAATGCACAGACTGCATTCCTCAAATCCTGCAAGCGTTCCTGCAAAGAGCCTAGTATTTTCTACAAGGGTGCAAAGACTTTCGGCAACCTTTCAATGGTATTCGCTCTCATTCAGCTTGTGTTTGTAGTTATTGCTTATCTTACATTCAACAGCACGGAAACCTCAACAGATTCAATTAACATTGACTTCTCGTCGTTCGTAACAATAATGCTTGCCTATACTTTATGTAATGCGATTAATCTTTTCCTTAAGGGTTCATTTGCAAAGAAATGGGAGGCATTTGCTAAAGAGAATGAAGTTTATGTACCTGTTACGGCAGCTTCACGTTCACCCGAGGCAAACCCGATTGCAACATTTAAGGCTACAACAAGACGCTCCAACGATGCTGTTAAGCAGAGCCAGCCTTATCTTTACGGTGAAGAGGAAAACAAAGATCCGAACAAGAAGTCTGCCTACATTCCCGAAGAGCTTCAGAACGACTATCCCGAGCCGCAGTATGATCCGCAGCCTCAGGGCGGTATGATGAACGATCCGTTTATGAGCGGCAACCCGTTCTCCGGTGATCCGTTCGGACAAGACCCATTTGCACAATCGCCTATGGGTAACCCCTACGTTCAGCCTCCGATGACTAACCCCTATGGTCAGCCCCCGATGGATCCCAACGGCGGTAACCCCTACAACAACGGTATGATGTAGCGGACAACGTCCGCAGGAGATACGTGAAGATAGGTATATGTTATCTTACTTCACGTACCCGACCGAAAGTTATTTTTAACTTTAGTTTTGATTTGCTTTATATAGCAATCAATTTAAAATTGATATACCTGCTATTATGAATTTTAATATTTGTAATAGTGGGTATATTTATACAATTAAGTCAATGAATAATAAAATTACTTTATTTAAAAATAATTCTTGAACGGGTTTGTAAAGTTAATCAACAAACCAACTATCTTCACGTGCGAAAAAAAGAGGAATTTTATGAATGAAAAAGAAATGAAAAAAGCAGCTAAAGCTTTCGCCGAACGTTGGAGCGGTAAAGGTTATGAAAAAGGTGAATCACAAAAATTCTGGATTGATTTACTTGTAAATGTTTACGCTGTAGATAATATTACCGATTTTATCAGTTTTGAAGACCAGGTACATTTAGACCACACTTCATTTATAGACGGATATATTCCGTCTACTCATGTAATGATTGAACAGAAAAGTCTTGGAAAAGATTTGCGAAAACCAATTAAGCAATCGGACGGCAGCTTGCTCACCCCATTTCAGCAGGCTAAAAGATACGTTACAGAGCTGCCCTTATCAAAGCACCCACGCTGGATTATAACATGCAATTTCTCGGAATTTCTTGTTTATGATATGGAAAAACCGAACAGTGAACCCGAACAGATTCTATTGAAAAATCTAACTAAAGATTATTATCGACTTCAATTTTTAGTTGATACCGTAAATGAAACTCTTAAAAAGGAAACTGAAATTTCTTTAAAAGCAGGCGAATTAGTCGGAAAGATGTACAATGCAATTTTAAAGCAGTATAAAAGTCCCGACAATCCCGAAACACTGAGAAGTCTTAATATGCTTTGTGTACGGCTTGTATTTTGTTTGTATGCCGAAGATTCGGGAGTTTTCGGGCAGCACAAGATGTTTGGCAGGTATCTGAAAAAATTTCCTGTCAGTGAGATTCGCAAAAAGATAATTGAACTGTTTCAGATTCTCGATACAAAACCTGAAAACCGTGACCCGTACATAGATGATGACCTTGCGGCTTTCCCCTATGTAAACGGAGGTTTGTTTGCAGATGAAAATATTGAAATTCCACGATTCACCGAGGAAATTGTAAATTTACTTATTGATGATGCAAGCGACGGACTTGACTGGTCAGAGATTAGCCCGACAATTTTCGGTGCGGTGTTTGAAAGTACGCTTAATCCCGAAACACGCAGAAGCGGCGGTATGCACTACACGTCCATTGAAAATATTCATAAGGTTATAGACCCACTATTTCTCGATGAACTTAAAGCGGAATTTAATAAGATTTTAGAATTGAAAGTTAAGAAAACACAGCATACAAAACTTGAAGAGTTTTGCAATAAGATTGCAAATCTTATATTTTTTGACCCTGCCTGCGGAAGTGGAAATTTTCTCACGGAAACTTATATCAGTTTGCGTAGATTAGAAAATGAGGCTCTAAAAGTAATTTATAAAGGTCAGATGATGCTTCACGAAGACTTTGACCCTATAAAGGTAAGCATTTCGCAATTTTACGGAATTGAAATAAATGATTTTGCAGTGACGGTTGCGAAGACGGCTCTCTGGATTGCGGAATCTCAGATGTTACAGCAAACAGAACAGATAGTTCAAAGAGATATTGACTTTCTGCCGCTTAAATCCTATGCAAATATAACCGAGGGAAATGCTCTCCGCACCGATTGGGAAAGTGTTGTGCCGAAAGACAGGCTTTCTTATATTATGGGTAATCCTCCGTTTGTGGGTGCAAGGCTTATGAGTGATGCACAGAAAAAAGATGTTCTCACTATTTTTGACGGTGTAAAAAATAATGGTAATTTAGATTATGTTTCTTGTTGGTATAAAAAAGCGTCCAAACTTATGACAGGCACTGCTGTAAGAACGGCTCTTGTATCAACTAATTCTATCACACAAGGTGAACAAGTAGCTATTCTTTGGAAAAATCTTTTTGAGAACGGTATACACATTGATTTTGCATACAAGACTTTTATTTGGGACAGTGAAGCAAGCTTAAAAGCTCACGTTCACTGTGTTATTATCGGCTTCAGCAGAAATCCGAACTACGGAGTTAAAAGACTTTTTGACAACGGTGCAGAAAAAATTGTAAAAAATATTAACGGTTATCTTGTTGAAGCAGATGACATTGTAATTGAAAGCAGAACAAAACCTATTTGTAAAGTTCCTGAAATTGGAATTGGAAATAAACCTATTGATGGTGGAAATTATTTATTCACCGAAGAAGAAATGCTTGATTTTATCAAGAAAGAGCCTAAGTCAGAAAAATATTTCAGAAAATGGTTAGGTTCAAAAGAATTTATTAATGGATATTGTAGATACTGTTTATGGCTTGGAGATTGTTCTCCTAAAGAATTACATTCTATGAAAGAATGTTTAAAACTAGTTGAAGCAGTTAAAAAATTACGGCTTGACAGTAAAAGTTCAGGTACTAGAAAATTAGCGGAGAAACCTACTCATTTTCATGTTGAAAATATACCAACAACAAATTATATTATAATTCCTGAAACCTCATCTGAAAACAGACGATATATTCCTATTGGGTTTATGACACCTGATATTCTTTGTAGTAATGCTGTAAAATTAATTCCAAAAGCTACCCTTTTTCATTTTGGTGTTCTTACATCAAATGTACATATGGCTTGGGTTCGTACTGTATGCGGCAGATTAAAAAGCGACTATCGCTATTCAAAAGATATCGTTTACAACAACTTCCCATGGTGTACACCAACCAAAGAACAAAAAGCTCACATTGAAAAAACCGCTCAGGCAATACTTGACGCACGTGCAAAATATCCCGATTGTTCCCTCGCCGACTTGTACGATGAAACTACTATGCCGCCCGAACTCCGCAAGGCTCACCAACATAACGACCGTGCAGTTATGCAGGCATATGGTTTCTGGGGCAAGATTAACAGTGAATCTGAATGTGTTGCGGAGCTTATGAAGATGTACCGCAAACTTACTAATGCGTAAGGAACTGTCAGAAAATAACTTGAACATTTATACTTGTCTAATTTGCCCTGTGTGTCGTTACAACACCCCTTGAAATACGTCAGTATTCCTGCGGTGTTGTGCCTAACACAGAACAAATTATCCTGCGTCTAAATTGTTCAACTTATTTCCCAACAGTTCCTAATTATGGCAGTCGGAAATTCATTAATCAACATAGTGGGAAAAAAGAACTGTTATTACAACAATATGATTGTAATAACAGTTTTTGTTTTTAGATTTTTAAATAATAAAACAATTACACATTAACCTCTTCTGTTCATATTCGGGTCTTCTGCATCTCCGATTACTTCATAATTGTTGTACATAACTGCCCCTATCGTGTTCAATTCGTCCACCATAGCCGAGTACGCAAAAGCGTTTATTGCCAGAAAGAACGGCACTAAACCGTTAATGTATGCCGACAGCAAGCTTACATAAACATATGCTTTGTCTAAGTTTATTCCGAATCCGCTGAAAGCGTCTTGATAGCAATAATACATAAACGTTAGTATGCCGGCAAGCGTTGTAAATATTATTGCCAATACCATAGAGAAAACTCCGTATGTGTGAGCCCCCTTATTCTTCGGTACACTTTCCGCTAAACTCAACCGAAGTGATTTCATAAAGTCTGTTTGTGACTGCGAAAACCATATCATCAAAAACAAAAGCACATCAACAAGCAAAAGCAGCATTGTTATAGTCACTTTGTAGGCTTCCAAATCCGATACAGTCAAATAGAATACTGCTCCCAGCGTTTCAAACAGCTCTGAATTTCCGAAAATAAACATTCCTGTGACTGATATCATCGTAAGAAATCCCACTGCCGATACTAAAATTTCAAGAACAGAAATTTTATGAATGAGTGCATATCCCAACTCGGGACTTGAATCAAAATCGGAATTTTTACTCTTAACAAATATATACACAAGTGTAAATATAAAAAATCCTGACAGCAATATCTTCGTCATTAAAAACATCGTTTCGTAACCGCCGAACTCCAAATTAAAATTCAGCTTGGACGTGACAACTCTTATTATCGTTATCTCCAAATGCGGCTCGTTTATGATGTTCAGATAACACGAACAACCTATCGACACAAACAGCAGTATCGGAACCATTAATAACGATATTCGCCCTCCGAATCTTTTCACCATTAAGAAGTTTCTTTCATAATTGTTTGACGGCTGATAAAATTCTTTTCCCATGCTCTCTCCCCCAATAACCCTCTCTATATATTTTAGAATATTCTAGTAAAAATTACAATACTATTCGGGTTAGAAAATAAAATTTATCATGTTTCACAAAAACATAGCGTAATTTTTGAACTATATTTTTATTCTTTAAAGACAATAATTATTTTCTTGATTATAGCTCTTTATTAAATATATAACCTTGATTTTTCAAAAAGTTTTCCACAGTTTTATAACTTGATGTGGAAAACTCGGCAGAAAATTCAGGGTAGTTATTTTAAAAAAAAGGTATATCCTCCTTGTATATTTGGAAGATATACCTTTTTTTCGCACGTGAAGATAGTTTTATTTTATCCATAACTTTTATTACCCGACCGAAAGTTAATTTCAATATGGTAGTTTTTGACCAAATTTATTTAGTGCAATAACAATCACATCAAAAACTTTTACTCAGATATGAAATTTAAAAATACTTTCGGTCGGGTAGATGAAGTCAGGCTACAAAGGACTATATTCACGTGTTTCCAGTCGGCGTTGCCGACCTTCACGTGTTTCCAGTCGGCGTTGCCGACCTTCACGTGTTTCCGGTCAGCTTTGCCGACCGCTTATTTATGATAAAGTTTGTCAGATTCATATTCGGGTTCACAGGTCAGGTCAACACCAAGTCTGCGGAAAATATCCATATCCTCCTGCGAAAGAATAACCGCCGAATGAACCTGAGTACCTTTAAGCTTTGAAACCTGCTCCAAAGCTTTCTTTGCGTTATCGTCCGTTTCCGCACTCACCGCCAAAGCAACAAGAACTTCGTCTATATGCATACGTGGGTTCTGATTTTTCATAACCTTAATTTTAAGATTCTGAATAGCCTCAATAACCTCTTTTGAAAGCAGCAGAACACTGTCGTCAATACCTGCAAGTACTTTCAACGCATTCAGAATCATAGAACAAACCGCACCGAGAAGTTCTGTCGTTTTACCTGTAACGATAGTTCCGTCGTTAAGCTCGATACCTGCAACCGGGTCGTCGTAATTTTCCGCAAAATCATTTACAACCTTTGCAACCTTGCGGTCATTTTTGGTAAGACCCATTCTGTTCAGGAGCATTTCAATTTTCTTAACTTCATCTAGAGCCGTGCCTGTCTGCTTGTTCTTTTGCAATGCAGCATAGTAACGTCTTATAATCTCCTGCTTTGACGCTTCACTGACTGCATCGTCGTCTGTGATAGCAAATCCTACCATATTAACTCCCATATCCGTAGGCGACTTATACGGTGAACTTCCCGAAATCTGCTCAAAGATAGCATTCAGCACAGGAAAAACCTCCACATCACGGTTATAGTTTACGGTAGTTTCTCCGTAAGCCTGTAAATGCCAAGGGTCTATCATATTAACGTCGTTGAGGTCGGCAGTTGCGGCTTCGTAGGCAAGGTTCACAGAGTGCATAAGCGGAATGCTCCACACAGGGAATGTTTCATACTTCGCATAGCCTGCCTTGATACCTCTCTTGTTCTCGTGGTAAAGCTGAGAAAGGCAAGTTGCCATTTTTCCGCTTCCCGGACCGGGGGCAGTCACAACAACAAGCGAACGTGAAGTTTCGATATAATCATTCTTTCCGAATCCCTCTTCGCTAACTATAAACTGAGGGTTGGACGGATAGCCTGCAATCGTGTAATGCAAATAAACCTTAATGCCGAGGTTTTCAAGTCTTGCTTTAAATTTATCGGCGGACGGCTGTGAATTATACTGAGTGATAACCACCGAGCCGACATACAAACCGATTTCTGTGAGCTTATCAATTAAACGGAGAATATCCATATCATATGTAATACCGATATCGCTTCTCATTTTATTCTGCTCGATAGCCGCTGCATTTATAGCAAAAATAATCTCGGTCTGTTCTTTAAGCTTCAGGAGCATACGCACCTTACTGTCGGGTTCAAACCCCGGAAGAACTCTTGACGCATGAAAATCATCAAAGAGTTTGCCGCCAAACTCCATATAAAGCTTACCGCCAAAGCTGTTTATTCTCTCAAGAATTTTCTCCGACTGGAGCTTCAAATACTTATCGTTATCAAATCCTATTTTGTTCATTATAATCTCTCTCTTTTTCAAAATCTAACGTTGGTAATCCCAAACGGCAATTTCATCAATTTAGAATATTTTGTTCCTAAAAATTTTCTCTCTTCTCTATTCGGTTTTCTCTAAATTTCAAAGATGATTTTTTAAGAGAAGAATTTATACGGATATTTTCTTAAGTTGATGACATTGCCCACACAGGCAACAGACGAAGAATCGAATTCATTTTATAATTCGAGTTCCTCGCCTTATTTAAACTGTGTATAGATTAGATTAATAAATTCTACTGCATTTACAGCTTTAATTCTCAATCCAATCCTTGTAGCTGTTACCTATACTAACAGTCTAAAAGATTTACCATTTAAAGTTTGGTCAAGCTTTTTAAAGCTTGCGGATTCCAAAGGCAGAGCCTTTGGTCGCTGACGGAACAAA
>CACWTQ010000121.1 GCA_902763835.1 uncultured Ruminococcus sp. | reverse complement strand
AGGAAGCAACGGATTCACTCGACAGCATAGAACATCAACTTGACAACAATCCTGAGCTTCAACTCCCGGAACCGCAGGGCTTGATGACGGCAAAGAGTTACAAGAAAAAGTTTGTAGATCCGTTAATCCAGCGGTTGAAAAATCTTGTTCGATCTGCGGTTGCAAAAAGCTATTTGGGTTGGGAGAATTACCACCGAATCAATAATCTGAACGGCAGATTGTATAGCGAAAACAAAAGTCTGAAACACGAAAATTCAAGGCTGAGGGAATTGAATAATCAACTCCGTGAGCAAAACAAAGCCTATCGCTTGTTGGAAAAAGTTATCGGAAAGCGTAAGCTCAATGAGATTATCGAGCAGGCGAGAGGATTCAAAAAGTCAAAACAGCGTGACGCACGCTAATAAATACAGAAAGGTTGATGAACAATGGAAAAGAGAATTTACGACAAGCAGACAGGTATTCACTATGAGCTGCAAGGCGATTATTATCTTCCGTGTTTGGAGCTGCCCGAACAGCCGAAGGTTGAAATCGGGATATGGGGTAAGCGGCATTTGCGCTACATCAAGCAGCACCACAAAATCCGCTATACCAATCTGCTGACGAGCTGCAAGCTGACCGCCTATCTCGCCGACATTGACGAGCAGGCAGAAGATATGTTCTTTCGGTTAGTAAAACAGCTTGCCGAAAAGGAAGGTGTAAACGAACAGCTTAAAGCGGACAATCAAATGCTGTGGGTTCAGAGAATGAACAATATCCGCAACCGTGCAACCGAGATTGTAAATACAGAGTTGGTTTATATCTGATAAGCACAGCCGTCAAGTGGGACGATATCCTGCTTGACGGCTTTATATTGTAGGCTTTTATATTTTGTGATAAAATTTTATATATTATTGTAACTTTTTCTGTGTTACGATAGTGTTATTGATGAAGGAGGTAAAATAATGGATGAAATCATCAGCGCTGAAAATTTTATCAATTATGCGGTAGAAACGTACTCAGATACAGTCTATCGAGTTGCCCTCAACATCACACAAAATCCTCATGATTCTTTTGATATATCCCAAGAGGTTTTTATAAGACTGGTTAAGAATTACAAAAAAATCAAGAACAAAGAACATTTAAAAGCATGGTTAATTCGTGTAACTGTTAATTGTTCACGGTCATTTATGAAAACTATATTTCGGCATGAAATAATAAGTCTTGACGATATAAAGGAAAGTGAATTGAAGTGTGAGCTGAACGAAGATTTGGAAGTCACTAAATTCGTATGGATGTTATCGGAGAAATATTCTACTGTAATTTACCTTTTTTACTATGAAGAAATGAAAATATCAGAGATTGCGGAAGCTCTCGGACTTTCCCAATCCGCAGTAAAACAAAGGCTTTCCCGAGGTCGGGAAAAATTAAAAAATCTAATTGAAAAGGAGAATTAAAATGGCTGATATTTTTGACGTTAATCAGTACAAATCAGAGAATAGCCGATTTACGCTGACACCTGATCAAAAGCGCATGATTACCGCTGAAATGTATCAGGCATGCCATGCTATGAAAAAGAATAATAAAAAAACATTTTGGACAAAGGGCATTGCCGCCGCGCTTGTTATCGCATTGGTCGGTACTGTAACTTATTTTGGGTTTGGAAACTCAAATAAATCCGATAACTGGTTTTCAATTAAGGCGAGCGCCGCTTCTGCAACCCAAGATGAAGCTAACCAGACATTTAATAATGAGTTAACAACAAACGGTCATTCTATGGGAGCAATGTCAGGCTTTTTTATGGAAGACGGAGAAGAACCGCTTACCAAAGACGGGTACAAAGATTATTTTGCCCTTTATCACATGGAAGATTTCAGCGTGACAGGAGCAAATATCAAAGCTGTGAAGGTGGAATCCAATACAAAGGGTATTTATTTTACACTTACTCCAAGTGATAAAACAGTTGATTTCTATAGCGATACGGCTTCTATCGATGATGCACTCATGGATTATAAGGAAAGATATACCATCGATTATTCACAATACACCTTTGATGAATTGCGTGAGCATGCGCCGTATTTGTTATGGCCATGCGACGGATTTGTATATGATAACAAAACGGTTAGTACAGGAGAAGAAACCAATATACTGCCAAACTACAGCATAGATATTATCCTGGAGAGCGACCACAGCGATTCTGAGATTGCGGCATGGACAAAGGAAATCGGTGAAATAAAAGATCTAAACAGACCGAGCGGACGCGAAAAATACGAGCCTCTCGAAGAAAAGATTCAAAAGAAAATGTTGGAAAACGCGCGGATTTCCGTGACGGTTACCTATGAAGATAATTCAACCGAAACGCAAGTGATTGATTTAGTGTATATAGAAAATCGCTTCATTACGTTTGATATAAAGAATTAACATATCCGTAACGTTCAAACTCGCAAAGTAATGAAATTTACCCTACTTTTCAAAAATTGCTCCCCAGAAGGCGCATAAACAGTGCCTTTTGAAGCCTATAAGCGTTACATTATTTCGATTCAGATTAGAATATAGAATTACAAACGATTTATCGCTTTAAAGTGTTGATTTTGCGGTTTGTATCTGTTATAATGATTACAGTACCGTTGATACTGTTTTGATACTGTTATAATTTGAAGCCAAAAATAATAGGCAGAATAGCGGTAAAAGATGTATCAAAAGCCGCAAATACTAAACTAATATGTTTAGTATTAAAACGAATTAAGCGAGTGGGAGTGATCCCCAAACCGTCAAAAAGCGCATAAACAAGCGGTTTCTGCCACGTGGTTGTCCTCGTTGGCAACAGAATGGTAACATTATTTGAATTATTGTAAAAATAGAGAGCTATCAGATTTCCTGTAAGTCTGATAGCTCTTGTTATTTTGCCTTGATTTTAGTCTTTCTCGGTTGATCTGCTGACAAGCTGCAAGCTCACCGCATATCTCGCCGACATCGACGAGCAGGCAGAGGAGATGTTTTTTCGGTTGGTAAACCAACTCGCCGAAAAGGAAGGTGTAACTGAACAGCTCAAAGCGGACAATCAAATGCTGTGGGTGCAGAGAATGAGTGTGACGTGAAAGTCGTACAGTTAATTGCAGAAATGCTGCCCTATCCATTCGGGGTAATCCTAATGTGACCTGCGCAAGCGGTAACGCGAGGGTGGGAAGCTCACATGACAACGTGGATAATCTGCCAGCCCAAGGCGGATGAACTGCAAGGATAAGAATGCTATGGAGAACACAAGTTAATCATCGTAAGGGTCGTCACGCTACGACAAGCGAAACGGGCTGAAACGCTTGAACCAAAAGGTACGGAGACAGGCGAAGGGGCTTCATTAACCCTATCGTGAATGGACAAAATGCTCCCGGCTCATAGATGGCTCCTAAGGCATTCGCAGTATTAACTGAACGGAACACGGTAAACCCTATGTGTTCCTCTGCAACAGAGGTATCGCTCCCGCAAGGGAAAGAAACGACACAGAGGGCAAAGGAACAGGACAAAAAGCGAACGGCGCTGTTGTAACGACGGCGTATAGCGGTTCAAAATTTGCCGCAGCCTGAAAGGGCGCAGACTTGTCCAAAGGTATTTTATGGCATGAAAGGGAGCAAATCTGTGAAAGGTAATAACTCAACGACGGAGAAATCCGAGAGGTTATCTGACAAATCCGCGCTTGAAAAACAGTGGAACTCAATCAACTGGAAGCAGGCAGAGGAATATGTTAACAGACTGCAATTCAGAATTGCTAAGGCAACATCGGAAAACAAACAAAATACAGTCAAAAGATTACAGTATCTGCTGACGCATTCTTTCTATGCAAAGCTATTAGCTGTAAAGCGTGTCACGACGAACAAAGGAAAGAGAACGGCTGGCGTTGACGGAGAGCTGTGGAAAACAGCCGCCGAGAAAATGCAAGCCGCGCTCTCGCTGACGGACAGGCACTACAAAGCAAAGCCGCTGAGGAGAGTGTATATCGAAAAGAAGGGCAAAAACAAGAAAAGACCCTTAGGCATTCCAACTATGTACGACAGAGCAATGCAGGCGCTGTATGCGCTTGCGCTAGACCCCATAGCTGAAACAACAGCAGACCGCCGCTCGTTCGGATTCCGAAAAGGCAGGTGCTGTCAGGATGCGTGCGAACACCTCTTTCAGTTGTTGTCCCGCCGCAATGCAGCACAATGGATATTAGAGGGAGATATCAAGGGATGCTTTGACCACATCAGTCATCAATGGCTGCTGGAAAACATCCCAATGGATAAATCCGTTCTTAAGCAATTCCTTAAAGGAGGATTTATCTATTCAAAGCAGTTGTTCCCCACAGAGGAAGGAACGCCGCAGGGCGGTATCATATCTCCGATACTGGCAAACATGACGTTAGACGGAATGGAAGCCTTACTGGACAGAGAATTTCACCGCACACAGAAAGAGATGTTCAAAAACAAGGTGAATCTTGTAAGGTACGCGGATGACTTTGTCGTTACGGCGGCAGACCGCCTTACAGCAGAACGCGCAAAAGAGGTCATCAGAAATTTTCTGAAAGCAAGAGGGCTTACGCTTTCTGAAGAAAAAACGCTCATTACAAATATCCGAGACGGATTCGACATGCTGGGCTGGAATTTCAGGAAGTACAATGACAAACTCATTATCAAGCCCTCAAAAAAGTCGGTCAAGGCTATCAACGAAAAGCTGCATGAGATTATTCTCGGAAAAGGAAAGACGTGGAAGCAGGAATCGCTGATTGTCAAGCTGAATCAAACGATTACAGGCTGGACAAATTACCATCAAAGCGTATGCGCCGCAAAGACCTTTTCCGCTATCGACCACAACATCTTTGAACTGCTGTGGAGATGGGCAAAGCGCAGACATCCCAACAAATCGAAGAAATGGAAGGTGCAAAGATACTGGCATTCCAAGGGCTCAAGAAACTGGGTGTTCTGTACCGAGAAAACCGAATTGAAGGAAGCAGCACACACACCGATAATCAGACACGTAAAAATTCGGGCAAGCGCAAATCCTTATCTGGAGCCTGAATATTTTGAAAAACGTAAGTTTCAAAACGGAATGAGAAGATTGTCGGGAAAATTCAAGACTGTATGGAAAAATCAAAAAGGCATATGCCCTGTTTGCTCCAAATCTATTGACTTGGCGGAAGAAAGAAGAATACACTTTAAAACTCCGCGCAAGGACGGCGGCACAAACGCTGTCGATAATATGATTTACGTGCACGGCGACTGCCTTAAACATATCCAATGTTACCGCGCTTTGGCGTGATAAAATACATGAGCCGTATGAGGGGAAACTCTCACGTACGGTTCTTAGACGAGAAAGCGAGAGTAATCTCGCCGACTTAGTCGACACAATATCCGCAACCGCGCAACGGAGATTGTAAATGCAGAGTTGATTTATGTATAATAAAATCGAGCGAAGGTGAATTATTCATCTTCGCTCGATTATCTTTTTATTCGCTCATAATTTGTTTTAACGGTATTTTTTTCATTGACTGACCATAAGCAAACATAACGCCTTCATATACAACGATAAAAACAGCAAGCGTTATGAAGAACATCAGAGAATCAAACTCATATTCGGGAACACCCTCGACGCCAGCAAAAACAATGTCAACCATAATTCTCAACAAAGCATACTGATACACGGAACCGATGATAAAGCCGATATACGCCGCCGGGCGGTAGCCGTCGAGAACAGAACGCTTGCAATCAGCGCTATCATAGCCGAAT
>CACWTQ010000120.1 GCA_902763835.1 uncultured Ruminococcus sp. | reverse complement strand
ATTAGCCGTATTAGGGTGTGTTAAAATTTAAGTTTTTTCGATGGTTAAGCCATTTTTATCGACTTTACCTCCCTAAAAATCGAACGTTACAGATTAAATCTATGTTTAGGAACTGTTTGGAAATAATAAGTTGAAAAATTTAGACGCAGGATAATTTGTTCTGTATTAGGCACAACACACAGGGCAAATTAGACAAGTATAAATGTTCAAGTTAGTTTCTGACAGTTCCTTAAGGAAAACTCAATTTTAAAAATAGCAATCGAGTATAAAAGAGATAAAAAGAGTAAAAAGGAGATTAAAAGAGATTTTTAAAAACAAATTAAAATTTTCAAAAAAAAATATTGACAAAGCCCCCTAAGGTATGGTATGATAACAAAGCACTGATGTGAAGATAAGAATTTCACATATATGAATAAATTGGTTTAGGAGGAAAAAACTATGTCAACTTTTATGGCAAAAAAGGGCGAAGTTGAGCGTAAGTGGTACGTTATCGACGCTGCCGGCAAACCGCTCGGAAGAGTTGCCGCTCAGGCTGCCGTACTTCTCAGAGGCAAGCATAAGCCCACTTATACTCCGCATGTAGACTGCGGTGATCATGTAATTATTATTAACTGCGAAAAAGCAGTTCTCACAGGTAACAAGCTCACTCAGAAAAAGTGGCAGCGTCACACGGGCTATGTTGGTCACTTGAAAGAAACTCGTTACGATACATTAATGGCAACTAAGCCGACAAAGGCAATGGAGCTTGCTGTTAAAGGCATGATTCCGAACAACTCTATCGGAAGAGATGCTTTGCTCAGACTTCGTTTGTTTGAGGGTGCAGAACACATTCACGCAGCACAGAAGCCCGAAGTTTGGGACAAGTAAGGAAGGAGGACTAAAATATTATGTACGATAATTCTAATTATTTCTACGGCACAGGCAGAAGAAAGAGTTCTGTTGCAAGAGTAAGAATTTACCAGGGAACAGGCAAAATCACAATCAACGACAGAGATATCGATGATTATTTCGGTCTTGAAACACTTAAGCTGATTGTCAGACAGCCTCTTGACCTTACAGATACAGCTGAGAAGTTCGACGTTGTATGCAGAGTTTCAGGCGGCGGCGTAACAGGTCAGGCAGGTGCAATTCGTCACGGCATTTCAAGAGCTTTGCTCCAGTACGATTCCGAGAATTTGCGTCCTGTTCTTAAAAAGGCAGGCTTCCTCACTCGTGACCCACGTATGAAAGAGCGTAAGAAGTACGGTCTTAAGGCTGCTCGTAGAGCTCCGCAGTTCTCTAAGAGATAATCGGATACAGCAAAATTGGCTTTATCCTACCTCTATGCGAAGCCTAGATGGTGGGAGTATGTCACAAAGCCGCTTTCAGAGATTGGTTTCTCGGATTGGTCAACTTCATACGATAATTATTACAGCCGTCTTGCTTTGCAGGGCGGCTTATTTCATTTTCAGTTCAACTTGTGCTTTCATAACTTTTCAGAAACTCTTAATTTATTGTTCTTTTTTCCTCCCTTCTGCATATAATGTTTATTAAACAGCGTTATTCTGTTTTTATATGATATTATGTATCAATATAGAAATACTTTCGTCTTTTCTGTGAAATAAAATCAAGCAGAAAATTTATTTTATAACCGAAAGTATTTAGTGTCAAAAGCAATGTTGTCGGCTTTATCAATTCTTTATTTTTATTATTTC
Organism: uncultured Ruminococcus sp.; assembly: GCA_902763835.1. GTDB lineage: Bacteria > Bacillota > Clostridia > Oscillospirales > Acutalibacteraceae > RUG592. The sequence goes on along the minus strand of CACWTQ010000120.1, from coordinate 4,185 downwards.
TTTGAAATGAACTGCTATGTGTTGAGTTGGTCACCTTATTTTTAGAGAAGAATAAAAATATAATAATGAATATAGAATAGATTATTTTTAGTTGATAACATTGAGTATCAAGGGGGTAAACGTTATATGAATAATTTCAGCCGCAATACCGGAAAATCAGCATACTATCAACCGCCGATGAAAAAACGTGGTGTCAGTGACTTGGAGGATATCGAAGAGAAGAAGTCAATGTCCGAAAGCATTAATGCTGTTCAGCCGCAATCGTCACAGCCGAATTGCCCTCCCCCTAAACCTCCTCAGCATTCACCGCAGCAGCCTCCACAGAAACCGCCCCACCGTCCGGGTCAGCCGAACCACCGCCCACCTCAGCCACCGCACGGCCGTCCGCCATACCGCCCGAATCAAAGACCGTCAAACCGTCCCGCACCGCAGCCGCAAAATTCCGCTGCACCCGATAACGAACAGCTAGACCGACTTGTGAACACAGCAAGCAAACATCTCAATACATCTCCCGAGGAACTGAAAAACGCTGCACAGAACGGAAATATGCAGAAGCTTTTCTCGCAGATGTCGCCGTCACAGGCACAACAGCTGCAAAAGATTCTCTCCGATGAAAATGCCGCAAAGAAACTGTTAAGCACACCTCAGGCTCAGGCACTGTTAAGGGGTCTTTCAAAGAATGAGTGATTTAACTTCTCAAATAAATCAAATTTTAAGTAATCCCGAAATGATGGAGCAAATTAAAGCCTTAAGCGGACTGTTCGGGCAGTCCGCAGCTCCTCAGGGGGCAAACGGTGATTTCACAATGCCGGAAAACAGCAGTGTTCCGCAGCCAAAGCAGCAGTCGCCGCTTGACCTTTTGGGGGCAGACGGATTGCAGACGGCTATGCGGTTTATGCCGATTATAACCGAGCTAAAAAAAGAGGACGATACAACTCAGCTTCTCCGTGCGATAAAGCCGTTCTTAAGTCCACAGCGGCAGGATAAGCTTGAAGAAGCGATTAGAATTCTGCGGATAATCAGAATTGTGCCAATGTTAAAAAATCAAAACTTAATTCCATTGATTTAATTTTAATTTTTGGTCGGGTTCGTGAAGTAAAGCTAACAAGAACTATCTTCACGTGTTTCCTGCGGACGTTGTCCGCAATGAATCTGTTCTGACGGTGGGAGTGAGAATGTGAACGATATGGATAAAATGCAGGCAGAGGCAGTCAATCGTGCAAGGGAGATGTACAGCAGGCGTTCGCCGCCTTACAGTGCAAACGGATTTCCGAGCGGTTATAACGGCAATATGAAAACAAATCCAAACGCTGCGGCGGAGAAACACGGCCACCCAGTCAGCTCTCAGGAACATTCAAAGCCGAAAAATATCGATAATGAAAAGCCGCCCGAAATTGAAAATAAAAATGAACATATCGACAGTACGGTCGAACCCGAAGAGATACGTAAAACTCAATCGGCGGATTTTCTTGATACTGTTTTAGCGGATAAGGAAAAGGCTTTAATTATACTTTTAATTGCATTACTGAATGAAGAAAAGGCAAGCTCCTCATTGCTGCTTGCCTTGATGTATTTGATTATTTGATAAAGAACAAAACGGCAGCCTATAGTTTACATTTCTAAAAATGCAAACCGTAGGTTTGCCGCCTTTTTTTATTATTTATTCTATATTCTTTATATTTCTAAGTTACCTCACCTGTCCGTTACCTCTAATAACAAACTTCATTGAGGTAAGCTCGTTAAGTCCCATAGGACCTCTTGCGTGGAGTTTCTGTGTTGAAATGCCTATCTCAGCACCAAGACCGAACTCTCCCCCGTCTGTGAATCGTGTGGACGCATTTACATAAACAGCCGCCGAATCAACTTCATCTGTAAACTTTTGTGAATTTGCATAGTCTGTTGTTACAATACATTCACTGTGACCCGTGCTGTACTTTGCAATATGAGAGATAGCTTCATCAATGCTGTCAACTATTTTCACTGCAAGGATATAGTCGCCGTACTCCGTGTACCAGTCTTCCTCCGTGGCATTTTCTACACCGCTCAGGATAGCCGCCGAACGCTCGCAGCAGCGGAGAGTAACATCTTTTTCGTCAAGTCTTGCCTTGATTACGGGCAAGGCTTTTTCAGCGATATCCTTGTGTACAAGAATAGTTTCGATAGCATTGCATACGGACGGACGAGATGTTTTTGCATTGAAAATAATTTCGGCTGCCATATCGATATCCGCACTGTCGTCAACATAAACGTGACAATTTCCCGCACCTGTTTCGATTACGGGTACTTTGGAATTTTCGACAACTGCCTTGATAAGGTTTGCCGAACCTCTCGGAATGAGTACATCGAGATAGTCCGAAAGCTGCATAAGTTCAACGCTTGACGCACGTGAAGTGTCCTCAACAAGTGCAATACAGTCTTTGGGCAAGCCCACTTTCTCAATTGCATTTCTCATAATGTTGGCAATACATTTGTTTGAATTGATAGCTTCCTTTCCGCCACGGAGAATTACAGCGTTGCCCGATTTCAAACAGAGAGCCGCTGCGTCTGACGTAACGTTCGGACGAGCCTCGAAAATAATTCCGATAACTCCCATAGGAACTTTGACTTTCTCAATTCTCAAACCGTTGGGTAATGTTGAACCACCGATAACTACTCCTGTAGGGTCTGGAAGAGCCGCCACCTGACGAACACCCTCTGCCATACCATCAATACGTGCCAGAGTGAGAGTAAGTCTGTCGATTAAAGATTCTCTTGTGCCGTTTTCACGTGCGATTTTGATATCGATTTCGTTTGCCTTTACAATTTCGTCCGCATTTGCGATTAAAGCGTCAGCGATTGAAAGTAAAGCTTTGTTTTTAAGTTCGCCTGCCGTGAGAAGAACTCTAGCGGCTTGCTTTGCATTTTGACCCATTTTTTCCAATGTAGTCATTATAAACACCTCTTTTTTTTATATTAAACTTTTGGAAATGACCTGTTAAAGTTTTGATCCAACTTTTTCAAAAGTTGGCGGGTCTGGGCAGAGCCCAGTGGGATTTTAAGGGCAACGCCCTTAACGATATATTACTCTTCAAAAATTATTTGTATAACATGTGAAAAAATCGTTGCAGTTTTGAAATTCCGTAAATTCCTTAACAAGACTGTCTTCAAACAAACTTTCCATAACAATCCCCTTTTAATTTGCAGCGGTGAAAACCGTTCCTATCTTTTTACCGTCGAATAAATCGTACAATCTCTTCGGAGTTTCTCCGTTCATAATACAGCACTCAATGCCGTAAGAGGTCGCATATTCCGCTGCGATAATCTTTGTAATCATACCGCCCGTACCACGGTTAGAACCCGAACCGCTTGCCATTGTGCGGATTTCGTCCGTGATTTTCTCAACAACTTCAATCTTTTCCGCATCGGGATTATTCTTCGGATTCTTGTTGTACAAGCCGTCAATGTCGGTGAGCATAACAAGCAAGTCCGCATTTACTATTTCCGCAACGATAGCGGAAAGTCTATCGTTGTCGCCGATTTTGTCACCGTCGAGTTCGTCGATGGCACAGGTGTCATTCTCGTTTACGATAGGAATAATTCCCATTTCAAGGAGAGTTTCCATTGTGTTGATAACATTCTGCTTTTTGTGGTCGGTGTCTACGGCGAACTTTGTCAAAAGTATCTGAGCGACATTATGATTATACTCGCCAAAAAGCTTGTCGTAAATGAACATTAATTCACATTGACCGACAGCCGCAAGAGCTTGTTTCTCCCTGTTCTTTGAAGGACGTTCTTTCAAGCCGAGCTTGCCTACACCGACACCGATAGCACCCGAGCTTACAAGGACTATCTCCTTGCCCGAGTTTGTAAGGTCGCAAATGACTTTTACAAGCTGTTCGATTCGGCGGAGATTAAGTCTTCCGTTTTCATATGTAAGGGTAGATGTTCCTACTTTAATTACTATGCGTTTTGCTTCTTTTATTTCCATATTACATTTCTTTCCTTTTTAAATGATAGATTAAATATCCGTGCATAGCGGAGTGAATTGCTTTATCGGAAAGTTTTCTTCCTTTGACCGGCAATTCGCTCCGCTCTTGCCTGTTTTGGTTTAGGAACTGTTGGGAAATAAGTTGAACAATTTAGACGCAGGATAATTTGTTCTGTGTTAGGCACAACACCGCAGGAATACTGACGTATTTCAAGGTG
>CACWTQ010000119.1 GCA_902763835.1 uncultured Ruminococcus sp. | reverse complement strand
CCTTGAAATACGTCAGTATTCCTGCGGTGTTGTGCCTAACACAGAACAAATTATCCTGCGTCTAAATTGTTCAACTTATTTCCCAACAGTTCCTAATCTGTTCGGACACGTATCTTTATTTATTTTATATATCTCCAGAACCATATATCATCAATTTCAAAAGATTTACCGTTCAGATACTCCAGCACTCCGCCGTCTGTTTCAAAATCAAATTCAAGCTTGTACGAACAAAGAGCCTGCCATTTCAGAGATGTATTTTTATTCTGTTTGTTAGTGCCGTACTTTCCGTCACCCACAATCGGGTGTCCGATATATGCCATATGGGCACGAATCTGATGTGTTCTGCCTGTAAGCAGCTCCACTTCAACAAGGCTCATATTATTAAATTCTTTCAGAACCTTGTACTTTGTTTTGATAGTCTTGCTGTTTGGGGTCGGCTTGGATGAAACGTATACCCTGTTCTGCTTTTCGTTCTTTTCGAGATAGTCCGTCATAGTAGACTGTTTATTTTTCAGAATACCGTGAACCACACAGAGGTAGATTTTTTTTAGCTCTCTGTCTTTGATTTTCTGGTTAAGAACACGGAGCGATTCCGAATTCTTGGCTGCTATCACAATACCGCCTGTGTTTCTGTCAATTCTGTTTGCAAGTGCGGGAGCGAAAGAATTTTCGCTTTTTGGGTTGTATTCCTTTTTATCGTAAAGATAGTGCTGCAAGCGTGCAAGAAGAGAATCAAAGTGATAATTCTCATCGGGGTGACAGAGAAGTCCGGTAGGTTTATTAAGAAGTATAATATTTTCGTCCTCATATACTATATCAAGCTTAACGGGTGCTTTCAGAAAATCATATGTATCATACTGCGGTTCATCGAAAAATTCGTCCTTGATGTAAAATGTTATAACATCTCCCTCGTTAAGTCTGGTTGAAATTTCGCACCTCTTACCGTTGACCTTAATATACTTTGTACGTATATATTTATACATCAAAGACTTAGGCATAGTTTTAAAACGTTTTGTCAAAAATTTATCTAGTCTTTGATTTGCGTCGTTTTTATTAATCTGAATAGTTCTCATAATTATTCCTCTTTTTACGTATTTTACCGCACCGTGCAGTAATAATATTCACAGTGCGGTAATACTTTAGGAACTGTCAGAAAATAACTTGAACATTCATACTTGTCTAATTTGTTCAACTTATTTCCCAACAGTTCCTAATTATTCCGATGTTACGATTTTTCTCTTTCCCTAATTTTCAAAACAGCAAAACCGACTGCTCCAATTGCAACCAATATAATGCCTATAAGCAGAGATATTCTGTTATTGCTGCCTGCCATTGCAGTTTCGGGCGAAGAGTGAGTTTCATTCTCAGCACAAAATGCAGTCATTACTGCCAATGACAGCAAAAGCATAACCGCCGAAGCTGCAGTGAAAATTTTCGGGAAAGCTTTTGAAATTCTCATACATAAACCTCCGTATACGTAATAACAATATTATATGCAGGATACGCAATATTTTATTACAATACAAATGTTTAAAATATGTTAATTCAATCTGACAGTCACTTCTCCGCTGCTGAGTACCTCTGTTCTGCCGTTGGGAAGCTTTACAATAAGACCGCCGTCACCGTCTATATCTACAGCTACTGCGTTATACTTAATATTGTTCCTGTAGAAATCTATCGATTTGCCTATTATCAAAGAATGTTCACGATAAGACTTGATATATGATTTGTTGCTCAAATCACTGCGGATTTCAAGCAATTCGTTTGAAACAGCCGCAATAAGCTTATTTCTCGAAAGTCCGTTGATATTAAGCGAGGTTGCCGTACCGGAAAGCTCGTCAGGGAAAGTCTCGGTTGAAATATTAATTCCGATACCGATAATAATACTTTGAACAAAGCCTGTTTCAAAATCAGTAATAGCCTCAGTGAGTATTCCGCACGCTTTTTTGCTGCCTACATAAACATCATTGACCCACTTAATCATAGGCTTGATTTTCGTAAGACTTTCAATCGCACGAACTACCGCAACAGCGGTAGCTGTAGTCACGGTAACAGCATTCGACAGTTTGATATCCGTACTAAAAAGAAAAGTCATATACACACCCGTATTTTTAGGTGAGTAAAAATCTCTTCCAAGACGACCTCTGCCCTTTGTCTGTTCATTCGCAACGATAAGGGCATCTCCTCTGAAACCGTCGGCTACCATACGCTTCGCTTCATTGTTGGTAGAATCAATGGAACTGTAAACACTCAGTTCTAACTTCTTTGAGTATTCAGACATATGCTCCGTGATTTTGTCCACCGATAAAGCTTCGTTCTTTGAAAGCAGACGATATCCCTTATTATTGACAGATACAACCTTACAGCCGTCCTCTTTAATTTGGTTCATGGCTTTCCAGACTGCATTTCTTGACACACCAAATTTCTCGGCGAGAGTTTGTCCCGATATATAAATATCGGAATTATTTTCCAATTCATCTAAAATTTTTTCTTTCAGCGACATTTCTCCACTCCTAAAAAAAATAATCTATTCTCAGTTATAATTATCACCGAAATTTTTCCCTTTGTCAATAGCAACAAAATAAAAATAAAAAACAGGACAACAAAAATTGAAGCTGCCCTGTTTTGAGTAATTATATTTACCCTCAAACCGTACTTTATTATACTATATTCCGACACACTTGTCAATATTCCGTCAAACATTTCTTAATAGTTTTTTAATATTTTTTTGGTTAAAAACATAAACGCATTTTGAAGTATTGGATTTTGAAAATTAATTTTTTATCAAATTTTCGTTCATAAAAAGTTTAAAATTATTTTTTTTAAACTATTGATTTTTTGAAAATTCTGTTGTATAATATAGAAGTGATCAAAAGTCCATATATTTTTATATGCGGGCGGCAGGTCCTGTGCGATAGGGCGCCGGGAACCATGTCAGGCGGGGAACCGAGCAGCATTAAACGGAGTTGCCCTCTGCGATGCAGTAAGTCTGTCGTTCGTATATCAAAGTATATGGATTTTTTGTTTTGTATTTTCAAGGTTGAGGTGATTAAACTTGTATCGTGTTCTTTACAGAAAATGGCGGCCTACGGGATTTGCTGATGTTATCGGTCAGTCACATGTTACTTCAACATTGAAAAATGAAATTAAATCGGGAAGAATTTCTCATGCTTATCTTTTTACCGGCTCAAGAGGCACAGGTAAAACCACCTGTGCAAAAATTCTTGCAAAAGCTGTGAACTGTCTTAACCTCACAGACGGTGAGCCTTGCGGTAAATGCGAGAACTGCATAGGTATTTCAAAGGGCAGCATAATGGACGTTGTTGAAATGGATGCCGCATCGAACAACAGTGTAAACAATATCCGTGAAGTGCTTGACGAGGTTATGTTCACTCCCTCTGAGGCTAAGTTCAGAGTTTACATCATTGACGAGGTTCATATGCTTTCTACGGGTGCATTCAATGCCCTGCTCAAAACTCTTGAAGAACCGCCATCACATGTTGTTTTTATCCTTGCGACTACCGAAGTTCACAAGCTCCCTGCGACAATTTTGTCAAGATGTCAGCGTTTTGACTTCAACAGAATTGCTCCCGAGGATATAGCCGACCGACTTCAATATATAGCAGCAGAAGAAAACGTCACACTTGACCGAAATGCCGCAATGCTTATTGCCGCCGTTGCTGACGGTGCAATGCGTGACGCACTTTCGATTCTCGACAGGTGTATCGGACTTTCGGAAAATATCGATTCGGCTGTTGTTCGTGAAGCTACGGGTCTTGCCGGTAGAGATTATCTCTTTACGCTTGCCGACGCTATTAAAAACGAAGACGTTTCGCTTGCGATAAACACTGTAAACGAGCTTCATAAGGCATCTAAAAGTATACCCCGGCTTTGCGAGGAGTTTACAGAGCATTTCAGAACGCTTATGCTTCTGAGGACAATGAAAAAGAGTGCCAACAGTTTGATACTTATGTCGCCCGAAGAACTTGAAAAAGCAAGAGTTCAGGCAGAAAGTATTTCTCTCACCCGGATAGTTTACTGTATAGATGTTTTGCAGATATCGCTTGAAAAGATGTTCAAGGGCGGCAATAACAAAATTGAATTTGAAACCTGTATGATAAAGCTTTGCAATCCAAAGCTTACCGCTGATGTCGGGGCAATGCTTACAAGAATTGAAAAGCTTGAAAGAGTTGTTCGTTCCGGCGGTGCAGTTCAGGTTGATTCATCAATTTCTGAGAATGCTTCGACAGTAAGCAATGCTGTAAATGCGTCAAGTAATTCACAGCTTTCACGCTCCTCTGCACCAACTTCGGAAAATAACACAGCTAAGAATGCGGTGAAATCAAATATCCGGAACACTTCTGTAGGAGATCCACAAGACATAAGCGAACAGCTCAGTGCAAATGCGGTTGTTATGGAGCAATGGGAAGACGTTCTTGAAGCTATGAAAGCCTACACAAGAACTACGGCTACCGTATTCAGAAATACGACTGCTTATGTTTCGGGAAGCTTTATTTTGATTGATGTCAATGATGAAATAGCTTTAAGAAATCTTAAAGACCCGAAAGTACGTGAGAAAATGAGGGCGGCTATCAAAGATGTAACAGGCAGAGATTACAAGCTGGGTCCTTACAAAAAAAGCACGGCAGTTCAAGCCTCTGCCCCAACGAAAGCTAAAATTGATGAATTTATTGAGCATATCTCAAATTCAGATATAAAGGTTACAATTGAGAACTAAGGAACTGTCAGAAAATAACTTGAACATTTATACTTGTCTAATTTGCCCAGTGTGTCGTTACAACACAGAACAAATTATCCTGCGTCTAAATTGTTCAACTTATTTCCCAACAGTTCCTAACTCTGTTGTGACTATGGTTCTAACATAAAACCAAAAATATTTTATTAAATTTTACGGAGGAATTTTCAAATGAAAGCAAGAATACCAAAGGGTTTCAGCGGCGGTGCTGCACCTACAAACTTACAGCAGCTTGCAAAGCAGGCACAGAAGATGCAGGAGGAAATGGACGCTGCAAGCACAGAGCTTGAAGCTAAAGAGTACTCGGCAACAGCAGGCGGAGAAGCAGTAAGCGTTACTGTTACGGGCGGAATGAAGATTAAGAATATCGAATTAAAGCCCGAGGTTGTTGACCCCGAGGATATCGAAATGCTCACAGACCTTATCACAGCAGCTGCAAATGAAGCACTCAAAGCAGCCGCAACAGAAAAAGAAGAGGTTATGACTAAGATTTCGGGCGGACTTAATATGCCCGGATTGTTCTAAATTATGGCAGGATTTCAAGCCCCTGCACTCGCAAGACTTATCGACCAGTTCAATAGGTTGCCCGGAATAGGTGCAAAATCGGCACAGCGGCTTGCCTACTACGTTTTATCAATGCCTAAGGAAGATGCCGAAGCTTTTTCAAAGGCAATTACAGACGCTCACAGCAAAATTCACAAGTGTAAAAAATGCTGTAATTTAACCGACGAGGAGCTTTGCCCTATCTGCAAAAATCCCAAGCGTGACAAAACTACAATATGTGTTGTGGAAGAGCCCAAGGACGTTATAGCACTTGAGAAAACTCAGGAATATTCGGCGATGTATCACGTTCTGCACGGAGTTATTTCTCCACTCAACGGAATAGGTCCCGACCAGCTCAACATTAAGGAGCTTGTACAAAGAGTTCGGGAAGACAATGTTACGGAAGTCATTATGGCGACCAATGCAACAGCCGAGGGTGAAACAACTGCTGTTTACATATCCAGATTGTTAAAGCCTCTCGGGGTTAAAGTGACAAGGCTTGCTTACGGAATACCTGTAGGCGGTGACCTTGAATATGCCGATGAGGTGACGCTTGCAAGAGCTCTTGAAGGCAGATGCGAGTTATAATTTTTTTAGAAACATTTAAGCGATACGGCTTTTCACGGCTGTATCGCTTTTTTTGGTTTGCCCGAAATGGGCAGTAACTTGGCGGTGAAAGTCCGCTGCACGCTTGGCAGTAGGAAGTGTTAGCTGAGGGCAAGGGTGTCCATCGTGAAG
>CACWTQ010000118.1 GCA_902763835.1 uncultured Ruminococcus sp. | reverse complement strand
ATTATTATGATTATCTTTCGTTGTTTCGGTAATATATTAGAAATTATCTTCCTGATCTTGCTGTTTGTATAGTCTTATGGATTGGGAAAGTACTAATCATGTTAAGATGTGAATTATTCATGGTCTTATGCCCCCTTGTTTTTCTGCTCGTCAAGCGGTAAAATGCCATCGCCCTTGAGCAGATTGTAGATAAACTGCTTTCCCTTGTATGTCCAGTACATATGATTGATAGTGAACTTCGGCATTTTTCTTCCGCCGAAAGTCATCGGAACATACTGTACATAACCATCGTCCTTAAATTCGTCAGAAAGTACCCAACGACCGTTCTCACGGAACTGAACAAATAATTCGGAAAGAATACCGTTGAGCCACGTTGCAGGCTTGCCGTATTCCCTTGCAATCTCTGTCGCAGAGAGAATCTTGTCGCTGTCAATGTTCGCCGCTATCTCTGACTGACGCTTCATTTTTGCGTTTTCTGTTTTGAGTACGGCATTCTCAGCTTCAAGTGTAACTCTTGCGTCACGATCTTCTTTCCAGCGATAAGCAAGCTTCAAAAGGAAATCAGGGTTCTGTATAATCTTCTCCCATTCCTCATAAGGGATACCGTCAAATAATACTGTATTTTGCATAAATATTCCTCCTACTCTCCCCGACCAATCGTTAAAAATCAGCCGGGGAATGATATTACTAAATGTTATCAGCGTTATTATTCAAGCTCTACAACGGGGAGAATACCCTCGTTTTTGAGCAATTCATAAATATAGCGTCTTCCATCTTGGGTCCAATACGTGTGTGCCTTTGAATGCGGTTCACCATCTTTTCCGGCAAAGCTCTGCGTCTTAGACTGTGCGTAACCCTTAGCGGCATACTTCTGATAAAGAAACCACTGGTCGCCCTGCTTGTACTGAATCTTATGCGATGAGAGAAACTCGTTCAGCCACTTAGCAGACTTGCCGTAGTCCTTGGCAATTTGTGTAACAGACACCAAATCCTTACAATTGAGAATAACATCATAGTAGCTTACTTTCGGTTTCATCTCAGCGATTTCTTCGTCTTTAGCGGCAACAAGCAGCTTCGCTTCTTCAAGCTTTCTATTCGCTATTTGTAAAGCTCTTGCCATAACGGCATCGGGATCGTTCCACTTATCTTCAATTGCCATAAAATACTGACGATACTTTTGCCGATCTCGGTACGCTGTATCATACAGATTTCCTTTGCCATAGGGATAGTTATCTGATGATTTTTTGTTCTTCCTCCGTTTTCTAAAATTTTAGAAAACGCTACATAGTCCTTGCCCTCCTCAAATCCATAAGCACACATATTCTTAAACCAATCTGCGTACTTTGACTTGATTCCAAGAGCCTCGTGTAAATCTCTGCCGAGAACTGTCGGCTGTTCGCTGTCGTAATTCACCTTAATTATTTCAGTCATAAATTTTTCCTCCTTATGATTTTTGATAGTACATCATATCGTCACCGTCTGCGTTAAGCACCAAACCCTCTGCCCAAGGCGGCGTTATGCTCATTTGATTACAGATAAATTCGAGTGATGTATCCTGCGGGCATTCAATGATGATTTCATCATGAACGGTTGCTACTATGCGGTAGTTTCTTAATGTGTTCATTGCGAAACACAGAATGTCTCTCGCTATACTTTGACACAAATTTTCGACCAATTTTCCTGCAAAAGTTTCTACGCGTTCCCATTTCTTGGCGATACCTTGCCCCATATATGTAACAGATTGACCGCCGAAACGATTCTCACCAATCTCAGGCTGTGCGTATGAAAGGCGGCGACCGCTCGGAAGTTCTATAAACAGCATTCCGCTTTGACAGATAAATTTAAGCCCGTGTGTTTCTGTTGTTGTCTTACCCTGCACTGCTTTTTTAGCGGCACTGTCTACAGCGTGCCAAAGCTTTACAATATTGGGATTTGCCTCTCTCCAAGCGTCTACAAGCGGTTTTAATTCTTCCTCTTTCATACCCGATTCTAAAGCTCCCATTGCTTTTAAAGCACCAACGGATCCGCCGTAGCCACAGGACAATTCTGCTGCTTTACCTTTTTGCCGGAGTTCTCCATTCTCTCCGTGTTTGACTACATTGCAGTGAAACATCTTTGAAGCTGTAGCACAATAAATATCTCCGCCGTTGGCAAATGTATCCATTCTCCATTGTTCTTTTGCAACCCACGAAAGCACCCTTGCTTCAATCGCAGAGAAATCGGCTATGATAAACTTGTATCCGGGTTTCGGAATAAAAGCTGTTCGGATAAGTTCCGATAAGGTTTCGGGAATGTTATCGTAGAGAAGTTTTGTTGCTGTATAATTACCTCTCTTTACAAGCTCTCTTGCTTCATCCAAATCAGGCATATGATTTTGTGGCAAATTCTGTAATTGTATAATGCGTCCACTAAATCTCCCTGACCTATTCGCACCGTAAAACATAAACATTCCCCTTGCACGTTCGTCCCTGCACACGGCATTTTGCATTGCGGTATATTTTTTTACCGATGATTTTGCAAGCTGCTGACGGAGTATTAACACCTCTGCAAGTTCCGAAGGTGCTGATTTCAAAAGCTCTGATACTTCCTTTTTTCCAAGGGAATCAACTTCTAAGCCGTTATCACGCAGCCAGTCTTTCATCTGTTGTACGCTGTTTGGGTTTTCAAGATTAGTTAATTGCTGCATTCTCTCCGTCAATTCCGCCCTTATTTTTTCATCAAAGGAAATAGCATTATTAACAAGATTCATATCGAGCATTATGCCCCGGTCATTTATTTCTTGGTCGATCCAGTATTCTTCCCAAACGAACTCAGGAACAGGAAAGTTTCTAAGCTTTTTTTGTATAGCCATTTCAACCTCAACATCTCGCTTGTTATATGCCTTAAATGTTCTCCATTTATCGGGTGCGTGTGCGGGAATGTTTCTTGTTCTTCCCCCATTTGCGGCTGTCGGTTTACAAGGCATACAGAAATATCGAATAAGGTCTTTACCCTCGTCCATTTTCTTTTCGTCAAGCTTTAATGCAAGTCCGACATTTTTGAGTGAAAGCGGCAGTCCCATATATGCCGCCCAAGTCATAGTACATTTCCAACCCTTGGGAGAAATATATTTCTTTGTTGCGTCATCACCGTAACCCTTGAAATATTCAGGCTTATTACGTCTAAGATATTCGGACAAACAAACACGTTCAAAAGACGCATTATATGCCCATTTGGTAACATTCTCGTCCGTTAATGTTTCGAGAATTTCCGCAGGTATTTCCTGTCCCGACATCAAATCGACTACCTGAACTTCACCGCCGTCAACGGAATATCCGAACAGCATAATGTAAAAGTTACTGCTCTGTGCGTACTTATAAATGCCGCAGGAATTAAGGTCTACATCTGAAAATGTTTCCAAATCCAAAGATATATTTTTCACTTCGCACCACCGTCCTTATGCCTTTTCTTGTAATAATCTTTCATCTTTTTACGCTTCTCATTGAACACTTCATGAACGCTTACAAAGAGCAGTGCGGCTATTTCTGTCAAACAAAAACAGATGAAGAGCGAGTAAAGAAATTCAAAAACTGTTGTTACCATATATTTCACCCCCATTCACTCAGCTCATTTTTGAGCCGAGTGAACTTATTAAATATTTTATAAATTACGACCAAAGGAAATCTTCGTCAATATCATCATCTTCATCATCAAGGTCTGCGAAGTCTTCCTCAGCAGATGATTTGCCGCCAAGCGACTCCCCGTCAGCGAACTTCTGCAAGTGATTCAAACTGCAAGCAATACCTCTGTTGCCGTTGCTGTTAAAAGCATAAAAGCTGATACTCGCTCTTCCGTAGCAGCCGCTGTAAACCTCGTTTCTGTCGAGAATCGGCTGTCTGTCTGCGTCAACAATTCCCGGTGCCGTCTTGCTGTTTGCGTTGATGAAATAGCTGTTTTTATATGCTTCGTCATCGGGACGGTCAATATCTCCGTCACGCAGCGGTGTCTTTATAGCCTTAAGCGGAGGTACGCTTCTTCCGTTTCCCTTGAGCTTTGACTCGCCCTCGGTATACGCTGCCTGAATGGCTTTCTTGATTTTATTGACCGTTTGGGTGTCGCTCTTTGGAATGATAAGACTTATAGTAAACGACAAAACAATATGAATGTGCAATGTGCAGTGTGCAGTGTGAAATGTGCAGTGTGCAACAGCTTTGAGCTTTGAGCTTTGAGCAAATACTTATGTCGCTTACTATACGCTGTACTTCGGCTCACTGCCGTTAATGCTCTTAGCTTCCCAGACATTTGCATAGCTCCACCTTGTCTTGATGCCTGTAATTACCTTTGTTGGGTTTATGTTCTTCATTGAATCAATCCTCCTTAAAATCTTCTGCGGCACTTGAAAATGCCGGTCTGCTGTCTGTTTCGGGTGCAAGTGTCGGTTTTCCCTGCGGTTTTACGATGTACTTTCCGATAAGCTTGTTCATCTTTTTATCGCCGCCGAGACGCTTTTTCATTTCACCGATACCAACAACCTTTGTTTCAAAAGGGTCGAAACCCGCATTTTTAACAATTTCTGCTACTGCACTTTCATCTGTAAATTTTCTGTTAGATTTTCCCTCGACTACTTTCCAGCCGTCCCAGTGTTTACCTTTTAAAGCTTCAGAGACTGCATAGCTTTGGACATCGTCAATCCACGTTTTGAGCTTGTCTCCGAATTCCAATATTGCAGAAATCTCAGTATCGGTAAGTGTAGGTGGCGGTGCAAAGTCATATCGTGCGAGCTTCAAATTATATTCGGCTCTCTTACGACAAACCGCACCAATCTTACAGAATTTACAATGTTCTCCTGCTTTATATTCGCCCTCGCCTTTAATAGCAAGTGCGGCTGCAGGTTTCAAAACTCTTTCTGCCCATTGAAGCAGCTCGTCCTTTGTGATTACCGCTGTTGAAACATTATCTCGTCTTGGCTGATAAATTGACATCGTTATTGTTTTGATGTCGTAAAGCGTATCAAACAGATTTAATGCCCCGATAGCGTAACACATCATTTGCGGATTGTTTTCCGCTTCAACAAGTACTCCCAATCCGTACTTAAAATCGATAACGGTTAAATTGTCATCGGCTACAATTACGCAGTCGCCCGTACCGAATCCGTGCGGAACGTAGTTTGTGAAGTCGAGCCTTTGTTCAACTAAAATGATAGGGTCTTTACAAGTTTCTTTCGTTTTTTCAACCTGCTCCAAAACATACTGCAAATATCCGTCTGTATGTTCTTCCATTTCAGCGTTGTAGTAATCAAGGTTTTCTATTGGGTTCTCGACTGTTTCTCCGAGAGCGGTTTTAACCTTGTACTCACATAAAGTATGCGCCGCCGTACCTTCGAGAGCCGCTTCGCTGGGCTTGTCCTCTATCTCTGCGTTTTTGAGTGCAGAAGGCGGGCAAGCTATCCAACGAGCCGCCGATGAAGGTGGTAACGGTGAGTGTCTTTTGTTATCCATCAATTCCAATCATCTCCGCTTGTTCAAGAATCTCTGCGTAGTTCTCAGGCTTAATGTCCGAGAGCCTTTCTACACCGTAATTTTCAACTAAATTTTTGACAGCACTTGTGTACCCCATCTGAGATTTTTTGGCAAGTGCGGCTCTGACCTGCTCGAAGGTGACCTTCGGCTTTTCCGCTTCTTCGGGAACAGGCTCTGCCTCGTGAACATCGGCTACCTCTTCCATTTTTGCCTTTGCTGTCTTACGTGTTTTTCTCTTTGGCTTCTCCTCTGTTACGGCTTCCGGTTCATCTTCCTTACATATGCAGTCCGCAATAAGGATGATATTTTTGCCAATCATTCTGAGTGCTGTTGCGATTAAATCCTTGTTCTCCATTACGATTCTCCTCCGATTTCCTTAATGCTGAGTTCTTCCACCGTCTTGCCCGGAACGATAACCGTCACACCGACCGGGTTGCCAAGCAGAAGTCTCAAAATGCGTTCGCCTATTACCTTTTTGCGATATGCAACAATTCCGCCGTTCTGATTCTTCTTAGCGATGTTGATTTCTAAAATGTGGTTAGACTGACAAAAGTACTTTCTCAAAATTGCGTGTAGCAAAATGAACAATAACAATCCTAGTTCTCTTTTGAAATTGAATAAAAATCCGACAATTCATTGTGCATGATGACGAACGGCTTTTTGAATTTGGACTTTTGTCGGTCAAACCAAATGTGCTTCATAGCACCATATCCTTTCCGAAGGGCTGATTATTGTTTCTGAGATTTAATAGGGAGTCAGGATAAAAGTCCTAAACACTGTATTGAATTTTTGAAGCTCTCTCTGACTGTTTTTTATCTCAGAAATTAACCCCTTCACTATACGGACATTTTTACCCTGTTTTGATAAGGTGTTTTTAATAAAAATTCTTAAATTTTTTTAATTCAGCATTATATCTAAATGTTTCTCTTGGTTTTTGTGAATAATAACAATATCAATAGTTTTTTATAAACTTCTTTCTGGCTGCCTCAATAGAAACATGAATAGCATAAAAACTCGTTCCCTCTGCTCTTGCTATATCATGAAGTGACATTCCGCTTGCCAACATCAACAGCCTACGTCTCTGCGTCTCCGACAGCTTATCGAGCGTTTCAAGAATATGCTCATTATCAATCTGCTCAAAAAAGAGTGTCTCAGGTGTTCTTTCATCAGCAAAATCCTCGCCATCGAAATCCATACAATTAAGTGAGTAACAGCGGCGGCGGCGATTTCTCTCCATGTTATCCTCTTTCTTGCGTGATTCAAGTATCACCGCACCAAGCTCCTCACTAACCTCTACCTCTGAATTCTCTCCGTTGTTGAAATGATAATTAATTATCATAATGATTGTCCTTTCCGCCTTTTGAACGGGCAGGGCAATCAGAAAACAAAAAGGTCAGACGCTGTATGTAGAGCAATCCGACCTGCCTAATGCCTGAAAAATGGGTATAGGAAAGTGAGGGTACTCTACATCGCATTTTTACCGATTAATGGTAATTTGCAATATATGTATCCAATTGCCCTATACGTACTCAGGCTTTTATGATATTTTTTTAAATGTTTCTATATAATAACGGACATTTAGAACCGTTTTAAGTAACTAAAACTAAAAGAAAATAAAAAAAAGCCGGATACACAGACAGAGTCGGTGTTCAGCACCTAACAGATACAATTTGGGTATAGTTATCCTGTATCTTTTCTATTAGTTGCTTGAACACCCTCTGCCGTATGCATCCGGCTTTAGATATTTTTTGAAGTTTTTCTGAACTGATACTATTATAGCATACTTCTCTATATAAAAACTTGCTAATTTTACAAATTTTGAACCGAAAACTTGCTAATTCAGCAAG
Source organism: uncultured Ruminococcus sp. (assembly GCA_902763835.1). GTDB lineage: Bacteria > Bacillota > Clostridia > Oscillospirales > Acutalibacteraceae > RUG592. The sequence continues at coordinate 3,301 of CACWTQ010000118.1, read as the reverse complement.
TTGTTACAGATTAATTACAAAAAAACGGAATAACCACTAATAAAAAGTGATTATTCCGCTATATGACTCTAAGCATTTTCATTACAGTTTTTCTTTCTGTATATTCTGCATTAAGTATAATATTAAATGCCTCACTGGCATCAATTTCTGCTTCATCTTCGACAGTGGTATAACACAATCTATCAAGTGAGGTATCAAAAATCTCTCAAAAGAAAAATAGGACTTTGGGGGCACTTTTCAAGTTTTTTATTGTTCATTTTACCGAATCCCATTTTGAAAAGGTACTTTTGTCAGTCTAACCATATTTAATATCATTCCAAGCTTAACCTGCGTCATATTGTATGATTTTCTTAAGCGTTTTATTTCGGCTCCTATTTGTTTTTTTAGTTCTTCGAGTTTTAACCACTGTCATTTATCCCCCCTTTATATTAAAAATAGGTAAAAAATAAAAGAAACCGTTGATAAGCTTCTCATCAAACCGAACAGACATAGTCCGCCCCTTGGTTTGAGATTTGCTTATTCACTGGTTTCTTCACTAAAATCAAGTGTTATCGGGAATATCAACGATTTAGTTGGTATCATAAATGATCTCTGCAAGTTATGAACCATTGACATCTAAATCGTGTGTATTAAATTGTAATCGCAACTTTGAAATGATGTAAAATTATTGAAATAGCTGCAATCGGCAGTACCCCTTATACCTTTATTCTATACTAAAAAATCAATTTTGTCAAATTACAAATATATTAAAAAATATAACACATTTTTAATATATTCATCACCCCTACAATCCCGAAAACATCGGTGCCATTCAAGTTTGTAGAGGTGATAAAAAAAGCTATTGCAAATTTGCAAGGTTTATGTTATACTGATAGTGGGAAAGAAGGTGGTTACAATGTCCAGCAAGAAGAAGAAGAAAACAAAAAAGAAAAAAGACACCAATCGTGAATATAAAGACAGACTGTTCAAGTTCATTTTCGGTAATCCCGAAAACAAAGAATGGACATTAAGCTTATATAACGCAATCAACGGTACGTCTTATGAAAATGCTGCTGATATACAGCTTACCACCATTCAAGACGCTGTTTATATGAAAATGAAGAATGATGTATCGTTCCTTATAAATACCGTTATGAATTTCTATGAGCAGCAGTCAACATTCAATCCGAATATGCCTATGCGTTTTTTGATATACGCAGGTATGGTTTACAGTAAATATATTGAAACATCACCTAACTACTATGAATACAGTTCTACTCAACAAAAAGCACCCACACCACAATGCGTTTGCTTTTACAACGGAACAACTGATAAAGATGACAGAATTATCCTAAAGCTGAGCGACGCTTTTGAACCTGAGCCAAAAACCGATATTGAAGTTACCGTTACAATGATAAACATCAATTATGGGCATAATAAAGATTTGATGGAAAAATGTAAGCCGTTGTCAGAATATTCGTGGTTCGTGGATAGAATACGCAGTTTGCTCAAGGAAGGCAAAGAACTCAAAGTGGCTATCAGCACAGCTATTGATGAATTAGAAGATGATTCTCTTATTAAGCCATTTCTACTGTCAAATAAAGCGGAGGTGACACGTATGTGTATTACCGAATACAATGAAGAAAAGGTTCGTAATCAGACACTCGAAGAAGGCAAGGCTATGGGTAAGGCAGAAGGCAGAGCAGAAGGCAAAAAAGAAGGCATTCTCGAAACACTCGTCAGTCTCGTAAAAGACGGCATTTTAACATTAGCCGAAGCAGCCGGTCGCTACAATGTAACCGTTCCCGAATTTGAAGCTTTAACCGGTTTGAAAGCATAAAAAATAGCTCACAGGATTAGAGCGATTCTAATATCTTGTGAGCGTTAATTTTATCTAATAGATATGCTCAAAATTGAGCACATCTTTATTTAAGCCTTCTTAGTTATCCCATAATTATTTGTTGTTTTCCGCTCAAAGAACATCTGCCGAAAATTCGGCACATTTTTCTTATAGAGCGTATCACAATTAATCAACTTTTTATGTAAATCAGTGCGACTGACTAAATATTGTAAAGCTTTGTTATGCAAATTTCATATTTTAAAAGGGGCAGCCAAAACGTCCACTCCTTTTAACCTGTCTGGTTGTTTTACACTCACTTCAGAGATTCACCGTATAGGGAGTCGATAAAACACTGACCCTTTTGAACTGTTCGATTCGCACAGTTCGTTTTAACCACTCTCTCGTCAACACACAGCCCCAACACCGCATTTTATCACGATAATCGATTACGGTTATGGACAGCACCATTTTTCAAATCTCGGTAATTTAACGATTGGTGAACACACCGTTGAAATGCAGCCATCAATATGATATAATATCAACTGGGGAAATTCCCAAATTCAAATCGTAAAGAAAGAAATACACAAATGAACTTACCCGAACTACTCGGTTTCTACATGACCGAGAAACACATGGACGATATAACGCTCGCCCACAAATGCAATATTTCACTGATGAATATCGTAAACATAGGGGGGTACTCAGCTTACAGGGCGTGATTAATTCAGTGACAGCTTAGAAATAAAGATACAACCGTTTTACAAGTCACAATTATCCATAGAAATATGCTCAATCGTGATTTTAGAAAATCATTTTGTCACTTCATTTCACTACTATTTGATGTATCGCTGTACTCAAAAAAACATAGGTTGTTAGTAGTGTATAAATCACTAAATATAAGACATTTTATCTATAAAACACTATATTTTACCAATGCTTATAAATAATAATCTTATCTGATTACACTATGATATTGTATGTATCGACTATTCGGAGTCATTCTTTTGTGAATATGTAATTTCACATCCTGACTCAGTCGAATACATATACTTAAACACCTCGTTATTTTCAAACTCATCAATATCCGTACCATCAGTGCCATCTATATTCACACGCTGAATTTTATTGTTATACAAAAGAAACACATAATCATCTTCCACATAAATCAATCGTGCATTTTTCTTTTCCTCAAAAACACGCTCTGCTGATGTAAGGGAACTGATACGATATATGGCTCCACCCTTCTGAACATATATAGTCCCATCATAAAAGAATCTATCCACTTCACCTATAATATGAATTGTTGAACCGTCTAAATTAACAAGTTCCAAGTTTTTATTATATGTTTGGACGAAAAGACTCTCTCCGCCTACAGCAAATGATTTATAGCAATCCAATAAAATATATAGACTATTGACAAGCGTGGTACAATAAGTGTAGAAGGAGTGGTAACCATGTTGAGTCAAGAAAAAAGAGAACTGT
>CACWTQ010000117.1 GCA_902763835.1 uncultured Ruminococcus sp. | reverse complement strand
AGTTTATCCATATTTATAACCTCCATTATTTATTTTTTTGTTTCAGATTTTATATTTTTATTATACCACAATATTCACATAAATGTAAATACACTTTATAAGACTATACTTCAAGAGAAATCATGTCCTTTTTGTCGAAAAGAAATATACATTTTTCTACTTTAGTTTTTTTGGTTTCTCCTCCTTTCCGTTTACAATTTCGTCAATATCATCTTCTGTAAGCGTTCCTGCACTAGATTTCAATTCTGCCAATACTTTCATAGTAAGTTTTTTTCGGCTCTTCATAGGTAACGAGTTCCTGCTCTTCGTCTGTAAGATACGATAAATCAACACCAACTCTCAAAGCAATTAAATTTTCGTCAACCCATTGTTTAATTTTATCACATAAATTGCAAATACGCAATAGTCTTACAACTTTTGCACTGCTCATTCCGTATTCTTCTCCGATTTTCTCACTTGTGGTCTTTCCTTTCTCCAACTTCATATCCAATGGAGAAGAAGTTCCATTATTACCTGAAAGCTCTTGCAGCTCCTTGACAATATCGTTTCTTTTTCCCTGAGAAAACATCTTATCGTGTCTTATTTTCTTTATGCCCAACTGCCGCCAGCACAACAGCAACAGTGTGGTCGGGCGTGACAACAGCTACGGAGAAATTGACAACACCCTCTGACAACAGCCACAGGCAAAATTAAAATGTATAACAACACTTTGAAAAATGTCAACCGCAATCCCACCGGCTTTAGACGGTGGGTTAAGGTTGACAAAAGTAGGGACGGTTCAGCCCGATTTTACGCCTGTGGAGTTAGTAGGTTACGAGGACGATGAAGCAGGAAGCCCATTGGCTTTAGACAATGGGTAGTTCACAATTAACGCTTTGTAAATATTCGCAATATTTGCGACAAACCATTGACATTTGAGAGTGTAAATGCTATTATAGCTAGAGATAACTAACACGAATTACAGGAGGAAAGAGAGGCGAGACCAGCACCAATGCGAATTTTGATTTACGGTGCCGGTGTGATCGGCAGCTTATATGGTGCTTTGCTTGCGGAAGCCGGCTTCGATGTATCTGTTTATGCACGGGGACAGAGGCTGAAAAGCCTGTCACAGGATGGTCTGCAATACAGATATAAGGGGAAGATCCTGACAGCTCCGGTAAAAGTGCTGTCAGGAATCGAACCGAATGACCGCTATGATTTCATCTTTTTGACTGTCCGGGAAAACCAGCTGCATACAGCGCTAAAGGAGGTGCGGAAGAACTGCAGCCCGAGAATTGTTACCATGGTCAATTCCCTGGAAACCTATGACGAATGGGAGGTCATCTGTGGGATGGGGCGGATTATCCCAGCCTTCCCCGGTGCGGGCGGAGGCTTTGACGGAAGCGTGCTGGATGCGGCCTTGACGCCGCGCCTCATTCAACCGACAACCTTCGGGAAAACAGGCGGAAAAGAGAGAGAACTTGCCCGCGTTCTCCGCAGGGCGAAAATACCTTATCAGATTGTGGCGGACATGCACGCCTGGCAGCTCTGCCATCTGGCAATGGTCGTGCCGATCGCCGATGCGTATTATGAGGCAGTGGATTCCGAGAACGTGGGAAGAGACGCTGCACTCATGAGAAAAACCGCAAAGCAGATCCGGGATAACCTGAGTGCGATCGCGGCTCGGAAAATCCGACTGTCCCCGGGGAAAATGCAGGTGTTCCGGCTACTGCCTGTCCCACTGGTGGGATTCGTCCTTGGCTTCGTTTTCCGTAGCCGTTTCGGAAATCGCTTCATGTATAAGCATTCGATGAAAGCACCGGATGAAATGCGGCAGCTGCACGAACAGTTTTACAAGTGGCTGGAGGAGCGTTCCCCAGCAGCTTTAATACACAAATGTTAAACGAGTGGCAAAAATTAATCTCCTTATATATAGAAAAAATCCCGACTTGCAGGTGGGTCATAAACGATTAAAAAACGACGTATTTACGTGATACGATTTGCTTAAAACGAGTTTTTTTGGAAATCGAAAATGTCATTTCCGCTAGTTATATCGATTTTTGTTGCATAGACACGATGTTTCTATGACCCGTGTGCAAGTCGGGATTTTATAGAAATTATTTTTCTGTTCACCATTCTTTTACTTTCATATTTTAATAAAAATATTTGGTGTGATTGTTATTGTATTAAATAAAAGTTAGTCAAAAACTACCTCATTAGATTAACTATTGGTCGGGTTCGTGAAGTTAGACTAAGAATGACTATCTTCACGTATTAAAAAAGGTGAGAATATGAGCAAAAAAGACAATGTTGAAGTAAATATAAAATCACATGCCGAAGCGATTGCTACAGTATTGATTTTTCTTGCAATAATCGGTGTTTGGATATATAATCCGAATACGGAAAACCACAGTGCAACTGCGGACAACTCGATTTATAAAGGTCCGTATGAGGTTGTGAAAGTCGTTGACGGGGATACTATCAAGCTTTTGATTGACGGCGAAACTATTACAGTACGGCTTATAGGAATTGATACACCCGAATCGGTTCACCCCGACAAGTCAAAGAATGTTCCCGAGGGTACGCTTGCTTCCGACCACACTAAAGAGCTTATAGAGAATAAATTTGTATATATTGAGTACGGAAAGGAATCTCACGACCGCTACAACAGAATTCTTGCGTATGTATATATTGATGAGAATACTATGCTTAATGCTCAAATTCTTGAAGATGGCTATGCGGAAGTGTACACCTTAAAGCCAAACGACAAGTACGAAGATTATTTTCTGGAGCTTGAAGACGAAGCAAGAAGCAACAATGCAGGACTTTGGTCAACAGGTGTTTTTGATAATTAGGGACTGTTATACTTGTCAATATTAAAATATTATTAAACACTCTCTGTCGTGGCAATGCTTTGACCGAGGGTGTTTTTAATAGGTTTAATAGATAAATTTAAATATTTGTGTATTATAATAAATTAGCTTGCAAATCAACAATAAAAGTCGAGCCTTTTCCTATTTCCGATTCGGCGGTGATTTCTGCAGAAATTTTATCTGCCGTTTTCTTACAAAGATACAATCCCAGACCCGTGGATTTCATATTCTCCCTGCCGTTATAGCCTGTAAATCCTTTATCGAAAATTCTCGGCAAGTCCTCTTTCGCAATACCTATTCCCGTATCTGAAACACTGATTTTCTTATCCTCGGAAACAGAAATAGTCACACTGCCCTTATAAGTATATTTTACGGCATTTGATATTATCTGTTCCAAAATAAACGAAAGCCATTTTTCATCCGTCAACGCTTTGACATTGACAGGCTCATATTTTAAAACAATTCTTTTTCCTATGAACTGCGGTGCAAATTTATGAATGACATTTTTTACTATTTTATCAAGGTCGCACTCTATAAAAACAAAGTCGGTAGTAACGCTGTCAAGCCTAACGTAACAAAGAGCCATATTCACATACTGCTCTATTCTAAAAAGCTCCGATAAAAGCTGTCTGTTTTCAGCGGTATCGTTGCTTTGAAGAATCATCTGCATAACAGAGATAGGTGTTTTTATCTGATGAACCCAAGCGGAATAGTACTCTATATTTTCCTTTTCGGAATTTTGAAACTGTGAAAGCACTCTGTTACCATGTTCACCAAGCCGTTGAATCATAGCGATATATTCACGTTCGGAAAGTGTTTTTCCGGTTGTTATATTATCGTATTCTATATTTATATTTTGAAACAAGTTTAATCGTCCATAATGTTCACGGCAATAGAAGAAAAATCTGACTGCAAATATCAGCACCGCAACAGCGGCACAAAGCATCATTGCATACAGGAACGGTTCAAACCGTACCTCATACAGAAAATATACCACGGACAAAATACCGAAAAACATTATGAAATACACTATGCAGGGCAAGCGTTCTTTTAGAAAATATCCGAGCAGTTGAAATATATTTTTCCGTTTCATAATTCACCTACTCTACAATATAGCCGCTGCCTACTTTAGTTTTAATGAATTCGTCAAGACTAACGGAGGAAAGCTTCTTGCGAAGCCGTGTTACATTTACGGTCAAAGTGTTTTCCTCCACGTAACAATCCATTTGCCATAGCTTTGTCATCAATGTATCACGGCTTACAATTTTACCTTTATTTTCGAGAAGAGTTTGCAGTATACGGAACTCGTTTTTGGTAAGCTCAACCCTTTCGCCTTTGTAATTCAGAGATGAATCATTCAGATTAAGCACTGCTCCCCTATGCTCCAACATCGGGATTTTGCCCGACATATCGTAGGTACGTCTAAGCACGGCTTGAATTTTCGCCATCATAACACTTAAATCGACAGGCTTTGAAATGAAGTCGTCCCCGCCAAGATTCATAGCCATTACAATATTCATATTCTCGGAAACAGAGGATATGAATATTACGGGAACGTTAGATATTTTCCTGATTTCACCGCACCAATGATAACCGTTATAAAAAGGAAGCATAATATCAAGCAGGACAAGATGAGGGTCAAAGCCGAGAAATATTGGGATTATATCACGAAAGTCTTCGGTGATAAGAACTTCGTTGCCCCACGATTCGATTTGATTTTTCATGGCTTCTGCCATAGTTAGGTCGTCTTCAACTATCAGAATTTTATACATTCACTATCACTCCTTTAGCAGACAATACAACAGGAAACACCTCAAATGCACCGAACCGGTAAGTTCGGTGCATTTATTATTCACAAATTCAACTTATATCAATTAATCATTCTCAAGATACTCAAAGCGGTGAACTTTCTTGCCGTCTTTCTCAACGTCCTCTAAGAAATGTTTTACCGTACAAACCCAGATTTTGCTGTCACCGTAAAGCTCTTTAAGAATAACCGTACGCTCTTTTGTTTCGTAGTCTGTACCGAGAGCGAGAACCGCAAACTCGTTGCCCTTGTAGGAACGATATCTGCCGTTCTTAACAATGCGTTCTTCCTTAATTTCCTCAACCGGAGTAGTACTCTCCTGCTTATTCGCAGCCACAATTACAGCGTCAACCTCTGAAACTATCGGAACGGGAACTTCACTTGCAATGTCATTCAAGAAATTCTGATAATTAAATTCACCGTTGTGGAGAAGAAGAACTCTCGCACCGTTTGCCGGAATCATAACGTGGGTGTGGTTATTTTCAACTCTGTACTCGCTGCCGTCCGTAAGTACATCTGTAAGCACACTGCCGCCGCTGATGTTGAAGTCAAGCCAGAACTCGCTGTCATTCACGTTGAGTGCAACCAATATAGTCTGATCGTCGGTAAATCTCTTGTAAATGAGCTGCTCATTTCTGATAACAACATTTTCGTACTTTCCATTACAAAGAGAGTGGAATTTCTTTCTCAAAGCTGAAAGCTTGCCGATATGCGGAATAAGCTCCTCCGTTCTGATAAGCGGAGAATCAAGGTCAAGGCAAGGACGGAGCATACTGTCGCTTTCACGTGTTCTTGTACCCTCGATAGCCCACTCGCTGCCGTAGTAAATCGACGGAACACCCGGCATTGTGAACAATACGGTATGAGCATTCTTCAAGTGCTTCGGATTTTTAAGAGTTGAACCGATACGGTTTACATCGTGGTTATCAAGGAAATTATAAAGACATAGATTCTGATAAATACCACCATTTGCGAACTGTCTTTGGAGAGAATGAGCAATCTCGAAATAATTCTTGTCGTTGTGAGAAGAATAGATACCCTTGTAACACTCGTAATTTGTAACGGAATCCATCATCTCGGGATTTGCCCAACGTGTGTAATCGCCGTGAATAATTTCGCCCATAAGCCAGAAATCGGGGTTCTTGCTCTTGCAGAAATTGCGAAGAGTTTTAAAGAAATTCGGCTCCATAACATCGGCTGCATCAAGACGAAGACCATCAATTTTGAACTCATTTATCCACATATCGATTGCACCGATAAGGTGATCGACAACAGCCTGATTATAAAGATTGAGCTTTACCAAATCATAGTGACCGCTCCAGCCTTCGTACCAGAACGGGTCGTCATACGGTGAACGTCCGCCAAAGTTAAGGTTCTGAAACCAACCGCAGTACTGTGAATTCTGACCGTATTTCTGAACATCTTGAAATGCCCAGAAATCTCTGCCGACATGATTGAAAACACCGTCGAGAATCACACGAATACCGTTTGCGTGAAGCTCGTCACAAATTTTCTTAAAGCTTTCGTTATCTCCAAGACGACAGTCAATTGTATAGTAATCGCTTGTATCATAGCCGTGCTTTTTCGACTGGAACACTGGACCGAAATAAACAGCGTTAATACCCATATCCTTTAAGTGCGGAATCCAGTTAATAACTTTATCTAATCTATACTCCGTTTTACCGTCGTTGTACTCGGGACATCCGCAGAAGCCGAGGGGGTAGATGTGGTAAAATACAGAATCGTTAATCCATTTTGACATAATAAAAATCAAGCCTTTCTTAAATAAAAAATATCTATGTAAAGCCGAGCGTTATTTTAAAAATTCAACACTCAACACATATATTGTACAACAAAATCAAAAAAAAAGCAAGTGTATTTGTAGATTTTTTATGTTTTTTTTGAAAACTTTTTTTACACAATTGTTAGAAAAAGGTAAAAATATAAAATATATTACAATTAACAAGCGAAATCTTACATTAATTTATAATAAATAAAAACAGAGTACACAAAAAAATTGAATGTACTCTGCTCATAAATCAAAACCACTTCCCCACTATTCCTCTGAGAATTTCCCAGAGAATGAAAAAAGGTATGAATGTGGCTATAATTATTAAAAATTCGGTGGAAAGCGATTTTTTAAGATATTGTTTCCTTAAGAGCCTGTTTAAAATCTGAGATATGCTGATTTTAAACAGGCTCTAACGGCTTTTCGGGTAAAGATTTGTATTTTTCGGAGAAGATATGTATATTGCAAAATATAAGCAATGCAGCAATAACCGCACTTATACTTCCTGCCGATATACAAAACGGCACAAAATAAGGAACTGTTGGGAAATAAGTTGAACAATTTAGACGCAGGATAATTTGTTCTGTGTTAGGCACAACACCGCAGGAATACTGACGTATTTCAAG
>CACWTQ010000116.1 GCA_902763835.1 uncultured Ruminococcus sp. | reverse complement strand
CCGTACTTTCATTTTTTCTGCCACCCTTTTGGTAATATCTTGATATTATATTACTACTTTTTTCTCTTTGTAGCAACTCCCAACCGCTCAGGTAGAAAATTTTTTGCCGCTTACAATATTATATAAAACAAAAGGCTTATGGAATAAATCCATAAGCCTTTAACCGTTTTATAGCATAACTAAGATTAAAAAATTAACCTATGTCAACACCGAAATTAGCACAAAGAGCAGCAAGACCGCCCGAGAAGCCGCTTCCGATAGCGTTGAACTTCCACTCACCGTTGTGTCTGTACAAATCGGCAACAACAACAGCAGTTTCAACGGAGAAGTCCTCGCCGAGGTCGTACTTAATAAGCTCAGTACCGGTAACACCGTCTACAACACGGATATAAGAGTTCTCAACCATACCAAAATTCTGTCTTCTTGCGTCTGCTTGGTCGATTGTAACAGTGAAGCTGATTTTCTCGATATCAGCCGGAATAGCGTTGAGGTCAACGTTAATAACTTCGTCGTCACCCTCGCCCTCGCCTGTTCTGTTGTCGCCCATATGCTCAACACCGGGACCTTTTGTCTGGTTGTAGAAAATGAAGTCTGCACTGCTTCTTACCTTGCCTGTGCCTGCGAGTAGGAAAGCCGCAGCGTCGAGGTCGAACTGAGCGCCGCCGTCATAGCGGTTTACGTCCCAGCCAAGACCAACTGTAATTTTTGTCAAACTGCTGATACCAGCATCCGATGCTACCTTAGCAAGGCTAACCTTGCCACCCTTACTTAAACTAACCGGCATAATAAATTATCCTCCTTTTTTTAACACGTGAAGGCGGACAACGTCCGCAGGAGATACGAGAAGATAGTTTCTTGTATTTTAAACTTCACGTCCCCGGCGGACAACGTCCGCAAGAGATATGTGAAGACAGTTTTCCGTATTCCAAACTTCACGCACCCGACCGATAGTGAAATTTAATCGGGAATTTTATATTGTTTTATAATTATTTGTTTTGAAAATTACAAATAACAAATAAAAATATATTAATATTACGTTGTATTGATTTTAGTAATAAATTTAACAAATTACCAACCAATTAATATAAGGTAATAGAAGTCTAACTATATCAATAACTTTGATCTTCGACCCTTTCCTGCGTACGCTGCCATATTAGAACATATTTCCAAGACCGCCAAGTCCTCCAAGACCGCCTGCACCTCCGTTGCCGCCAAGACCGCCGAGCATTCCTCCGAGCTGACCGAGTGTTCCCTGTACGCTTTGAGCTGCTCCGCCGAGTGTCTGGTTCTGCTGTCTGGAAGCTCTCTGTCCTGATGAACCGCCGTCCATTCCGATGTTAACACCCGACTGTCTTTCAAGCGGCTGAATAATAACCGTCGCAGGATTGTTTCCTGTCCATTCAAACATATATGATTCGCCCGAAGCCTGTCCGATGAGATTCTTCCATGAAAGATCCATCTTGAAGCCCGGGTCGCCGCCTATCCAGCATACTACCGCATCGGGGTCAACTTCAAGTGTCGAACCGTTTCTGGCATTGCTGAGTACTATCGGGTTACCGTCTACAAGTACTGCTACCTGTGCATTGGGTCCGTTGCCTGTGAGTGTTGATGTTGCAAGACCTTTCTGCGAAATAACACCCTGTGCAAGGAAACGTACGCTGTAACGACAGCTTGATGTGAACGCAAGAATATTCTCAGACTCAACAGAGATTGTTTCACCCTGCCTGAGATTGTAAACTACTACGTGCTGTGCCTCGTTGGCATAGTATGTAATGTTGTCGCCTCTGCTTGTAACTTTCATAAGCGGAAGATTTTCACCTGTGAAACGTCTTGTCAGCTGACCAAGTGCTGCTTGAAGCGGATTTCCCTGAGGACCCAGAAGAACTTTCTCAAACTGATAGTTCTTTGCTCCATAGCACTCGCCGCAGATGAACGCACCTGCTTTTGTGTAAAGAATATCGCCGCCGCCCTGGCTGGTAACTTTAAGCGTAAGCTCGTTTACTGTTTCTAACTTAAGCATTATTTTAAACTCCTTTGTCTTTATTTATACCTTCGCTATGTGACATACTCCCACCACCTACGTTGAGCTTCTCGGTGGGGGCTTCTCGTTCAAGTACAGCAGCCTGTACAGTATCAGCGAGCTAACCCCGTGTGTCCCACGGTTTTGTTTTTATTAGAGTCTGTTTAAAATCTGAGATATGCGGATTTTTGAGCATAATTTTTCTGATAACAAGGAGAAAGGACGCAGGCATATTGTCGTATGTCAATTTCTTTTGACGCAGTTAGCAGGAAAATTTCCCAAAAAGACGTGTGTCGCTAAGATTTTAAACAGGCTTTTAGCCTTTTTGGATATATTCTGAATTTATACGCTTTGTTCAATGCTCCTCATCTCATTATTGTCACAACAAATTTACAATTATATCGTAACATCATATTTTTGAGAGGTCAAGTAATTCTCAGCCCTACGGGCTGGCGGCAATTCATCCCCGACCTATAGAGGTCGGAGTCTTTTTGCCGAGGTAGGATAAAAATTAACTCTTGGTCGGGTACGTGAATTTATGCTAATAGAAGACTGTCTTCACATATTTCCTGCGCACGTTGTCCGCTTAATCCGCAACATTAACTCCGTAAACTCCGCAAAGTCCTGCCAAGTCCTCCGCATAGCCGTTGCCTACAGGGTTGAATCTCCACTGACCGCCCTTGTTGTAAACCTCGCCGACTACCATTGATGTAACCGTTGCGAAATAATCGGTGAGCATAAATTTAACAAGTTCCTTGCCCGTTGACTTATCCAGTACACGAACATACGCATTTGCTACCATACTGAAATTAAGATGTCTTTCAAGAGCTTCGTTTATTGTAACAATAAATACAATTTTCTGAACACCGGGGTTAAGTCTTGCAAGATTGACGTTGATAATCTCGTCATCTCCCGCACCTGTACCGTCCGTGCTGTCGCCCATATGAGTTATACTTCCGTCGGGACTTGTAGGCTGACCGTAAAATACAAACCAGTCATCTCCGATAACTTTGTCGTTTGCACCAAGCATAAACGCAGAAGCGTCAAGGTCGCAAGCCTGATTTAAAATATCCCAGCCAAGGCAGACCTGAATTTCCGAAAGATTCGGATTCATTTGAGAAAGTGAAGTCTTTTGACCTTTCTTCAAGCGAACGCCTGTACCCTGAGGACGCTGTTTCGGAGCGATAGGCTGACTGTTTTGTACAGGCTGCTGATAGTTATTCTGATAGCCTTGATTCTGAGCAGGCTGTTGATAGTTATTCTGATAGCCTTGATTCTGAACAGGCTGTTGATAGTTGTTCTGATAGCCTTGATTCTGAACCGTTTGACTGTTCTGAGCCTGACCAACATTATTAGCAGGCAAACCTGCCGCACCGGTTTGATTAAGTGAAAGTAAGTCGTCTGCACTTAATGCACCTGATGTGTTCATAGGTATATTGAACATTTTCATTGCCTTCCTTTCTGTAATAGTTGTAGCCAAACTATAGCTATTTATATAATAGCACATTTTATTATGTTTGTCAAAAGATTTTTTTATTAATTTTTGTAAATTTTTTTCTTAACCAGTGGTGGGCAATGCCCATTGAAAACACGTGAAAACAGTTATTTTTATTCATAACTTTTACTACTCGACCAAATGTTTGTTTGACGATTTGGTTTGATAATTCTGTATAAACTTCCGCCTATTCAGAATAATTACGCATTATAATTTACGCATTAATGAATATTTTCGTTTGGTTGCTTCTCCGCCTCTGATGTGACGCTGTGCCTTGTTGGTCTGCATAACCTTGTCAACCTCGTTGAAAAGCAGTCCGTCAATCTCTTTCAAACGTGTTGTTATATCCTTATGTACAGTTGATTTTGAAACGCCGAATTTCTTTGCGGCACTTCTAACCGTGCATTCCGTTTCTATTATATATCTCGCAATCTCGATTGCTCTTTGTTCTACCGTGTCATTCAATTTAATTCCTCCGAATTCAAAAAGATTTGTTAATCTATATGTTTCTGAATAGGGTTTAATGACATTTTAAGACGTGTTAAAAAAGTGATACTTATTCACTAAGTATAAATGTATAAAATATTTTTTGTTAAACTCCGATTATATACTCAAAATCTAAAAGAACTAGCATTTTAAAGTTTGGTAAAGCTTTTATCTTAACGCTTTCGAGTATAAATATACAGCTGCAAAATAAATTAAAATTTCGACAACTTTTGCCCCCTGAAATTACAGTTTTGTCAAATTGCAATTTTAATTTTTCGCATAGCTATAGAACTTTTACCTAAAGTTTTTTATATGGTCATCTTTTAAATTAATCATTTGTGCTGTGGAATTTGTAAAAATTGTGAGTTTTTTAATCAATTTAATTCTTTAAAAGAATTAAAAATGAATATCGTTTTGTATAAATATTTAATTACAACAATTTTGAAATTTGGAAAATATAAATATTGCCGTGTGACTGCCGATTTCACAAATGTTTAAATATACAAAAATTACGTATAAATATACATTTTTTTCAAGACCGAAATTAAATATAACAGTTTGTAACCTATTAACTTTCTACATAATGCACAGTTAAAAGTCGAACATTAGGTCGAAAAAAACCGTTTTAAAAGCCATATCTTTAAAAATCGACCGATTTTGTTGTGCAGTTTAAACAAATAACAAGCCTGTCATTTATTTGACGTGACGAAAAGAATGGGTTATAATACATCTTGTGGTGCGAAATTTTATGATGATGGTTGTCTTGTAACGCTTTGGAACTGTATTGTGGTTATATGCAGTTTTTATACAGAGAAATTTATTTTGGGTGTTTATCTTAATTATCGATTCTTTGAAAAGTGTTTTTGCGGCGGACAAACTGCCATCTAAATATTATGACGTAAAAGGAGAAAATCAATGAATACTTCCCATAAGCACGGCAGAAATGCCGCAGGCAGAGAGAAAAGTTCAGGTCTATCCACATTTAAAAAATTCACCGTGGTTTCTGTTATCGGTTTGGCGGCGGCTATTTCCATGATGTCGGCTGCTTCCGACAGTAGAGTTGCGTATATAACCGACTGCGGTGTTACCTACAGAGTGACAACAGTGGATACAGATACAAACGGTATCATTGAAGAAGCAGGAATTGAACTTGGCGATTATGACGAGGCTATCGTCACGGAGCAGTCGAGAGAGCGAATAGATATAAATATTGTTCGTGCTTTCCCCGTGAAAATTTCCGTTGACGGCGGCACTAAAATGTTGGACGTTACAGGCGGTACTGTTGCGGAAGCTTTAAAGCTTGCCAAAGTGAACACCTCCGCCAACGACTTTATTACTCCCGAACTCTCTTCAGTGCTTACAAGCGACACAGAGATTAAGGTTCTCAGAGGTGTTAAAATCTATGTTACGTGCGATAACGAAACACAGGCAGTTTACGTTCCCGAGGGAAAAATCGGAGAGGCACTTGAATATGTTGGCTATAAGCTTAAATCCGAGGACAGCCTCAGCGTTGACGAAAGTGCGTTCGTTAAAAAGGGTATGAGCGTAAATGTAGACAAGATTCTTACAAAAACAACTACTGAAACACAGATAATTGAGCCTAGGGTTATTGTTGAACCCGATGATACACTTCCGCTCGGCGAGAAAAAGGTTAAGCAAGAGGGCAAAGAGGGTACAATTGAGATTACATATAAAGAGAAGTATGTAAACGGTGTTCTCGTAGGTAAGGACGAGGTTTCAAAGAAAACGGTTGCTAATGCGGCTGACAGAATAGTTCTCATAGGTACAAAGGAAGAGAAAACCGAATTGTCGGTAACAAAACTCAGCAATGAAAATGAGAACGGATTTGACGATGAATTCGATTTTGAGAGTAAGATTGAAGACAGCGAATTTGAAGTGAACACGGAAGAGGAGAACGTTCCCGAAGAAACAAGCGGTATTGACAGCGGACTCGGGTTCACATATTCCGATGTTATTGTAGGCTCTTGCACAGCATACACAGAGCTTGACGGAATTACGGCTATCGGCACAGCTCCGAGAGTTGGTGTGGTTGCGGTTAATCCCAATATTATTCCCTACGGAACAAGGCTTTACATTTGCTCCGCAGACGGCAGCTATGTTTATGGCTATGCGGTAGCCGAAGATACAGGTTCGGCGGCTATGGCAGGCGATATTATCGTTGACCTTTATATGGACACCGAAGAGGAATGCGTTGCATTCGGCAGACAGAATTTGTGCGTTTATATTTTAGATTAGGAACTGTTGGGCCGCAGGAATACTGACGTATTTCAAGGTGTTGTAACGACACACAGGGCAAATTAGACAAGTATAAATGTTCAAGTTATTTTCTGACAGTTCCTTAATATCAATATAAATTAAAGGGTACAGGCTTTACTATAAGCTTGTACCCTTATTTATACTCAAAATCTAAAAAAATTAGCATTTTAAACAGGCTCTTAACGCTTTCGAGTATAATTATAGTAATTGTGGTGTGGGAGGAGTCGGTTGTTACTATTCACACTCTAACCTAAGATAAAAATGGGAGAAAACTCTAAGAAATCAAAAGCCTCAAATCTCGTAAAATCGAGGTTTTGGGGCATTTTT
>CACWTQ010000115.1 GCA_902763835.1 uncultured Ruminococcus sp. | reverse complement strand
GGTTGCTCAAAACACCTTTTGTACTATATAGCATAGTTAAAAAATGCCGATAATACGCCACTTTATAGCTATAGTACGATAAATTGGGAAACTTTTATTTAATCATATATTTTTTATATTTTACCATACAAAAGAAAAAAATGTCAATATCGGCAAAAATAAATAAACATACTTGACAAATCCGTACAATCATTATATAATTATTTTGATAAAATTACATACAGAAACGAGGTTTTATAAAATGGCAAAAAACGCAGTTCATAATTTGACATACGGCTTGTTTGTCGTGACTGCTTCCGCCGACGGCAAAGACAATGGCTGTATCACAAACACAGTAGGTCAGGTGACAACTTCTCCGAACAGAATAAGCCTTACCGTAAACAAGAATAATTTCACTCACGATTTGATTGTGAAAACAGGCAAGTTCACAGCGTCCATTATCAGTAAGAATGCCGATTTTTCTTTGTTTAAACAGTTCGGTTTTCAGTCGGGCAGAGATGTTGATAAATTCGCTGATTTCACAGACTATAAGCGTGCGGGAAACGGTACACTGTACATTACCAAGGGTACAAATTCTTATATTTCGGCAACAGTCTGTCAGACAATAAATTTGGGAACACATACAATGTTCATTGCAGATGTAACGGAAGCTGTAGTTTTGAATGATACTCCTTCCACAAATTACTCCTACTATCTGACTAATATTAAGCCGAAACCCGAAGAAGCAGGCAAAACCTCTGACGGTCAGACAATTTGGCGTTGTACGATTTGCGGATATGAGTATGTTGGCGAGGAGCTGCCCGATGACTTTATCTGTCCATTATGTAAGCACCCGGCTTCCGACTTTGAAAAGGTTGAGCATAAATCCGAGGAGGTATGAAAAACTTCTGACGATCAGACAATTTGGTGCTGTACGGTTTGCGGATATGAGTATGTTGGTGAAGAGTTGCCTGAAGATTTTGTATGTCCGATTTGCAGTGTGCCTGCTTCGGATTTTGAAAAAGTTTCTTGATATCTGTCGGCGGAGCGAATCTTGCGAAATCAACCATAAAAGGAAAGTAAACTTCCCTCAGCGAAACTTCTGACAGTTCCTAAATAAACTTTTCAAAGAAAAACAAAAAATAAAAACTCACATCAAAAACATATCTATCCTTACAAATCAAAATAGGCAACAGCGAAGCGAATTGCCGGTTGTAGAAAGATAAAGTAATAATTTTTAATGCTTAAGAGGATAAACTCTCTGTTTCGTTAATATTATAATGTTAATAGTGTAATACAAAAAAGGTATCGCAAAACTTCTGCGATACCTTTTTCAATTTCCAATTAATTCTCATTTTGAAAACTTAACAATCAACACCGAAGACGCCGCCGCAATAATACAAATTACTGTAAACATAGCTTCAAGAGGTATTGAAGTTATTTCATTTGAAGAAAACATAAGTATAATTTATAAAAGATTAAAATTTGATTAGAAACAGCTTAAGATGCTTAAAAACTGCTTGGTTAAGCCATTTTTTGATTAAAATATTTTAAAACCAATCAAACAAATTTCTAAAAAATCCGCAAAATCGGGCATAAATCAGTATAAAATTCCTTTCAAAAGTAGTAAATTGGTAGTAAATTCAAGACAGAATTTTTGGCTTTGTTATCGCATTCTTAGTGACTTAATTTCTTTTAAGGAAAAATATCAGCTTGTTTTTTCTGCATTTCGTCTTTAACATCATCGAAATCCACATGAGCATAAATATTAAGCGACATACTAACGCTGGCATGCCCCATAAGATATTGTACTGTTTTCAGCGAAACACCGTTCTTGACCAACTTACTGCAATAGGTATGTCTTAACATATGCGGAGTAATATTAGGCAGTTTTACAGTATGTTCCATATTATAGTTCTTGACTATTGTTTTTAGTCTGCTTGCCCATAGTCTTTCTATGGTTGGTGTGTTGTGACAAGTTAAAGATATAAAACCCGAAACTCCGTCTATTCTACACTCCTGCTCAAAGGTTTTTCTTTTTGCCATCATTCTTTTCAAGCACTCAGTCAGTTCCTCAGTCATAGGAATTTTTCTTTCTCCGCTTGTTGTTTTAAGAGAATCCACACGATAATGGTTTCCAATATAATAAAGTTGATGATCAACACTGATCAAACCGTTATCGAAATCGATATCCGAAAATGTAAGTCCGCAAAATTCACTTATTCTTAAGCCCGTATTCAGTAAAAAATATACTTCGTCATAGTATTTTGATACCGGCTTGATTTAAGATACTCCAAAAGAGCTCTTTCTTCCTTTGAAGTTATCCAACTCTTTTTTTTCGTATGGTTCATCACAATGAGCATTACCTCGAAATCCTCACGGAACGCAAAGAAGCCGTCACGGAATACGAGGCCTACCTCTGGCACGGCATGGTGGAATTCGTGACGGTCTACAGCAAGGACGACATCCGCTTCACCATGAAGGATGGAACGGAAATCAGGGTATGATGCCACATATAAAATAAGCTCCCGACTGTCGGATGAGATTCCGATGGTCGGGAGCTTATTTTTCTTACCGCTTTTCTTCTTTGTTCTTCTTCATCTGCTCCTTAAAGGCTTTCTTCATCATTTCCTTTCCCTTCTGCTTGCCAAGTTCATCAAGAGAAAGCTTGCCCATTTTTACCGCCTTACATACCTCTATGTATGCATTGCCCATCAGTAATGTTACTACAGTGCCTGTTCCACCTGAGACCACAGCTCCCGCGACCGATCCGGCTCCCGGTATCAACTTTAACAAACCAGATGCAACAGTCTTTCCGATGACAGTGGCTCCTCCTGTCCCTAACGCAGCCATGACTAAAGACTTCAAAATGTCCTTCTTAACGTCGAACTTAAAAACTGCATTAATTGCGATCATCATTGCCACCTGCTCACTGACCATAATCGGCGCATCAGCGAATGGAATCGGAATTGCTCCGGTCGCTCCTGCACCGGCTGATGTAGCAAGTACAATATTTCTCGCTTTCTCGACCATTTCCTGATATTCATAGTTTTGAAGGTCGTCTAAAAAATCATCCTCGTAATCTTTTTTGGTATTTTCAGACATGGTATGCTCCTTTCACGACAAGAAGAAATTATCTATATCATTCTTACTACGGAGAATTTTTTTATCGTCAACGCCTGTATATTCAGCAAGCTGAATAGATGATGTAAAAGCCTTATTGACATCCTCATCAAATGCAAACTCGACTATAGATGAGAATTTCTTGAATTCTTCATTCAACAAAGCTACAAGGCGCTTATATCTCTCATCTAAATATTGAGTAAGAGAAGCCATAAACTTATTATAATCACTAATTATCCGCTGCTCCTCTTTGTCACAGTTATCCTTTACAATCCCATAGAGGAACGATCCCATAGCATTTCCGATAACTGCTCCAAGCACCGGAATTGGGATAGCCACCTGTCCAAGAACCGAGGAAATTGCACTAACTGAAACCTCGAGCGTAAGCACCTGCGAATTGATAAGAAAATCTTCTTCTCCAATCTGCCCGACTTTATACTTGTAGGCCTGTGACAATGTTCCGACAGTAGCCGTCACAAGTGCAGAGGCCACTGCTGCAGGAGTCGCAGTAAAATTAGTCATACCATAAATTACTGCACCCCGTAGAGCACCCGTGCCGGTTCCCTTTGCCGTAGATATCCCAACATCTTTCCAATCGTCTTCTGTAAATTCCGTTATTTTCCTACCGGCTTTTAATTTCTCAGCCACTTTTAGGCAGAAAGCCATGCCACCCTCAATAGCCGCTGAAGCTACCGTGGCTTTCGCACCTTCTTTTAATGTAGGCTTACTGTTTTCGTACGCCTTATCACGTATTTCCTGATCCTTTTCTTTTATAGATGCTTCTTCCTTGTTAACGGTTTCGTTTACTGTCCCGGTCTGAACATCTGCATAATTGGCCACCGCAGGATTAACCTTATCTATAAACGAGACTCCGTTCTCCTGCTCCCACTCCCTTATCTTTTTTACCAGCGTAGCCTCAGACCTCGAAAGCAAGGACGATTTTTTGTTCAGTATGTCTACGATATGTTCATACTGATCCTTCGGGATATCGTAAGTCCCACCGTTTTTCATGAAATCAGGGTAGTCTTTCAAGTGGCCACATATAGCATCAAACGTTCGATTTCCTATGTCGCTTGAATAGAATTTGGATTGTATCGGTGTGCCATTTTTCAAATAATCTTCTGGTGCTAATCTACCAACGCCCTCGAAGGTGTATTCCGGCTTCAATCCTTCTATCACATTACGCGCATTCGAAATGTACACTTGAACATTCTCTGCAATTTCACCATGTTTAGTAGCATTGCTTCCGAGAATATTTTGAGGAGAGGCGACGAAGTCACGAATTCTTTGAAGCATACCTAATGCTTCATCCAAATTCATATCCTGTTGCGCCAGCTTTTCAATAAGTTCATTCAGCCTTAATTGATTTAAATGATCTATCCACGAGGCAACTGCCTGTTCCTGCGTGAATTTCAATATGGTTTTAGCCTGCATTGACATCACCTACCGTTTTATTTAAAAGCTCAGCCAAAGCTAACGTATTGTTTACCATCGTTCCCAGTCCTACCTGCTTTTCCTCTGGTATTGATATATAATCTGCGCCTGCCAGATCAGAATACTCTTCATATTGCTCAGAGAGCTTATTCAAGAGAAACTCAGTTTCTTCTCTCAGATTTTCGATGATAGCTGCCGTTTCATTCAGCTCGGCACCAGCCATTGTTATAGTCTTAGCTTCCTCGATAACTTTATCTGCCAGCTTCTTGTTTTTTATTCCCATCGCAGAAGCTGATATGGCTGCTGACGCACCAGCAATTCCCCAGCCTATCGGCCCAGCTAAAGCGAGAAGTGTTTCACCTCCTGCAACTCCTGCGCCTCCAGCTGTTAATGCACCCCCACCAAGCCATGCAAGAGCCGCCTTTGTGGCAACTGCTCCCGAAAGTGTAGAAATCGCTGTCCCAGTAGAAGCTGTTCCAAAAGTTGTCGCCACCCACATCATTGCCGTAGGTGCTAAATTGGCAACAGCAGTACCTGCAGCAACGCCAGCGGCCACATTTACACCGGCTTTTTGTGAGTTCTTTAATGACTTCTCCGCGTATTTTTCTGTTTCTTTGAACTTTCTCACAGCCGCTTCTACCTTCGAGATTGTACTTATAAATTCTTTAGGTGTATTGGCTATGCTATTGATGAGTGCCTCAATATCGGCAATACACTCCTTGGATCGAGTACGACTTTCATACAGATCACCACAGGCCGTGTTTACCTTTTCAATCATGGCGTTATATTTGTTGCAAGCTCTCTTGTGGATATTTAGAGCTTCATCTTTTGTCTTCTTAAATAGCATACAGATGCCTCCAAATCAAATTTTACATATCAAAAACCTGAGATTAATTACTATGCCACAGCCTTGCACCCTCTGTCTATGAAATGCACCCCCTAAAATGGATTTGCACCCCTTGATTTTCAGGCAACAAGGCAATCGCTAAATTGTATCATACTCTGCACTTTGCTTTCGTACACCTTGTTAACGCTTTCCTTGCCTGCCGTTGCAAGGCGTGTCAACAGTTCGGACACCTCCTGTGGAGTGAAGTACTCGCCGCCTGACTTGCCCGCATTTGCGGCGTACATACCCATCAAAAACTCGTATGCGTTGCCGAATGCGTCAATTGTGTTATCCTGATAATCACCGAGCTGCATTGAAGCAACTCCGTTCATCAGCTTTACAAGACGCTCGTTTCTCTTTGCAACTGTTCCTCCGAGCTTGTTTGAATTTACGTCGAAATCGTCAAACAGCCCCTTGAAGTCGTCTTCACTGTCGCAGCCCTGCGCATAGCTTTCAATACTGTGAAAAATGCCTTCGAGCGTTTCGTTCAGGTTTTCGTCAGCGTCGGCATTTTTAAGCACATTGCAAAACAGCTGGCTTGGCAGGATAAAAAAGCCCTTTGTCTGCACCATATCTTCGGCTTCTTCATCGCTGAGCTTTGAATAATCAAAACCTGTATCGCCAGCTTCGATCTCACCGGCATTTATGTAGCTTGCAAGGTTCTCGGATATGTAGCGATAGAAGAGCATTACAAGCACATAATTCTTAAAATCCCAGCCGTCTAAGCTGCCGCGAAGGTCGTTTGCTATATTCCATATAGTGCGGTGCAGTTCGGCTCTTTCTGTTTCTTTTTTGTTGTCTGCCATGTTGTTTACTCGCTTTCAAGTATTTTATTCCATTCTAGTATAGCATAAAAGCCTAAAATAGTCAAATTATCCTGATTTAGGAACTGTTGGGAAATAAGTTGAACAATTTAGACGCAGGATAATTTGTTCTGTGTTAGGCACAACACCGCAGGAATACTGACGTATTTCAAGG
>CACWTQ010000114.1 GCA_902763835.1 uncultured Ruminococcus sp. | reverse complement strand
GCTTCTGTTTTAAAGTAGTTATCCGGAGCTAAGAAGTAGTAAGTAACGTTATCATCAGCAGATGCGGAAAGAGCACCGAAGCCAACGCAGAATATAGCTGCCAACATAGCTGCGGAAAGAAAAAGACTAATTAATTTTTTTGACATTTTATTCTCCTCCTTATTTGATATTTTTATTTTAAGGAACTGTCAGAAAATAACTTGAACATTTATACTTGTCTAATTTGCCCTGTATGTCGTTACAACACCTTGAAATACGTCAGTATTCCTGCGGTGTTGTGCCTAACACAGAACACCTTGAAATACGTCAGTATTCCTGCGGTGTTGTGCCTAACACAGAACAAATTATCCTGCGTCTAAATTGTTCAACTTATTTCCCAACAGTTCCTAAATATAGCTTTAAGCTAAATATTTAAATTCCAATCAGTCTTCAAAGCCGATAGTCACACCGTTATCCCTAAAACCAACGCTGTACCTCAGAACAGCAAGACTGTCTGCATAGTCACGCTGTTACAACCGTAAAAAGCACTTTCACCAATACTTGTAACAGCCACCGCCGAATCATTAGCGTCAACGGTTGCCGCATTTGCCGTCAAACTTATGCTCGCCGCCGATGATATAATTGCACAGGCAAGTATAACGGCTAATATTTTGTTTTTAATAAAAAATGCTCTTTATTTCAAAAAATCATATATTAATATTATCATATATAACCGTATTTGTCAATATCGTTATTTGAAAATTTATAAAAAATTTCAAATATCATTTTATACTCGAAAACGTTAAGATTTAGCACTTTTCTTAGAATGGCAATTCGGCGGACAACGTCCGCAGGAAAATGGTAAATCTTTTTAATCTTGAGTATAATTTCGCTAAGATTTTAAACAGGCTCTGAGGGTAGTTTGCTTTTCTTTGAGTGCTGCTTTTGTCAGCGAGCAAGGCTCTGCCCCTGCATGGTGCAAGACCACTAGGAACACTTGCCAATCAGCTGTTACCTTCGGCTCGGCTTCTTGGGGTGTTCCGTCGCCCGCAAGCTTTGAAAAGCTTGACCAAACTTTAAAATCCTAATTTTTTTAGATTTTGAATATAATAATGTTACGAAAGCTGTTATGTTTATGAGGTAACATACTCCCACCACCTACGCTTCGCTTAGAGGTGGAGGCTTCTCGTTAAAATCCTCTGTTTTTCAAATCCGCTGCAATTCTCACAAACTCCTCTCGAATATCAAAGCCTTTGATATCCTCTCTCATTAAATCAATCAAATCGCCGTGAGAAAGACCTCTCTTCGTTTTCGGTTCAAAGAAAATATGACATTCTCCCCACTTCATAGACTCAACATCAACAAGACCGTCATTGTCACGCTTGCAGAAAAGCTTCACAATATGATACGACATATTCAGCGGAAAGCCTGCACTTGAGCTTTTCTTCATTCTCGACCCTATACTTTGATAGAATACATTCGGACTGTTCAGGGCAATATCATTAAAATGACTGCAATTTTTAGCCGTCAAATCCGTAACCGCCGAAATGAAATCGGAATCCTTTTCACCGAACTTTTTAAGTGCGGAATTGTATCTCCTTGCAAGAAAATCCTTAAACCCGAACGGAGCGTGTTCAAGAATAAAATCGGCATACTCACAGCCACGGTGAGGAGTATTCACGGTTGTAAGCGATGCAACGTACCTATCCATACCAAGACAGGAAATTGCAAATCTCGAATCAAGACCGCCTTTTGAATGGGCAATAATATTCACTTTTTCACAGCCTGTCGTTCTTACAATTTCTTCTATTTTTGCTTTAAGCTCATAGCCGCAGCGTTCAACGCTTGCCGCCGAATGCTGTCCGCCGTAGTAAATTTCCGCACCGTTACGAATAAGCTCTCCGGGAACTCTTCCCCAATAATTAAAGAATTTTGAATCTCTGAAAAACACTCCGTGAACCATTAAAATAGGATATCTTGTTTTACAGATTTCGTTTTCTTTGCGGATATTGTTCAGTTCAAATTTATCCGTTTCAAGAATATATTCGTTGTAAACCGTTTTGCAGGCTTTCGATATAATAAACAGATTTACTATCGGACACCACCACAAAAGAAATATCATTACTCTTTGTGTTATTCCCAGCTGCTTGCTTGTGAAAAACATTCTGACAATTCCGTTTAGTACAACTATTGCACCCAGTACCAATGTTGTAACTATAAATGTTATGATATTGGCAGTTGTCATAGTAAAAACTGTATTCCACACAATAAACAAGAGTGTGTTCAAAATAAAACTATACGCAAATATAACCATAAGTTCCCTACTGTTATACATTATTCTCAAACGGTGATTGGGATTTTTAATGCCCGACGGCTTAATATTCATCACTATGAAATATACCGATAATACAATAATCGAGAATATCATAAAAATATATCCGCTGTTAAATGCGTTCAGCAGCGGCGACAGGTTAGACAGCAATACCAAATCCAAAATACCCAAAAATCTTTGCGGTTTTTTCATACAAAAACCCTCCCTCTTTTATATTTTTTAGTATAATACAATTTACAACATTTTTCAATGTTTTTAATCCAATTTTAATCTTTGGAAAAAACAAAACTCCCCCATACAGTTCATGTTAAACTATACAAAGGAGTTTTTAAATTAATTAGCAATTAGCAATGTGCAATGTGCAATTTTTGAACTTATACTTAAATGCTTTCTGACGGTTAAAGCAAAATTATTATTACCCGAATTTTCACACAGGTTTGTTCCTTCAATATCTTCTTACTCTTAAGATATTTTTAACGCAGTCATTAAATTTGCGAATTTATAAAAGTCGGTTTACGGTTTTCATTCCGAGTTGCCGTGGAAAGTTCTATTCTCAGTTGCTTTCTGCCCTCGGCAAGACGGCTCTTTACAGTACCCTCGGGAATTTTCAGAATCTCCTGTATCTCCTTTACGGAAAATCCCTCAATGTACTTCATAACAACCACCATACGGATTTTCGGTTTCAGCTTCTCAATCGCAAGTCGTACTTCCGTATTCACCGCTGAATCCGGAACGCTTTCTTCTTCGATATCCTTACCAAAAACAAATCGGCTCTTTTTCTTCGCTGCCTTGTTGCACGTGTTAATCAAAATTCTGATTAGCCACGTTTTGAAGTATTCCTCGTTTTTCAGGGTACTCAGCTTACTGTATGCGGTCAAAATAGTGTCCTGAACAGCGTCCTCGCAGTCGGCTTCGTTTTTCAGAATCGACATAGACATTCTGTAAAGTGTACGTTCGATTTCAATGACTTTATCCGTAAATGTTTGCTTATCCATATAATCACCTTACTGAACCTTTACGCAGGGAAGACTGTGGTAATAATCTTTATTGTTATCAACAAATGCAGACTGCTCGGGGTCGAACACAGCCGAAGCGTTCCAGCACTCGTCAATCGTTACATAAGTATTGTCAAGCTTGTCTTCGTCAACAATAAAACCTATATGTATAGTTTCGGTGCTGTTTGCGGCAACATCAAGGAAATTATATCCCTGTTTATAGCCGTCCTTGTCAACATTGTTATTGTCGATATAATGAACCTCGGTTGAAAGAATCGGGATTGTGTATTCGCTGACATCATTATCTTCGGATTTATAGTCAATCGTAACTCCGTTCTTTAAAGCCTCGGCGGATAACGTATCTGCTTCGAATCCTTGGAATACAAACTCATCATCACTGTCGGTCGGATTATTTACCGTCAAAGTAACATAAACCATTTTAGGCATTACCGTGTCTGTCCTCGACACTTGACCTCTCGGAGCTGTAATGCCGTCACCCGAAATATAATATTCCCTCTCTCTCGGAACAAAATTACCGTTTTCGTCCGTCAATGTCGGCAGATACTCTTCGGCAATGGTACTTTCAAAATTATTGTAATCCAAATCCGATATATTATCAAGGATTTCAATATTATCCACACTGAAATTCAGGTTTTTACCGTCCATTAAGTCACCCTTAAAGGAAAGCTTCTGACCTGTCTTAATCTCGTGATAATTGTAAACATCATCATGAACAAACAAATCGTACAAAGCCTGCTGCTTCTCCTCTTTCCGCTGCTCTTTCAGATACTCTTTTTCTTCCGTCAATGAAGAAATATTGCTCTCCTCGGCACTGCACTCCTCAATGGTAATATTCTCCATTACCTTTTTTATCTTTTCGTCGGAAACATCACTTGTAACATAAGCCGATATAAGAACGGCTTCATTCTCAAAGTAGATGAAAAATCTCTTTGAACCCGTTGCCGAAGCTGCAAGAATTGCCCTGTTACCGTTGAGGTCAAATTTCTCGTAATCGACGATATTATCTTCTTTAAGTGTTTTCTTTTCAACAATTCTTTCACCTATAATTGCAAAACACTTTTCCTTGTGATTACCGTTAAGACTGTACTTACCTTGGTCTTCAATAACCCCCTCGGGAAGATAACCGACAGTCATTTTAACATACTCGGGAGCAGATTTTGAAGCAGCAAGTTTCATTAACTCCGTTTTACCCGAAATATTGCTTTCGCCTGCCGAAGCTTGACCGCCTGCACCCGGTTCGATGTCGATATTAAGACCGTAATTTCCCTCTTTAGTTGCAACCATAGGGAAAACAGCCTTTGCAGAAACCGCACCGACTGTCGCAATAGCCGCAGCCAGCACACAAGCTGTCACTGTCTTAAAAACACTTCTCTTTCTCGGCTGAACGTTCAAAATACGTTCCTCGTCAAAATCGGCGAAATGCTGCACTGTAACAGCTGTGTCCGTATCAAGTGTGTTCAGCGTCCTCACAACCGAATTATGAAAGCTTTGCGGAACTTCACCGTAAGCGTTCTTTAAATCTCTCTTTTTCATAACAAAAAACCTCCTGTTTATAATTGTAGAAAAACAAGCTCCGGATTTGCTTTCTGTTAATTAGATACTTTAAGAGGGAAATCGGTTCGGTTTTATTTTTGAAAAAATAAAAAATATCGGGCGAATTTTTATCCGCCCTTTCATATCACTGTATATTTGTAACTCACGAAAAAAGCACCTGCAATAAATGCAAGTGCTTTTTCTTTAAAAGTCTAGTGCCGGTGACCGGACTTGAACCGGTACGAATTTGTGGTTCGAGGGATTTTAAGTCCCTTGTGTCTGCCTATTCCACCACACCGGCAAATCAACTCTATATTTTATTTTACTACACCGAAAAGGATTTGTCAAGGTGTTTTTATAAATTTTTCAGGAAAAAAACTGTTCTCACATATCAAAAATATAGTGACAAAACAAGAATTATGCGTTATAATTATATCAGATAATTTTTTAGAAAAGAAAGGAATGCTTTTACTATGATAAACAAGGCATTTGATATTGTCAACAGAAAAGTAGAAGCCGCTTTAAGCGAGCAGGGTTTTACTCGGCAGAATGTTTCCGGTACAAACAGCAACGAACTTGCTGCGTTATACACCGGTGAATCTGCCGCTTATTCCGTTATCTACTACAAGGATAAAAAACATATGGTTATGAGAAGCTGCTCCATGACGGAGGACGGTCCGGACAACGAGTGGAAGACTATCGGCACATGGATGTTTGACCCTGTAACCGACTCCGAGCGTGAAGCCGAATCAATCGGCAACGACTTCGCCGAGAGTGTGTCTGCTCCGAAATTTGTGCAGACCCCAAAACAGAAAAAGAAAAAGAAGAACAGCGACGACGGCAACGGCGACCCGATATTCTTCTCAAAAAGACTTGTTGCGATTTTCCCCGAGCTTAAAGATGAAATCAAAGAGGAAGAGGACTCCTACGAGCAGTTCAGAGCCGTTACATTCACAAGAGAAAAAATCGTTCCGAAAGTTGCCGAGCTTATGAAACGCAATAACAAAAAAGAAATTGACAAGCTTGCGGAAGTTCTCTCTGCCCAGTACTCCTACGGTGATATCGACACCCGACCGCTTATCACAATAATTATTCTTAACTCTATCACAGATGAAGACCAAAAGGAAGCTATCAGCCGTGAGATGTCCGAGGACTTACAGAAAGCGTGGAAAGCAGCCGAGAAATACCGTGGCAAGAAAGTTAAACCTGCCAAGAAGAAAAAGCAGTCGTTTATGCAGAAGATGATGGCTCAAAGCATCGAAAACCAGAAAGCCTACAGCGAAGGAAGACTATAGCGGCGGGCAACGCCCGCAGGAAACACGTGAAGATAGTCTTTTCTGTATTCGACTTCACGAACCCGACCAATAGTTTCTTATAAAGTTTTTGGTATTATTACTATTGGCACTATAGTAATTCAACAAATTAACAACACACACAGAGCCGTTTAAATCAACTCTTTATTTTATTGGATTGCTATAATAAAGCCGGTCAAAAACTACCGCATTAAATAATCACTCGGTCGGGTAATAAAAGTTATGTATAAAACAAACTATCTACACGTATTTCAAGCGGACGTTGTCCGCCACGTATAAAAAAAACAGACAGTCAAAAAATTAATTCGACTGTCTGTTTTTGTATACTTATCAAAAATCAGATTTAAGCTTTAATCCAATTGCACATCAAACCAAAAACTACATCGTGACATACTCCCACCACCTACGCTTCGCTTAGAGGTGGGGGCTTCTCGTTCAAGTACAGCAACCTGTACAGTATCAGCGAGCTAACCCCGTGTGTCCCACGGTTGGTAACCGTCCCCGACGGTTTTGTTTTATGTTTTTTATGCTAATGCTATTCTCATAC
>CACWTQ010000113.1 GCA_902763835.1 uncultured Ruminococcus sp. | reverse complement strand
TTGAAATACGTCAGTATTCCTGCGGTGTTGTGCCTAACACAGAACAAATTATCCTGCGTCTAAATTGTTCAACTTATTTCCCAACAGTTCCTAAGTTAAGCTATTGACCGCATTATACCTGAATTTTTAAACCTTTGAGAAAGTCAAAAAAGTGCTTATATTATAAAAATTCAGTAACTTTGTGCTTTACTTTTTTCGACTAACGCTGAAAAGATGGCTTAAATAGCGGATTCTTTTTAAGTTATACACATGGGGGCGTTGCCCACACGTATTTCAAGCGGACGTTGTCCGCCCACAAAGAAAAGAGAGAAATTATGGCTGAGAAAACTAAGATTAAAACATCTATTGGCGGTTCGGCACTTATAGAGGGAATTATGATGAGAGGCCCCAAGCGTACCACAGTCGCTATCCGTATGAGCGACAAGTCCGTTTATACGGAGGATATCGAATTTAAATCAATTGCAAGCAAAAGTAAAATTTTAAGACTGCCCTTGATTCGTGGATTCGTTTCGCTTATCGATTCAATGCGGCTGAGTATGAAGTGCCTTATGCTCTCCGCCGATAAGGCTATGGAGGGCAGCGAGGAAGAGGAAGAACCCTCAAAATTCGAGAAATGGGCAATGGATAAGTTCAGTGATAAGTTTTATAATATAGTAATGGGTTTTGCAAGCTTTATCGGAGTTGTGATTGCAATTTTGCTTTTCTATGCAGTTCCGACTACACTGTTTAACCTGCTTACAAAGGCTGCTCCCTCACTTGACAACGGTACTTTCTGGAGAAGTGCTTTTGAGGGTGTTGTGAAAATTGCACTGTTTTTGTGCTATGTTTTGATAGTATCGAGAACTCCCGATATGAAGCGAACATTTATGTATCACGGTGCAGAGCATAAGACGATTTTCTGTTACGAAAACCTTGAAGAATTAACGGTTGAGAATGTAAGAAAGTATACAAGATTTCACCCTAGGTGCGGCACAAGCTTTATGATAATAATGCTTCTTGTAGGTGTTATTGTGGGATTGTTTATCACGGCGAAAAATCCGCTTCTGAGAACTCTTATAAAATTGCTGCTGCTGCCTGTTTCGTGCGGTGTCGGCTATGAGCTTATCAAAATCTGTGGAAAGTACGACAACGTTTTTACAAGAATTGTCGCCGCTCCCGGACTTTTGGCACAGAGAATTACAACCATCGAACCCGATGACAGTATGATTGAAATTGCAATTGCCGCAATTAAACCTGTTATTCCCGAGAACGGTGAGGACATAATCTAATGAACAGCTTTAAAAATATGACGCTTAATGCAGTTTATAAGCAGGGAGAAAAGCTTTTGAAAGAAGCGAACATTCCCGATGCGGATTTTGATTCGCTGTATCTTTTGGAGCATTTTTTCGGCACGGACAGAACCGCACTTATTCTTCACGGTGACAAGACTGCGGACGAAAGTTTGTGTGAACGTTTTTTCTCTGCGGTTGAGGAGAGAAAAACAGGCAAGCCGTTACAGTACATTGTCGGGAAATGGAACTTTATGGGATATGACTTTTATGTCGGCGAGGGTGTTCTTATCCCCCGTGACGACACGGAAATTGTCGTTGAAGCCGCACTTGATTTCCTAAAAGACATTAAAAATCCTAGGGTTATCGATTTGTGTTCGGGCAGCGGTGCGATAGCTGTTTCCATAGCAAAGATGTTTCCGAGCAGTGCTGTTGTTGCTCTTGAATATTCGGATTTGGCGGTTGAGTATTTGAAGAAGAATATCGAGCTTAACGGTGCGGATAATGTTAGGGTGTTCAAAGGCGATGTGACTAAATGTTACGAAGATTTTGAGAACGGAATATTTGACCTTGTTATTTCAAATCCGCCTTATATCGAAAGCGAAGAAATCGATACACTCCAACCCGAACTTCAATTTGAACCGAGAATGGCTCTTGATGGCGGCAAAGACGGACTTTATTTTTACAGAATAATTTCGGATAAATGGTCGTGTAAAGTAAAAAAGGGCGGTATGATTGCCTTTGAGGTCGGAGAGGAACAGTTTGAACCTGTGGCGGAACTTGTGAAAAAATGTGGGTTTGAGAACGTTACGTACAGACTTGATTTGCAGGGATATAAAAGGACAGTTGCAGGAGTTAGAACAATTAGCAATTAGCAATTAGCAATGTGCAATTATTTATAAGTTTATTAATAATTATATATTCAATAAAATATTTGATACTATTAGATAAAATTGGTTAAAATACCAATTAAACTAGCGGTCGGGTTCGTGAATTAAGGCTATAAATAAGCTGTCTTCATGTATTTCCTGAGGACGTTGTCCGCCCGCAAAAGAAAGGATTGAGAAAAATGGCACAAGATAAAAAGAAAGCCCTTGATACTGCATTGGCTCAGATTGAAAAGCAGTTCGGTAAGGGTGCAATTATGCGTCTGGGTCAGCAGGAAGCTCTGAAAGTAGAAGTTATCTCCACAGGCTCGCTTTCACTGGATATCGCTCTCGGTATCGGAGGTCTGCCACGTGGAAGAATTATAGAAATGTACGGCCCCGAAAGCTCGGGTAAAACAACACTCGCTCTCCATTGTATTGCTGAGGGTCAGAAACAGGGCGGCACGGTTGCGTTTATCGATGTTGAACACGCTCTTGACCCCGTGTATGCCGCTAACCTAGGTGTTGACGTTGATTCTCTTCTCGTTTCACAGCCTGATACAGGTGAGCAGGCTCTTGAAATCACCGAAGCACTTGTCCGTTCGGGTGCTATCGATGTTATTGTAGTCGATTCAGTTGCAGCTCTTGTTCCGAAAGCCGAAATTGAGGGCGAAATGGGAGATTCTCACGTTGGTTTGCAGGCAAGACTTATGTCGCAGGCTTTGAGAAAACTCACGGGTGCTATTTCAAAAAGTAACTGTGTGGCTATTTTTATCAATCAGTTGCGTGAAAAGGTTGGTGTAATGTTCGGAAGTCCCGAGGTTACCCCCGGCGGTCGTGCTTTGAAGTTCTATTCTTCCGTTCGTCTTGATATCAGAAAGGTTGAAGCTTTGAAGGTAAACGGTGAGCTTATCGGTTCGCATACCAAAGTTAAGGTTGTTAAGAATAAAATGGCACCTCCGTTCAGAGAAGCCGAGTTTGATATTATGTACGGCAAGGGAATTTCTAAAGAGGGTGAAATTGTCGATTTGGGTGTTCGTGCTGAAATTATACAAAAGTCCGGTGCATGGTTCAGCTACGGTGACAGACGTTTGGCTCAGGGTCGTGACAAGACTAAGGAGCTTATCAAAAATGAACCCGAGCTTGCAAAAGAGCTTGAGGAGAAGATTATGCAGAATATAGATTTAATCAACTCAAAGCCGCTTGCTAAAGGAAGCAAGATTGCAAAAGGAAAGTCCAAGAAAGAGGCTAAGGAAGAAGCAGAAGCCGAGGCAGCGGAAACAACTGCCGATATTGATGTAGAAGAGGACGGAAATGTTGTAAGAATTAACGTGCCGGAGGAGCAGGAGAAAAAGTCTGAGCCGCACGATTCAAGCATTGACATTTCGGTTGACGAATTATGATAATAACCGATTTGAAGCCTGTCAAAAAGTCGCTCAGTCTGGTGTACATTGACGGCGAATACGCAATGAAGCTTGACACGGCGACTTTGGCAGAAAACGGAATTACTGTGGGGTATACGCTTGACGACGATGAGCTTAAGGAGCTTATCGAAAAGTCCGATTACAGGCGTGCAAAGGAAAAGGCTTTGTATCTTATTTCGGGCAGGGATTATTCCAAAAAGCAGCTTATGGATAAGATAAAAAAGGACTCCTCGGAGGAAACCGCCGAGGAGGTCTGTGAGCGTATGGAGGAGCTTGGTCTTGTGAATGATGAAAATTACGCAAGACGGCTTGCTCACGATTTGATTTACCTGAAAAAATTATCCGTCAGAGGTGCGAAGTACAAGCTTATGGAAAAGGGGATAGACAGGGAGCTTTGCGATGAAATTCTCGAAGAGTTCGAGGTTGACCCCGTGGAACAGCTTACAGAGCTTATCGAAAGAAAGTATGCGGATAAATTAGACGACGAAAAGGGCAGACGCAGAACGATTGCCGCACTGCAAAGGCTCGGCTACAGCTGGAGCGATATCAAATCAGCTCTTTCGGATTATGAAAATGATTGGTAAAAAGGAGAAAATGAAATGCCATATACAGTCGGAATGGTCAGTCTTGGCTGTGCCAAAAACCGTGTTGATGCGGAGATGATGCTCTTCACTCTCCGTCAAGCAGGCTATAAAATTGTTGAGGAAGCTGCAATGGCGGACGTTGCCATTATCAACACCTGCGGATTTATCGAGAGTGCAAAACAGGAAAGCATTGACGAAATTCTCGAACTTGCACAGCTTAAAAAAGAGGGCAAAATCAAGGCGATTATAGCTACAGGCTGCCTTGCCGAAAGATATAAAGACCAGATGATGAAAGAACTTTACGAGATTGACGCAGTTGTCGGTATCGGTGCGAATGCCGATATTGCAAGTGTTGTCGATAAGGTTCTTGAAAAGGAAAAAGTCGAGGTTTTCCCCGACAAACGTAAGCTGCCGCTGGAGGGCGGAAGAGTTCAGAGTACTGCGTATTACTATGCGTATTTGAAAATTGCAGAGGGCTGTGACAATAAATGTACATATTGTGCGATTCCTATGATAAGAGGTCGCTACAGAAGCCGTGAAATTGAAAATATCGTTGACGAGGCAAAGCATTTGGCAGATAACGGTGTGAAAGAACTTATCGTTATCGCTCAGGACACGACAAAGTACGGTGTCGATATTTATGGTGATTACAAGCTTGCGGCACTTCTGAAAGAATTATGTAAGATTGAGAAAATCGAGTGGGTAAGAGTTCTGTACTGTTATCCAGAATGTATCACTGACGAACTCATTGACGTATTTGCAACAGAGGATAAACTCCTTAAATATATCGATATGCCGTTACAGCACTGTGACGGAAATGTTCTCAAAAGAATGTGCCGTAAAGGTAACCGTGAGGAGTTGACAGCTCTTATCAAAAAGCTCAGAGAGAGGATTCCAAACCTGATTTTGAGAACCACCTTTATTGCAGGTTTCCCGGGAGAAACAGAAGAGCAGTTCACGGAGCTTGCGGAGTTTGCGAACGAAATTAAATTCGAGAGAATGGGTTGTTTCGCATACTCACAGGAAGAGGACACACCGGCAGCAAGAATGCCCGACCAGATTGATGAAGATGTTAAGGAACGCCGTGCGGAAATTCTTATGGAACAGCAGCAGCTTGTTATGGAGAAGTACAACAAAAGTCTTCTCGGAAAAGAGATTGAAGTACTTGTGGAGGGATTCGACCGCTATGCGGAATGTTTTTTTGGAAGAAGTAAAGCGGATTCCCCCGACGTTGACGGAAAAGTTTTCTTTACCTGCAATGACAGAAAGCCGTATGAGGGTGAGATTGTGAAAGTAAGAGTTGACGATTTCCTCGACTGTGACCCAATTGGTGAAATGATTAACTAACATTCGGGAGGGAAGAACGGTGAATTTACCAAACAAACTAACTCTTTTAAGAATAATATTAGTTCCGTTTTTTGTGGCGGTTTTGCTGATTGACAGCATACCGTTTCATTATATTATAGCATTGGTAATATTTGCGATAGCGTCTGTTACGGATATGCTCGACGGAAAGATAGCAAGAAAATATAATATGGTGACTGATTTCGGCAAATTCGCCGACCCGCTTGCGGATAAGATTCTTGTAATTTCGGCATTCGCCTGTTTCATTGAACTTGACATTATAAATGCGGTTTTTATAATTCTAGTGCTGTTCAGGGAGTTCACAGTGACATCAATTAGGCTTGTTGCGGTTGAACACGGAAAGGTAGTTGCTGCTAATATGTGGGGCAAGGCTAAGACTGTTTCACAAATGGTGGCTGTTATAGTTGTGCTTTTGAATGGTTTCCTTTTGGAGATACTTGCGACTTCACAGGAAAAGGCTGTGAGTATGAATCATATTATCGGTATTATAAATCAGTCGCTTTTGTGGCTGTC
Organism: uncultured Ruminococcus sp.; assembly: GCA_902763835.1. GTDB lineage: Bacteria > Bacillota > Clostridia > Oscillospirales > Acutalibacteraceae > RUG592. Next base: position 451 of record CACWTQ010000113.1, on the reverse strand, counting down.
GGCGGCATTGACGGTTATTTCGGGAGTGATTTATATTAAGGATAACTTTGAATTTATAAAAAATGCAAAATAATTTCTACCTGTACGGTTGCGAATCCTGTTAAAGTTTTGGTCAAGGGCAGAGCCCTGTCGCTGACGAAATCAACTTGAAAAGAAAAACAAATTACTCGTCAGCGAAACGGAAAGAACTTTTCACAGAAAAAATAAAAGTCTATGTTTAAATAACATCTTTCAGCACAAATAAAATAAGGCAACAGCGTAGTGAATTGCCGATCGTTGGAAAGATAATCCACAATTTGATTTCAACCATACAGGTATAATTTTTTTATGACTATGGCAGAGCGAAGCTTGTAAAAATTTTCTACCTGAGCGGTTGGAAATCAGGCAGCAATGGAATGAAATGCAGGAAGCATGCCCTCATTTAACCAAGAACAAAGTTCATTATTAATAA
>CACWTQ010000112.1 GCA_902763835.1 uncultured Ruminococcus sp. | reverse complement strand
ATTAGCCGTATTAGGGTGTGTTAAAATTTAAGTTTTTTCGATGGTTAAGCCATTTTTATCGACTTTACTTCCCTAAAAATCGAACGTTACAGATTAATACTGCAAATATTACAAAAAATACTATAAGAATAACAGTCTTCTTATATTTTTTATGTATAAGAAAATATATTGACAAGCCTATAACAATAAACAGAATTAAAATTATTGCAAAAAATAATCTCATAAGCAAATTATCCCCCTTTAAATCAATAATATTCCTGTGTCAAACCGTCCGGAATATCCGTACAGTTCTCCTCCTTATAAAGAATTGCACCGTGTTCGTTTTCAAGATAATTCACTATCCAATCCTTCGCAGGGTAATCCGAATATGCACTGACAATATCCTCTTTATCACCGTCAACATATCCAATCACTTGATTGCAGCCGTCTTTTGAAACTACGCAATACGGAGTATATTTCCTTCCCTGCCAAATGATTTTCATATATCCGTCATCGTCAAAGCTTTTTATCTCCTCGGGAAAATTAATGATACCAATATTTTCCTGCTCCTTTTTGTAATTGTTGATATTATCATTTTGCTGAAACTCTTTTATTTTCTTTGCGGCGAAAAATCTTGTAAAATTAAAGTCATAAATATTTATATTTTTCAAGTCATACTGATTATTAAAATATTTTCTGATTGGGTAGGTGGTTACACCCGAGTAAGATTTTTCGGAAACCATATTAGGGTCGCACTCGGCAAAAACACCGACTGCCGAAGCGTCAAGGTCTGTCATTGCATCATATCCTATCCAGTCAATTTCCCCTTGTTCGTACTTCGTAATGTTATATTTTGCAATAAAGCCGTCAACAGGCAGAAGTGACATTGCGGCTATAATAAATACCGCAAACATATATGCAATTTTAGTAAACGATATTCCAAACACAAATTGTTTTACAATCATCACTATAAACATTACAAACAGATATATCATAAATATTGATGTATATACTCTTAATGGTGTCATACCGCACATATTTATATACATCTGCATTTTGATAACCGCTGTAATTATAAGACACAATGTTAAAACCGAAAACGCTATAATGAATATTTTTACGGATTTCGGGAGAAGTTTATTTTTAAGCTTTACGAAAAACATTATCACGGATATTACCGACAAGTTTATTATCGCCACAAAACAGAGTTCAAAAAATCCGCTGCGTGCATATGCCGAATAATCGAATGTATCATTTGCCGAAACAATATTTGTGATAAGATATGATATCTGTGTAAACACAAATGCAATGTATATCAAAATTAAAGGCGACAGAAAAGCATTGCACATTGACGAGGGCAACAGCCGCACGGACGCTTTAGAGAGTTTTCTAAGCTCGTTTTCGTGTTTCATTTTATATGAACGTGAAAATACCGCACCGAAAATATACATTGAAATCGGAAGTGAGAACATTAATTGTAATCCGTTTGTAAACAAATCATCAAAAAAGTATGTGAAAATTTTTTCAAATATCCGTTCAAACACTCTGCCGAAATTTTCGTCCGACGACATAAGAAGAGCCATTACAACCGCACATACAGGCACACTCAGCACCAATCCGATTATTACGGGTAAAATATTTTTTTGGGATTTATCGGATTTTTTGACAAGTGAATGCTTCGGCTTTTGAAAAAGTGCATTGAACAAGCTTCCGTACTCATAGAACGGTGAATTTACCACAGCTTTGAAAACATTATAAATCACAGAATTATTATTAGATTTATAGCCTGAATACACAAAATACAAATTACTGATCAATACCAAACAGAAGTTAATACTTTTCACATAATCATTATCCGTAATCACAAACAACACCGACAACAACAGAGTTACAACGAAAATAACCGTGTTCTCTTTTGAGCCTTTAAGTCCTTGCTTTTTCGAGAAGAAGTAATTGAACAATGTAAGCCCCAGACACAAAAGAGTAGTCATAAATCCTATTCCGCCAAACATATGAATAAGGACTTTCAGAGTTGTGAATCCGAGAATCAATGCGATTATAGAGAAAATTCTATCAGATTCGGTGTAAACTGCCTGCGGTTTTATATACGGCTTTTGAAACTGCGGTTGATTATTGTACATATTGGCACTATATGGGTTAGTGCGGTACAGAGATTGAAAATTGCTTTGCTGTTGAAATTCGGGATTATTTACATTATTAAAATGATTATCGTTCACAGATTATTCCTCCTTAACATATTCTAAAATGTCACCGGGTTGGCAGTCAAGCACTTCACATATTTTTTCCAGCGTGGAAAAACGAACCGCCTTTGCCTTGTTGTTTTTGAGAATAGAAAGATTCGCCGGAGTAATGCCGATTTTCCCTGCAAGCTCCCCCGAGGACATCTTTCTTTTTGCCATCATAACATCTAAATTTACTACTATCGGCACATTATCGCCCCCTTAGACAGTGAGGTCGTTTTCTTCACGAAGCACGACCGCCTGTTCAAAGACGTTCTTCAGAACTCTGAGAAGCAATCCCACAAACCCGAACGCAACAACTACCACGAATGCCAATAATCTCCAATATATCATTATCAATGCAATAACGGCTATCACAAAACAGCAGTATGAAATTATTCTAAGGCATCTCACATTATCGTGTTCAAATACTTTTTCCTTGCGTATGTTCGATAACAATGTATTAAGCTTGACAAGTATAACGGCGGCAGGTATCATTGCCAAATACATAAGTATTACCAACTGTGTGAAAATTGGATTTTTATTTGAGTACATATCGTACCACCGTGCAATTTGCGGCACTAAAAACACACAGGCAATCCAGACCGCCATACATACTCGGTTAATAACCAATGTTATCATTAATGATTTTTTGTAATGCTGCATTTTTAAAACTCCTTTTTGTTAAGATACTAAACAGTCTTTAAAATATTTTACCCTACAGAACCTTGCTTTGTATATTTGAACGCAATGTACCAATTATCTTCACCGGAAATTTCTTGATACTTGACAATTTCATAATATCTTGAAAAATAAGTATAATCGCTGTACGGTTTATTCGAGGAATAACAAATTTCATAGGGCATACCATTGAACGAAAGAGAAAAATCAATATCAAAACTAACCCTTATTTCCGTAGAATAATCATCATAGGAAGAATTTGTTTCACTGTGGACGTTTTCAAACATAATACTGCTGTAAATTTTCTGAAGACTTTTATCTGTTTCGCTGTCGGCAACGCTGCTTTTATGAAGTTCTCCGTTAAAGTCTTTGTAACAGTATATGGATTGATTTGTGCTTTCTATGTAGCTAATGATTCTTTCAAAATCTTTTTTATGTATTTTAAAATATGCTTTATACGCAAAGGTCGGGAAAGCGATTATATGTGTAATCAACATCAGTACATATAAAAATATACTTATCATTACAAATATATATCTAAATTTAATCTTCTTGCTATTCATATAAACCGTCCTTTCCGCTAAAGAACCCTATGGAAATATAATAGCAGATGATTTTCTATTTGTCAATATATTTTTATCGTTTTTCGATAATTTTTTATTGTTACGCATTATAGTGCAGAAATACAAAAAAAAACAGCCTATCCCGACTAAAACTGTGTCAGGATAAACTGTTTTATAATAAGATTATTTGTATGTATTTATGCCGCTAACGGCTTTCCGATATTATAATCAGACGGAAGATTTACGGAAAATCTCAAAACCTCAAGTGCATCGGTGCTTGTTATTTTACCGTCACCGTCAACATCTGCAAGAAGTGTTGTTACTTCATCAAAAGTTTCTAGCTTTACAGAGGCACGAAGAATTAACAATGAATCCAAAGAATTGATTTTATTGTCACCGTCAACATCGCCCAAAAGCTTATCGTCTGTAATCGGCTTATCCGGTTTACTTTGCGAATACAACGACTCCTTACAGTTATAGTAGGATTTTGTTGCCTCAGCATCTTTAGCTGTCTTATAAGGTGTTGATTCGGGGGTGTAGAGAATACCGTCACTTGGGGAAAGGTCACCCGTTTGCTGTCCGTTGCCGTAGCCGTTATTGATAACAATTTGTACTTTGCCGTTATTTTTCTGACCTATCGCACCAAAATCAAACTTGTAAATTCCGTCATCGACTTCCGTCATAGGAACTCCGGGCCAGTTGGTATTGCCGTTTCCGTTCCAATAGTGAACATACACTTTATCCCAATTAAGAGAGTTTTTAAAGTATATCACAAAATCGTTACTGTTTGAATTTTGTGCTTTAAGGTTATTAATATTATTTGCGAAAAATGCGGCACGCTTTGTAATAAAATTCGAGAGATAATTTATCTGTGAATCGTAGGTGCTTCCCTCGGCATTTACAAGAACGTCCTGCTGAATATCCCAACGTACAAAATTCATATTAACGCTTGACTGAATAATCTCTCTGTATGCAGGAATAGATTTAACGTGCGAGCCGACAACTTTGTCATTGCTGCTGACAATTTCAAGGGCAGCTTTGAACTTTCCATTATACTGCTTTTTCACATTTTCCACAAAATCGCTGTGAGTGAAAAGCTGTGCGAAAATAGTCGGCTGACCGTTTTCATACTGATATGACTTTGAAACAAACCATTTTTCGGGGTTTGACATACTGACACCGTCTTTGGTATTTTCGAGATTACCGAATGCTACATCAAAATCCCATACTGGTGCAGCGTGAATTTTACCGTCACCGTTAGTATCGGAATCCTTGTAGAAGAAACAGCTTGTGATACCTGCATCGATATCCACAGAGAACTCCTCAATCAGATACATCAAAGCGGCAGAATCGGCGTCAAGGTACTCGGTATAATGCTTGCCCTTGGAATTTTTGCCGTCGCTTGAATAAATGGCATCTTCCATATCCTGAACAAAACTGCTGATATACTGAACCTGCTCCTTAGAAGCGTACTCGGGTCCCTTAATGACAACGTACTGACCACGGTTTGTAACAAATCCGCTTGGTTCGCTGTCATACTTTGAATGGTCTTCCCACTCCAAAAGATAACCGCCTGTTATGTCATCGGGGTTATTTGGAATATCGTAATATTTCATTCCGCCCCTGCTTGAGCTTGAATGATGTTTATAGGAATCAAGGTCTTCTTCATTGACCTTTTCTGTCTGATCAGTGAGGTCGTTGATTTTGACAAGATTGTTCTTACCTTCCTCTACCTTTTCGGAAAGCTGATAAATACCTGCATAGTCGCCGTTGAGGTACAAATCAACATACTCCGAATTAGGAGAGAAATCAAGTCCTACTTCATCAGCTAAGTCGTAGGCTATTTTATTTCTGAGTTGAGTATGCTCCTGAGCATTTGCCAGCAAACACCACTTTTTGCTGGTATCCATACCAAGAAGAGATGCTTTTTTATCGAGCTTGATGTTATAGGGCTTCTTTTCTCTGTTAGTCCACGTTGTATTGCCACGACCTTTAATGTGAGCCAATTCACCGTTATAATCCTGTTTGCCGTCGGCTTCAACAACTAAAATGTTGCCGCTCTCTTTATTCTCTTTGTTACTGTGAATATAGTTCATATTTCCTGATTCTGTAGCAATATACATAGAACCGATAAACTGCGACTGCATTACTGTCAATTTATAATTATCACTGTTTACGGTCATTGTATAATCGCCTGTGCCGTGAATTGCTTTTGTGGACTTACCGTTTTGAATTTCTACACCGTCAATTTTCGGATTAGAGGAAAAAGAATGCCACAGTGTCAAATTATTAAAATCGGCAGTAGTCGGCATAAGCAAATAATAATGCTTTGAAGGTGACACCAAATCGGTCATATTTTTACCTTTATCGTTCTCCGAAAACCACTTAATAACATCAAGTGCATTTTGGTCGGCAGATTCGACATTCGGGTTACCATCCGCCCAAAGAGTATTCTTGGCGGCTTCGGAATTTTTTGTTTTACTCTCTGCGGCGAAAGCGTTCACAAACAATCCCGAAATTGTCACAAGAACTGCCAAAGCTGCGGAGAGAATTTTACCGGCTTTCTTCATTTTGAAATACCACTCCTTTTTATAAGAGCCTGTTTAGTATCTCTCACAAGGAACTGTTTGGAAATAAGTTGAACAATTTAGACGCAGGATGATTTGTTCTGTGTTAGGCACAACACCGCAGGAATACTGATGTATTTCAAGATGTTGTAACGACACACAGGGCAAATTAGACAAGTATAAATGTTCAAGTTATTTTCTGACAGTTCCCAAGCATCTTTTCAGCAAATTTTGCTGATTTCTGCGTCAAAAATTCTTGCAATACGACAGTATTCCTGCGGCTTTTTTCCTTGACCTCAACAAAATTATGTTCGAAAATCTGCCCACGTCAAGATACTAAACAGCCTCTAAAACTCGCTACAGTTCAATTATACCAAATTTTAGCCTGATGTCAATATATTAATCTGTAACGTTCATCAATTAGGGAGTATATCCTTGATTTTTCCGATAACAAAGCCAAAAGTTTTAAAAATAGCACCCCTAAACATTAGCCGTA
>CACWTQ010000111.1 GCA_902763835.1 uncultured Ruminococcus sp. | reverse complement strand
TATCAGGTTTTTGTATACCCGTTTTATTATCTATCAATTTCGCATACACGCTTTTTAATATCTATCAGGATTTTGTCCTCCTTTCTCCTACCATTTTAAATTGAAGCCGTGTCCGTTTTGTGGTGCAAAGCCTTTCCTGCTAATAAATTCATCTGCGGAGAGGATTTTTGTAAAAATCAAGTGTGACAGATGTAATGTTGAAAGGTTAGATATAATTGCAGGACTATGTACTTGGGACGAATTGGAAAGCTGCAAAGATAGAGTTTTGGAAAAGTGGAACACCCGATGCACCGAGAACCCCTCCACGACCAACGAGAATGCCCCAAATAGAGTTATCAGAGAGAAAGAGGGTTGATATTTTGACAGCTAAAGAATATTTGAATCAAGCGTATGAAATTGACCGAGAAATCAATATGACACTCGTAAAAGTTGATAAGCTCAGAAACAGTCTTTATGGTAAAGGACAGCAGCTTGATGATGTAGGTGGCAGCAAATTTTCTTGTAGCAGTGACCATATCGGTGATACAGTTGCATTGGTTATTGATTATGAAAATAAGGCAAATGAATTGATTGATAAACTTATTCGGGCAAGAATTGAAATTGAAAAGGCGATTCAGCTAGTGCCAGATTCTGTTCAGCGTGAAGTTTTGGAAAGACGATATTTGCTTTTTCAGCCGTGGGATAGCGGATACGATAAAGCGACCGGTGAGTACAAAAAAGGGATTTATGAAACAATGCATTTTAGCAGAAGGCAAATTTTTTATTTGCACGGTGAAGCTTTAAAGAATTTTGCACTAAATTGCATTGAGTTGCACTCGTATAAGTAGTAAAATGATATTATGGAAGTTTGGGCGGAGCAAAGGACTTTTGATTGCACCACAAATAAATTCCCACTCCGCCACACACTTGTTACATTATTTGAGTATTACGATTCTGAAATATCCTCCTATGACTTCTTTCTTCTGAGGCAGACCGATTTAACACAGTCGGTCTGTCAGATATGGCGGAGTAGAGTATTGGTAACTCGACAGCCCCATAAGCTGTTATATGTAGGTTCGATTCCTACCTCCGCAACCACTTGCTTACATTTTTGGATTTCTCTTAATTTTTGGATTCATTGCATAAAGCCGCCCTAAGGTCAGAACGGGCGGTTTTGTGTTGCATAAAAAGTATCGAAAGGCGGTGAGGTATATGCCGAAATTGACCGAAAAACAAAAGCGTTTCTGCGAGGAATACCTCATCGACTTAAACGCTACTCAGGCTGCTATCAGAGCAGGGTATTCCGAAAAAACTGCTGAACGTGCCAGTGATTGGATTAACGAAGCCGGTCAAAAAAAACCAAGTTCTAAATATAAACCGGAGCTGAGAGAATACATAGATTCCCGGCTTGAAGAACTTCATAACGAACGTACAGCCGATGCACAAGAAGTTGTTGAATATCTGACTTCCGTAATGCGTGGTGAATCGAAAAGCGAAGAAATTGTTTTAAAGGGTGTCGGAAAGGGTTCGCAACGAATTGAAAAGGTCCAGAAAAAACCTTCCGAAAAAGACAAGCTCAAAGCCGCCGAGCTTCTTGGAAAGCGTTTTGGTATGTTTAAAGATAACGTCAATGTTTCGGGAACAGTTCCGATTGTAATTGAGGAGGATATGGATGACAGCAATTAAAATTTCTTTATCAAAAACAGTCGGAAAGGGTTATAATAAATTTTGGCATTTCAAAGGCAGATACAGAGTTGTAAAGGGAAGTCGTGCGAGTAAAAAATCGAAAACCACCGCCCTTTGGTTTATTTCAAATTTGATGAAATATCCGCAGGCGAATCTACTTGTTATAAGAAAAACCTATCGAACGCTAAAAGACAGCTGTTTTACTGAACTTAAATGGGCGATACATCAACTTCAAGTTGATGGTTGGTGGGATATTAAGGAAAGTCCTCTTGAAATGACATATAAGCCTACGGGGCAAAAAATATATTTCAGAGGTCTTGACGACCCTTTGAAAATTACATCTATTACTGTGGATATCGGTGTTCTGTGTTGGGCGTGGCTTGAAGAAGCTTATGAAGTTATGAGTGAAGCTGATTTTGATACGCTTGATGAATCTATCAGAGGTGAAGTTCCTGAGGGATTATTCAAGCAGTGGACAATTACTTTCAATCCTTGGAATGAACATCATTGGCTAAAAAAACGTTTTTTTGATAATCCTGATGAAGATACGCTTGCACTTACCACAAATTATATGTGTAATGAATGGCTTGACAGTGCGGATAAAAAGGTTTTCGAGAAGATGAAACAAAATAACCCTAGAAGATACGAGGTTGCAGGACTTGGCAACTGGGGTATTGTTGACGGTCTTGTTTATGAGAATTGGCACGAGCAAAGCTTTCAACCGTCACAAATTATCAAGGATAATCCGAAAATCAAAAGTGTTTTCGGACTTGATTTCGGTTATACAAATGACCCGACAGCCTTTTTTGCAGGACTGCTTGATGTTGAGAATAAAAAACTTTATGTTTTTGATGAGTTGTATCAAAAAGCATTGTCAAATAAAGATATTTACGAAAAAATTACTGCTATGGGATTCAGAAAAGAGCGTATTGTTGCCGACAGTGCCGAACCAAAATCTATTCACGAGTTGCGAACTCTCGGTTTAACAGCTGTGCAAGGAGCAAAGAAAGGCAAAGACAGCATTATGTACGGTGTGCAGTGGATTCAGGATTTGGAGATTTTTATTCACCCGAGATGCGTAAATTTTCTTACTGAAATCAGTAATTACACTTTTGAAAAGGATAAATTCGGAAATACAATAAATAAACCCATTGATGATTTTAACCATTTAATGGATGCTATGCGTTATGCTTTGGAAAGATACATCGGCAGCCGCTGGCTCATCTAGGAGGTGAAATTGTGCTGAGTACAGATGAAATTCTTACGCTCATAAATGAGGACAAAACGAGCGAAAAGAAACGCTTTGCCCGTATCGGTCAAAAATACTATGAGGGCGAACACGACATTTTAAATTATCGAATATATTACTATGACGGTGACGGCAATATTCAGGAAGATAAATTTAAAAGCAATATCAGAATTTCACACCCATTTTTTACAGAGCTTGTCGACCAGCAGGTTCAATATATGCTGTCAGGTGAAAATAATCCTATCCGCTCCGATTTGCCTGAATTGCAGACGGAGCTTGACGGGTATTTTGACGATGATTTTTATTCCGAGCTGTACGAGCTTCTTATCGGTACTATTTCAAAAGGCTTTGAATATATGTACGCCGTCAGCGACACGCAGGGCAAAACACGCTTTGAATGTGCCGATTCTATGGGAGTTGTAGAGGTTCGGGCGAAAGATACCGATGACGGCTGTGAGTACTTTATATTTTGGTATATTGACCGCATAGACAAGGGCAAAAAGAAAATAACTCGTGTTCAGGTGTGGGATAAGGAGAATGTTTATTTTTATGTTTCTGTTCGTGACGGCGAATTAGTTAGAGATGACACAGTAGAAATAAATCCACGCCCTCATACAATATTTACGGACAAAAAAGGAAAGCAGTCCGGCAAAGGCTTTGGATTTATTCCGTTTTTTAGGCTTGACAACGGACGTAAGCAGTTTAGCGGATTGAAGCCTATTAAAGCTTTGATTGACGATTATGATTTAATGGCTTGTTCTCTTTCAAACAATTTGCAGGATTTTACAGACGCACTTTATGTTGTTTCGGGATTTCAGGGCGATAACCTAGATGAGATGATTCAGAATCTTAAATCGAAAAAGGCTATCGGTGTTGATGACGATGGCGGTGTTGAAATACGTACAGTTGATATTCCTTATCAGGCAAGACAGACGAAGCTTGACCTTGACGAAAAGAATATTTACCGTTTTGGAATGGGTTTTAATTCTGCTCAGATAGGTGACGGCAATATAACAAATGTCGTAATAAAATCACGATATGCTCTGCTTGACCTGAAATGCAACAAGCTTGAAATCAGATTGAAGCAGTTCCTGAGAAAGCTGATTCAAATTGTGCTTGATGAAATCAACAAAAATCAGAATACCGATTATCAACAGAAAGATGTGTACTTTAAATTCCAACGTGAAGTTATGACGAACGCTTCCGACAATGCTCAGATTGAAAAAACAGATGCCGAACGTCAGCAGGTACAAATTAATACAATTCTCAGCCTTGCGAACGTCCTTGATGATGAAACTGTTGTACAGTCAATCTGCGATATTCTTGATATAAGTTATGAAGACATCAAGGGTAAAATTCCCGTTGATGAAGAAAACAGCACCACAGCGGCGATTACAGCGTTAAATAAGGTGATTGCCAATGAATAACCGTCAAAAAGAAGTGCAGCTTTCAATGCTTAATGATGAACAGGAATACTTAAGACAGCTGAAAGAAATTTACAGACAGGCTTCAAGGGATTGTGAGGATAAAATCAGAAATCTTTCAACAAGAACAGATTTGGAGAATATTCAGTCGATTGTTTATCAGCAGCAGTACCAACAGATAATTAAAATGCAGGTTGACGAAGCTTTGATGAATTTGCAGAGCAATGAATATTCAAGTATGAACGACTATTTGAATGACTGTTATACAAACAGTGCTGTCGGTACATTTTATGATCTTCATGGTCAGGAAGTTCCGGTACTGTTTCCGATTGACCAAAGTCAGGTTGCAAGAGCAGTACAGCTTGATTCCGCTATATCTGTAGGACTTTATACACGGCTCGGAGAGGATATTGTTAAACTAAAAGAAAATATCCGCAATGAGGTTTCAAGAGGTATTGCAAACGGCTCAACGTGGAATCAGACGGCTAGTAACCTAGCTATGGGGATGAGAAGTCCGCTTAATAAGTCTTACAATAATGCCGTGAGGATAGCAAGAACCGAGGGACACAGAATACAAAATCAAGCTCAAACAGATACGCTTAAAAAAGCTAAATCCAAAGGTGCAGATATTGTAAAACAGTGGGATTCAACGCTTGACGATGATACAAGAGATACGCATAAACAGCTTGACGGGCAAATTAGAGAAATAGACCAGCCTTTTGAAGTGAACGGTAAGACAGCAATGCAGCCGGGGGGATTTGGTGACCCTGCGGAAGACTGTAATTGTCGGTGCTGTATGCTGCAAAGGGCAAAGTGGGCTTTAGATGAATCGGAGCTTAAAGAGCTGCAAGACAGGGCGGAATATTTTGGACTTGATAAAGCAGAGAGTTTTGAGGATTTTAAGAGAAAATACTTGAATGCTGATAAGAATGGTAGTATAATATATACAGGCGGTAAAATCACGGATACTAATTTTATGCATATAGAAAAATTTGAACGGCAAGCAGAGCAATTTTATAATGCTAGAGTTCGTAATGGCAATAATGATGTTAAATCAATTTCAGAAAACACTGGATTTCACTATGATGATGTTTTAGCAATAAAAAATCATGTAATGGTTGATGAACATTTATTCAGTGATGGTTCAGTAAGAAAATTTGATCCCAATATTGACCAAGCACTTGCATGGCAAAGACTAATGGAAAATAATTTTAAAGATTCTGATATTCTTCTGCTTAATCACGAACTTCGAGAATTGAGATATATGCAGAGTACTGGGTGTGATTATGAAACCGCTCATAGATATGCAACACAAAAATATGATTGGCAATCTGTTATAGATTCGATTATTGACAAAGATAATATTAATCAGGATTTACTTAAATAAATGGAGGTGGGAACTATGATGACATATATTCGTTTTTTAAAACTTGAAAATGGTTTTATAACTTATGAATATGGCAGAAATAGAGATGAAATGATAGGCAATGTAACAGTAGAAATAGCGAATAAGGAAAATTGCACATTTGAATTTTATAAAACATCTAAGTTTCAGAGTTTCAATACGTCTACTTCTCACACTATTTCTTTAATATATCGTTTTATAAAATCTAATGATTATCCAAAAGAATATGTCTATGCTTGCTAATAAACTAACCGCCCTCAAACGAAAGCGGTATTCTTTTACCCGAAGAGAGGTGACGTCTTATGCTTTGCCCCTACAATCTCCGCTGTGAAACACAAGTCCAGCATTGGCAGCAGAACCCTGATGATAATCAAACTCTGACGGACGGAGCAACAATCACAAGAACGTTTTATAAATACATGGAATGCAAGCAGGAAGACTGCGGAGCGTTCTATAACGGCAGATGTCGCTATAATAAACCCGACAACGATTGAAAGTAAGTGAGAAATGGAGGTGTGCTATGAAAGGAATTATAAATCATGACCTATTCACTAACGGTGAAAGAACAGGAAAACTAGCAGTAATCCCAAAAGGTACAGAGGTTGAAATTATTGCTGCACTTTCCTTGTCTAAAATTCCTTGTTACAAAATTCTAATACCGACAAGTAACAAGTATTGTCATGTTAATGCTGAATTTGTTGACATTGTTTAAGGTGTTTATTAGTATTTCTATACCCGAAAAGAGGTGAGAACAATGGAACTGAAAGACACGGTGCAGCTAATGCAGTCGGGTGACTACAAAGACCGATTTATAGCTGAATACAGACAGCT
>CACWTQ010000110.1 GCA_902763835.1 uncultured Ruminococcus sp. | reverse complement strand
TTCTTTGGATAATTACTTCAAACAATACCAACAACCTAATGAAAAATTCTCATCGTTGTGTTCTTTTAAATCCTATTTTTAATGTCGTTTACTATAAGTATAAGGCGGAGGAGATTGTGGCAGAGGTCGGCACAGACCCGACTGCACTTTGCAAGTATGTTATAAATCATATGTTCTATTATTATGTGAATGTTCCTGCTGTTTATACAGACCCTTATAATGCGGACTGGGCAGCAATGGCAGCGTATTCTATGAACAGGGGTTACGGTGCTTGTTATCATTACTCCGCATATCTGGATCAGCTTTTCCATGCGGCAGGATACAAGACAAGAATTATTGTCGGCACAGGCTATCATACAAATCTGCATTCTTGGAATCAGATTTATATAAACGGAAAGTGGATTAACTACGACTGCGGAGAAAAGTTCTATGCCGTTTCGACAGAGTATCTCACTTCCGTAAACTGGACGTTAGACCATTACATAACTCCGCAATATTGAATAAAGAATAATTGTGGTGGCAAATCTGCGGTTTGCTTTTTAGTAGTAATTATAATCGGTAGTTGGTTTGTCACCCGAAAATTCTTTATAATGAAGAATGAACAGTGAAGAGCAAGGATAAGTAAAGTATCCTAAAACTCCCGATTAAGATTAATTTTTTGTCGGGTTCGTAACGTTATATAACGGAAGGACTATCTACACGTGTTAAAAAAAAAATTACAGATTATTTATATTATTTTATTTTTTGCGATTTGCATAACCCCTGTTGTGTGTATGCCGTTTGTGAAAGCCGATGAAACAGCCGAGAACAGAAAGCTTTCCGAAATGCCGTCCTTTGCTAAGGAGGACGGTTCGGCAAACCTTGACTGGCCCTCCGAATTTGAAACGTACCTGTCGGAGCATTTCGCATTCAGACAGGAGCTTGTTACGTTTGACAGCGTTCAGAAAGCGGAGATTTTTCAAACCTCTTCAAACGAAAAAATAGTTGTTGGGGATAATGATTGGCTTTACTTTGCGAGTACGCTTGACGACTATATGTCGAGAAATACCTTAAGCGAGAGAAGAATCGACAACACGGCAAAAACCTTGAAGCTTATTCAGGAGTATGCGGAGGAGAACGGTGCGGAGTTTCTGTTTATTTCCGCTCCGAATAAGAACACTGTATATCCTCAAAATATGCCGTCACGATATGTGAAAAGCGGTGAGCCGAATAATCTTGAAATGCTGAGTGCTGTACTTGACGAGTATGAAGTCAATCAGATTGTGCTTAAGGATTTGTTTTTGTCGCAGGATAAGGTTTTGTATCATTCGAGAGATTCGCACTGGACTAACGAGGGTGCTGTTCTTGTGCATAATGCGATTATGGATAAATTAGGAATTGAGCATAACGATTTCAGCGATGTTAATCATCATACGGAACAGTGCTGGGAGGGTGACCTCGATTCTATGATATTCCCGACGCTTAATATTCTCAGTGAAGAAGAAATTTACGATATTGATTACAGCTTTGAATATATCGGAAGTTTCCAAACTGTTGACGATATGCTGATAAGAACGGTGAACGGCAATAGGGAACACAGTATTTTGATGTATCGGGATTCATTCGGACGTTCGCTTTATCCGTTCATTGCGGAAAACACTTTTAAGGCGGAGTTTTCGAGAGAGATTCCTTATCGGCTGAATATGCTTAGTACTTTTCCGGCGGAATATGTCGTGCTTGAAATAGTTGAAAGGAATATTCCGAATATCACGGAAAAAGCTCCAATTATGGCAGCACCGTCAAGAAGTCTTGATATTTCCGCAGATATCTACAAAAGCGACAAGAATGTTTGTGAAGTTAAGAAAGAAAACGGAATGCTTAAAATTCACGGTATTCTGGATGAGTATTATTTTAAAGGCAAAACGGATATTTACGTGACCTTTGAGGGTGAGAACGGAGTTTTCTGTTTTGAGGCATTCCCGATTTGTGAAGCGGAGCTTTTGGGTGACGATGAACAAAGTGACTTCGGATTTTCGCTTTATGTTGATACAACGGATATTCCAAGTGGCGAGTATTCTGTAAACGCATATATCGGTGACAGCGATGATTTGATTTGTACGGACGAAATATACTCAATTATAATTGACAATTAGTAATTTTTAATTATGGATATTTTATACTTGACTTAAAATAAATTAGTATTAATAAAAATATACAGAAAGGTGAAGTATACTATGAAAAGAACAATCCTGCTTGCATTGACAGCGGTTTTAATTCTTTCGTCAATGACAGCCTGCGGAAGTAAAAATAATGTAGACAATACTGCTTCTGCGGAATCAAGAGTTTTGTATTCCGATGATAATGAATCTTCCGAAGAAGAGAGTGAAGCAGAGAAAGTAGAAACGGTATCATCCGAAGAAGAAAGTTCCGACAGCGAAGAGGACACGGACACAGCAAAATCAACCGATTCTTCCGAAAAGTCGAGCGACAGTTCCGAAAAGAAAAAGGTTGTAACCACAACAAGTTCCAAAGCGGTTTCTTCGGCTTCTTCAAAGAAAGAGGTTAAAACAACAAGCTCAAAGGCTGCCGAAACATCAAGCGTGGCTTCAACTGTTGTGAATACACCTGCACAGACAACCACAACAATTGTCAACGGCGGTGACAACACTGCGGCTCAAACAACAACTAACAGTACGGTGGAAAATACCGTAAGCTCGGAGGTTGAATCACAGAACGAGGAAACTACCGATACCGAAGCTGACGTTTCAACAGGTTCGTTTGACGAATCGGATTTCGTTATAACATTAAGCAAAGGCAACATTAATTTTAACGATGATATCGAAGATGTTAAAAAACTTTTGGGTAAGGAAGAAATGTACCAAGAAGCACCGAGCTGTAAATACGAGGGTCAGTATGATAAGACATTTACCTTTAACGAATGTTCGATTAACACTTATCCGAATGCAGACGGTTCAAAGGATTACGTTGTGGGTGTTGTGATTACAGACCCCTCTTATACAACCTCCAAGGGTGCAAAAATCGGCACAACCTCCGAAGAGCTTATTTCGATTTACGGAAACAGTGAAGACGATACGGCTACAATGAGAAAATATGTTATCGGTGACAAGGTACTTAAATTTTTTGTTGTGGGAGATACGGTAGAGGAAATTAATTATATTTGGAATAATTAATTATAGCTGTTTAAAAGTAATCGGTAAGAGGTGATATATTGGTATTCAGTTCAACGGTATTTTTATTTATATTCCTCCCTGTTACATATATTTTATATTTGATAGTGCCGTCAATTAAAGCAAAAAATATTCTGCTCATAATTACAAGCCTGTTGTTTTATGCGTTCGGAGAACCGATAACGGTTTTTTTGATGATATTCTCCGTTTTGGTAAACTATATTTTGGGTCGGCTGATAGCCGGAGCAAAGGGAAAGGGCAAACCGTTTTTGGTGATTTCTATTGTTTTTAATTTGCTGATTCTTTGTATATTCAAGTATACAGGCTTCTTTGCGGAAACAATTAATGCGGTGCTGCCTGTGAATATTCCTGTGCCGAATATACGGCTGCCGATAGGTATTTCTTTTTTTACGTTTCAGATATTGTCTTATGTCATTGATGTTTACAAAGATAAAACACTTGTACAGAAAAACTTTCTGAACGTACTGCTGTATATTTCGCTTTTCCCTCAGCTGATTGCGGGCCCTATCGTAAAATATTATGATGTTGCACATCAGATTGAAAACCGAAAAATAACAGCCGAAAGCACTGCTTACGGAATAAGGCGTTTTATCTGCGGACTTTCAAAGAAAGTGCTTATTGCAAATGCAGTGGGCGGAGTTGCCGATTCTATGTTTGCATTGAGAGGCGATGATTTGAGTATACTCACCTGTTGGCTCGGCGGAATTGCGTACACAATTCAGATTTATTTTGATTTCAGCGGTTACAGCGATATGGCGATTGGTTTGGGAAAAATGCTTGGATTTACGTTTTCGGAGAATTTTAAATATCCGTACACCGCCGAAAGTATGCAGGACTTCTGGAGAAAATGGCACATTTCGATTTCCTCTTGGTTTAAGGAGTACCTTTATATTCCTCTCGGCGGCAACAGAAAGGGAAAGCTTCGCACGGCTGTTAATAGAATTATAGTATTTTTCTTTACCGGACTTTGGCACGGGGCAAACCTGACTTTCGTTGTATGGGGATTGGTTCACGGAATGTTTCTTCTGCTTGAAAGCTATAAAATTATTCCCCTTGAGAAAATTAAGTTTAAGCCGATAAAGCGTATTTATACAATGCTTGTTATTATTGTGACATTCGTTATTTTCAGAGCCGAAAATCTTACTCAGGCAGGAACATTTATAGCGAAGATGTTCACGGGTTTTGATGTGAGCAGCACTTCAAGGAGTATATTTTTTGAGCAGTTCAACCCTTATTTTGTGTTTACACTGATATTGGGAGTTCTGTTTAGTATGCCGATTGTAAGAACTCTCGGCAAAAAGCTTAACGTCAAGGCAAAGTCGGAGGGAGCAAAGCTTGCGGTTGAAATTTCCGGTGAGGTTGTTACGCTTGCTATGCTGTTTATGTGTATTGTGTCGTTGGCATCGTCAACGTTTAATCCGTTTATTTCTGATTTTTTGCTTTACAAATGTGTGCAAAAATGCGATCCTTAAACTTTGTGTCATCATCAATTTTGATGAAAAAATTGAGTTTCCGAGGAGGTCTAATAAAAACAAGGTCGAAGCAGCGGTGAGATTCCGCTTATGTTCCGACCTTGTTTTTTTATATATTGTTTTGTTCTGCAAGCTGATGAATTCTTTCAACGGTATAGCCTGTTACTGCTGCGATGTCTTCATTGGAAATTGTACCTAATTTTATCATCTTAAGTGCAATTTCAAGAGTGACTTCTTCTTTGAACTCGGCAAAAGCTTTCTCTTCATCATACTCGGTGATACATTCATACATTGTTTTTACCTCGTTTTTTGAATAGTATTACAATAGCGTTATGCAATAGAGAAATTGTTTTGATCAGCAATTTGGTTGATTTTGTCAATAGTAAAGCCGGCAAATTTGGCAATATCCTCTTTAGGAATTGTACCTGTTGATAACATCTTGAGTATCATTTCAATTTTGCCTTCTTCTCTGCCTTCTTCTCTGCCTTCTTCTCTGCCTTCTTCTCTGCCTTCTTCTTTGAGCTCGGCAAAAGCTTTCTCTTCATCATATTCGGTGATACACATATTTTCTACCTCCGCTCTGTTTTTTACTAAAAACGGTTTAATAAGCGAGTTGTCGTCTAATGCGTCGATTGCTTCGCTAATCGACTTTTTAAGGCTTTCCTCATTCTTTATTTTGTATTGCTTTTGATTTTTGCGAACTCTGTCTACAAACCACGCATATTCTTTCAAAGGTTTGCAGGCTTCCATAAGCTCCTTGTTTCTACCGTAGTTAATGTTAATCATTGTAACGGTTACCTCAATATCCGATTTGGAGTTCGGAGCGAAAGAATCACTGAGCTTAAGAATTACTCTGTCGTCCTTATTGGGTGTACCGTTGTAAAAACATATACATTTCGGTGTTGGGGCTGTCTGCTGTTTGGAGCTGAATCTGCGATACTTTCCGGTTTCGACATAGCTGCTGTATACCATTCCTGCGTATATAAAAAGCCGCATAGGAACATTTGGGTTAAATGTT
The DNA here is from genome assembly GCA_902763835.1 of uncultured Ruminococcus sp. Classification (GTDB taxonomy): domain Bacteria; phylum Bacillota; class Clostridia; order Oscillospirales; family Acutalibacteraceae; genus RUG592. The sequence goes on along the minus strand of CACWTQ010000110.1, from coordinate 5,514 downwards.
GACTGCTGCTCGTAAAAGCTCATTGTGTCGCCTATGAGAAACGAAACGTCGTTTTTCATACCCATATACACAGCGTCTTCTATTGTGGTAAGTTCGATATCATCGGCATTTGTGTAAGATGTGTTGTTGATTGCATTGTATAGACTAAGTGTCCATTCTTTATTTTCGGGATTTCCAAAGATGAACTTGAAAAGTCTATCCTTGTATTCCTTGTTTGGTTTTGTTTCGCTGTTCATATCAATCACCAAATTCTTAATATTTATCTTATATTTATTGTAGCATATATTGTGCAAAATATCAAGAATAAATTTTTTATTTACTTGATGTATCGTTTATCCAAAAACCAAATAATTACGCATTATCAACGGTTATGTTTGCAAACTTAAACCGTATAACCTTGTCCAAATCTTTCGGGGAAAGCTCAACTTGATATCCGATTTTTCCCGCACTGAAACAAATCGTTTCCTTGTCCTCCGCAGAAAGGTCAACGGTGGTTGTGAAAAATTTCTTCATACCTATAGGAGAACAGCCGCCGTGAATATATCCCGTAAGAGGTAAAAGTTCCTTTTGTTTCAGCATTTCCACAGACTTTTCCCCTACTGCTTTGGCGGCTTTTTTGAGGTCGAGTTCACGGTTTATCGGAACTACAAAGACATATTTGTTTCCGCTTTTTGCAGTCGTAACAAGAGTTTTGAAAACACTGTCGGGCGACTTTTTCAAAGCTTCCGCTACCTCTTTTCCGCTTAATTTTGTGTTATCTCCGATACTGTGGGGAATGTAGGTTACTTTCTTTTGGTCGAGTATTCTCATTACGTTAGTTTTCTCCATTGTAAATACCTCTTTTGTAAGTAATTAGTGAATAGTGGTCAGTGATTGGTTATTTTACCAATTACCGACCACTATTTATTTTATATGTCGAGTATTGAATTTATTTCTCTTCGACCGGCAATTCGGCGGACAACGTCCGCAGGAAATATGTCGAGTATTGAATTTATCTCTCTTCGACCGGCAATTCGCTACGCTGTTGCCTTTGTTGGTCTTTGTCAAAAGATGTTGTTTTAATGGGGGTTTTTATTTTTTTCTTTGAAAAGTTCTTTTAGTTTCGCTGAGGGTAGTTTATTTTTCTTTGAAAGTTGGCTTCGTCAGCGACAAGGGCTCTGCCCTTGACCCGCAAGCTTTAAAAAGCTTGACCAAACTTTTAACAAGCTTCGCCGAAAGTTAATCTTCAATGACTTCAAGTTCTTTTTCGTCAATAACCTTAATCTCTTTTCTGTTAAAGATATCGTAAATTGCCGGAACTACAAAAAGTGTCATCAATGTTGCATACAAAAGTCCGCCTATACAAACAAGTGCTATCGGTCGCATCATTGCCGAGCTTTCATCTTGACTGAATGCCATAACGGAAAGTCCCAGAATTGTTGTTAATGCCGTCATAAGAATTGGTCGGAGTCTTGTAACGCCTGCTTCGATAAGTGCTTCTCGTTTCGGCATTCCCTCGGCTCTCAGCTGGTTTATATAGTCAACGAGTACAATACCGTTGTTTACAATAATACCTGCCATCATAATGAATCCGATAATTGCAATAACGCTCATATCAAGTCCGCCGATTATAAGTGCGATAAATCCGCCTGTGAATGCTAACGGAATTGTAAACATTATGATGAACGGAGATAGCAGCGACTGGAATTGTGCAACCATTATAAGATAAATAAAGACAACTGCAAGCAAAAGCATTTCCCCAAGCTGATATACAGCTTCCATTGTAGTTTCGTAAGAACCTGTGACTTCATATGTAACACTGTCGGGAAGTGTGAGATTGTCAAGCTTTGTTTTTATTTCCTCTGTGACGTTGGTTGTGTTGTAGCCGTCTTTTACGTCTGCCGTGACGTTCAGATATCTTTTTTGATTAAGACGTGTTATGGTGTTGAGCGTGTCGGCTTTTTGAATTGTCGCAATATCCGACAGCTTTGCCGTAATCTTTTCACCTTTCATATCGGTGGTTTCGATAACGTGATTTCTAATATCCTTTTCGGTAAGTCCTTTTGCAGAACCGTCCACAACGTCAACTGTGATTGAGTCTTTTCCTGTTTCAAGAAGAGTTGCTTCCTGTTCGCTGCTTAACATACCTGTGATATCCATAAACACTTGTGCAACCGTAAGACCCTTTTTCATAGCCTTTTCTTTGTCAACGCTGATTCTGAGTTCCTGAGTAGTTTCATCAATGCCGTTGAATGCGTTTTCCGTGCCGTCCGTGTTTCCGACAATATCTGCAAACTGAGTTGCATAGTCCTGTAAGGTATCCATATCGTTACAGTATACATTTATTGAAACACCTTCGCCGAACATCATTGAAGTCATATTTCCCATACCCGAGGAGTCAACCGTCATTTCACAGTCAAGGTCGGAGCATTTTTCAAGAATTTCATCAGAGATTTCTGTAATGGATTTTGAAAGCTGCTCTTTGAGAATAACATACAGTGTAACCGCCGTGTCATCTCCGCCGCCCATACCTCCTCCGATTGATACGCTCGAAAGAACATTTGAACCCACTACTGCACCTACTGTGTCGATATCTTCTATTGTGTCTAGTTTTTCAAGAATTTTATCCGTGGTTTGAGCTGCTGTTTTGAAGTCTGCTTCGTCGGGCATTGTCACCGATACGGAAAGCTGACTGCTCTGCATATCGGGCATAAACGAGAAACCCTTTGCAATCGAAAAATATGCCGAAACAACAAGGAGAACTACGGAAGCGAGAAGAAGTATTATTTTATGGTCTAAAGCTATGGAAGCAAGCTTTTTATATCCTACAGCGAATTTTGATTCGCCGCCCGATTCCTTAGATTTCTTTTTGCTCTGCTTTTTGAGCATACCTTTTGACATAGCAGGAACAAGCGTGATTGCAACTATAAGACTTGCAAAGAGTGCATAGCCGATTGTTAAAGCCATATCCTGGAAAAGAGTTCTTGTAAGACCGTGTACAAAAACTATCGGGAGGAATACGCAAACGGTTGTAAGAGTAGATGCGATAATAGCACCCGTAACCTGAACCGCACCCGAAACGGCTGCCTGTACAGGAGTTGCACCGTTGTTGCGAAGTCGGTAAATGTTTTCGATTACAACGACCGAGTTGTCAACAAGCATTCCTACACCAACGGCAAGACCCGAAAGGGAGATAAGATTCAAGGATATTCCCGAAAAGTACATAAGTACAATTGCAAATATTACGCTTATCGGGATTGAACAGGCAATAATAAATGTCGGGCGGATATCTCTTAAGAAGAAGAGGAGAATTACAACTGCAAAAAGTCCGCCCCAAAGCAGATTACTGATTACGGAATTTACGATAAGGTGAATGTAATCGCCCTGATCCATAAGAGTTGTAAAACTTAAGTCGGAATATTCCTTTGAAAGCTTTTTAAGAGCCGCCTGAATATTGTCGGAAACCTCTGCCGTTGCTGCATCCGACTGCATTGTGAACGATACGATTACACCGTTGTCGCCGTTAAGCTTTGCGTAAATATCCTCACTGTTGTCAACAAGCTTTACGTCTGCAACGTCCGTAAGATAAATAGGATCTACATTGTCAATACCCAAATCGAAAAGCAGGAGAGAGGAAAGCTCCTCTTGGTTGTCTAATTTATCACCGACCCTCACGAGAATATTTTCCTCGCCGCCTGTAAGATAGCCTGCCGGCATTGAAAAGTTCTGGGCAGTGAGAATCTGAGATATCATTTCCATATTGACGGTGTTTGTAAGGTCGGCTTGCTCAAGAGCGTCTTTTTTAGAATCGTTAAGCTGAGTTACTGCATCGTCAAGCGAGGTTTTGGACTGCTCAAGCTGTGTAATGGTTGCATCTACCGTTGCTTCAGTGACTTTCAAATCTGTGGAGGCAGAGTTTATCTGAAATTCCGCCTGAGATTTTTGTGTGCCAAGTTCCTTTTTAGCGTCTTTAATAGTGACAGCACCTGCATCAAGCTGGTCGATAGTTGCATAAAGAGTTTCTATTCCCGAATCTATCTGAGTGATACCGTCTTCGATAGCGGCAACGTCCGAATCGATAGACTCAAAGGAGGTGCCTAGTTCCTGTAAGCCTTGGTCGAGTGTATTCATTGAAGAATCTGCAAGGTCAAGGGCACTTTTGGTTGCTTGAAGTGTAACATTGAGTGTTGTTGGTGTAAGTCCTCTTGCTTTTATCTGAGCTTCGCACTCTGCAAGTGCGGCTTTTCCCTGAACATAGTCCGCACTTGATTTAAATTCCTTGGCAGCTTCGGCACGCTGTTCGGCTGTAAGAGTTTCATCGTTTTCGATAGCGTTCAATGCGGAATCCAGTTCATCATTGGTTTTCTTAATGTTGCTGTAGGAGGTGTATAATTCGTTGAGGCCGTCATATTCGCTCTGAAGATTTTCACGTCGGGTGTTAACCTCGTGAATAGCCTTTTGAACTTCCTGCATAAGTTTAAGCGTGGTTTCAAGCTGTTGCTTTTGGTCGGTGAGTTCGGATATTGTATTCACAAGAGTGAGTTTTGTTGTGAGTAACTCTTGCTCCTTGGAAGAAATTTCGGCTTCGGCAGAGGCAAGCTGTGAAGACAGTTCCTCCTGCTGTTCGGTTATGGCTTCCTTGCCTTTTTCAATTTCCTCCTTGCCGTCCTTAGCCTGAGTAAGACCGTCTTCAAGTTGAGTTTTGGCATCATCGATTTCCTTTTCGGCATCGGAGAACTGGTCGAGAATAGCAGTTTTGACAGTTTTATTTACACTTTTGATTTTATCCTCGGAGAGGACAACTTCAAGACTTTGCTCCACTATACCGCCGACAGAGATTGAAGCAACACCGTCAATTCCCTCCAGCTTGTTTTCGAGAGTATCTTTGGTAAAGTCGGAGAGTTCGTAAATGGTGCTGTTCTCCTTGCTGATTGCGACAATTGCTACGGGGAGCATATTCGGATTTATTTTCATAGTATAAGGAGTGCCGACTTTTTCACCCCACGAGCCGCTTAATTGAGTGAGCTTGCTGTTGATGTCAACGGTAACGGAGTCCATATTGGCTTCATAGGAAAATTCAATCATAACCATGGAATAATTTTCGGAAGAGCTTGACGAAACCTCTTCGACGTTATCAAGCGTTGCCATTGACTGTTCAAGGGGTCTGGTTACGGTAGTTTCGACTTCTTCGGGGCTTGCACCGATATATGTAGTCACAATAATTACATACGGAAGTTCCATACTCGGAAACAAGCTCGGGGTCATATCGAGATACGAAACTACACCGAGTACAATTACAAGTATGACCGCCACCAGCACGGTAAGCGGCTTTTTTACACTGAATTTTGAAAACATTTTTTAAACATGTACCTCCTTTTTAACATGTAAAGACAGTTTATTTTTTGTTTAACTTCATGTACCCGACCGAAAGTTGGTTTAATTAGGAACTGTTGGGAAATAAGTTGAACAATTTAGACGCAGGATAATTTGTTCTGTGTTAGGCACAACACCGCAGGAATACTGACGTATTTCAAG
>CACWTQ010000109.1 GCA_902763835.1 uncultured Ruminococcus sp. | reverse complement strand
AAAATGACGGCTGCCGCTGTAATTAAGGATATTATGCCTGTTATAGTATTTTCAAAATCCGATTTGAAGTCGCCGGAAGAGTTCAAGAAAATTTACGATTTATCGGGAATTAAGGCGATTGAATTTTCGATTACCGATAACAGAGGACTTGAAGATATCCGCAGTATTCTACCTGGCAGAGTGACAGCTTTGACAGGAAATTCCGGTGTGGGGAAGTCCTCTCTTTTAAATGCACTGTTTCCCGATTTGCAGCTTGATACGGGCGACATCAGTAAGAAGCTCGGTCGTGGCAGACATACCACACGTTCTGTGGAGCTTTACAAATTTGGTGACGGTTACGTTGCCGATACTCCTGGTTTTTCAACTGTGGATTTGCAGAGATACGAAATTATCGAAAAGGAAAATTTAAAATTTGCATTCCCCGAGTTTGAGGAGTACCTCGGGCAGTGTCAATTCAATTCCTGCAATCATCTGTGTGAAAAAGAGTGTGCGGTGGTTGAAGCTGTTAAAAATGGGAAAATCAGCAAGTCACGTCATGATAGCTATGTTGCTATGTATAACGAGGTAAAGGATTTGAAAAAATGGTGAATTCAACTTCACGCTGTGTAATAATTTCCGCATCTCCCGAGCTTGACAGCGAGTTCCTTAAAACCAAAATAAATTCAGATGATTATATTATCTGTGCGGACGGCGGTGCAGATAAGCTTATCCCGATTGGTATTGTTCCTGATTTGATTATCGGTGATTTTGATTCGTCGGATAATTACAAGCATTTCAAAGACAGCGAAGTTGTTACTTTGCAGGTTCAAAAGGACGATACCGATACTATGCACTGTGCTGCCGAAGCTGTTAAGCGTGGCTTTAAGGATATTGATTTCTTTGGTGTTACAGGCGGCAGAATTGACCATACTTTAGCGAATTTATCGGTGCTTTTGTATATTCAAAACAATGGTGCAAGAGGGAAAATCATTGATGAATTTAACGAGGTTTCTCTTTTGACCAAGGGTGAAAACATTCTGAAAAACGTTCGTGGGAAGACAATTTCTGTTATGCCGTTTGCTTGTTTTTCAGCTGTGCTTTCTTATGAAGGTATGTTTTATCCTATGAATAATAAGACGGTCAGTGCAGATTTTCCGTACACGATAAGCAATGTTGCGGTAGATGATGATGTCAAGATTTTTCTCAGCAGCGGCACGGCACTTTTAATTATTGTAAATGATTAATCACACTTTTTCGATTTTTGTATATTATGTAATAAAGCAAAATTTGAAAAGGGGTTGAGGTAAAATGTGCTGCAATAACTGCAAGTCGAAATGTGTGTTTGCCTTCGGACTGGGACTTATAGTCGGGTCGTTTTTTGAAAGCGGATTTACAGCTATTCTGGTAGGTGTTGCGATAGTGATTTTATCGTTCGCCCTGAAACGAAATTGCTGCTGATTATTCAATATAATATGGGAGGAAAGATTTTATGAAATTCATTGTAATTGATAACCCGAAGTTTGTTGGATTTATTCTCAGAAGAATGTTTAAAATTAAGAAGATAAAAGAGGAAGTAACCTGATAGAATATAAAATTTACATAAGGGGGCGAAAGCCCTCTTTATTCTTGCATAATTCTATCAAATTGTATGATGCAGAAGAAAACTTCTTTCTTGCGTCTGAATTTTATCCCTAAGGAGAGATCGAATATTGACCTTTCGGTCGGGTTCTTGAAGTTAATGATTAGAAGAACTGTCTTCACGTGTTTCATGCGGACGTTGTCCGCACGGTTGTCCGCACGCTTGAAATTTTGAAAATTGTATGGTATAATTATAAAAATAATTATACAAAAAGAAGTTGATAAAATATGTCATTCGTTCATTTGCATCTTCACAGTGAATATTCTCTTCTTGACGGTGCTTGCCGTCTGAAAGACTTAGTAAAATCCGTTAAGAATAAAGGTCAAACCGCCGTTGCCGTAACCGACCACGGAAATATGTTCGCTGCGGTTGATTTCTTTATTGAAGCAAAGAATGCAGGTATAAAGCCGATTATAGGCTGTGAAGTCTATGTTGCTAACAGAACTCTGCATGATAAAACTGCCGAGCTTGACTCTCGCCCGTATCATATGATTTTGCTTTGCGAGAATATGACAGGCTACAGAAATTTAACAAAAATGGTTTCAATTGCTTGGACTGAGGGCTTTTACCGTAAACCCAGAATTGACGATACTCTCCTTGAAAAGTATCACGAGGGTCTGATTTGCCTTTCGGCTTGCCTTGCAGGTGAAATTCCGAGAGCGATTGTTGCCGATGATATCAGCGGTGCTTACGAGAAAGCAAAGTATTATAAAAATCTTTTCGGTGATGGAAATTTTTACTTGGAGCTGCAAAATCATTTTATCAAGGAACAGACTGTTGTAAATAATACTCTTATTAAAATGTCGGAGGATTTAAATATTCCTCTTGTCGCAACGAATGATTGTCATTACATAGATAAAAAAGATTCCGAAACGCATAATATTCTTATGTCAGATGAATTTTTCATAAAAACAGAAGTTGAAATGCGAGCGTTGTTTCCGAAAGTTCCGCAGGCTATTGAGAATACTCAGTTTATCGCCGACAGGTGCAATGTCGAATTTGAGTTCGGAAATACAAAGCTTCCGCATTTTGACGTGCCGAACGGCGAAGACCATTTTGAATATTTTAAACGTCAGTGTTATGAGGGTTTGTACAGACATTACGGTGAGAATCCCGACAAATCTCTGATTGAACGTCTTGAGTATGAGCTTGATGTCGTTCGTACAATGGGTTATGTCGATTACTATTTGATAGTGAATGATTTTATCCAATACGCAAAATCTCAGGGTATTCCTGTAGGTCCGGGACGTGGCTCGGGTGCAGGCAGTCTGGCGGCATATTGTATCGGTATTACGGGTATTGATCCGATAAAATATGATTTGATTTTTGAACGTTTTCTGAATCCCGAAAGAGTGAGTATGCCCGACTTCGATGTTGACTTCTGTAAAGACAGACGGCAGGAGGTTATTGATTACGTCATAAGAAAGTACGGCTCAGATCACGTTGCACAGATTATCGCTTTCGGTACAATGGCGGCAAGAGGTGCAATCCGTGATGTCGGAAGAGTTCTCGATATCCCGTACGGTACAGTCGATACTATAGCAAAGCTTGTACCGTTCGATATAGGAATGACTATCGATAAGGCACTCTCGATTTCAAGCGAACTCAAAAGGCTCTACGATACAGACTCTCAGACAAAGCGGCTTATAGATATGGCTAAAAATATTGAGGGTATGCCGCGTCATGCGACCACTCATGCGGCAGGTGTCGTTATCACAAGAGATCCCGTTGATACATATGTTCCGCTTGCTAAGAATGACGAAGCAGTTGTCACACAGTACACAATGACAAGGCTGGAGCAGCTGGGACTTCTGAAAATGGATTTTCTCGGACTTCGTAATCTCACCGTGCTGAACGATGCAAAAAATATGATTTTGAAAACACACCCGAATTTCACCGATGATGATATTAACTACAGCGACAAACACGTTTTTGAAATGATATCCCAAGGTTACACACAGGGTGTGTTTCAGTTTGAATCGGCAGGTATGACTAATATTATTATGCAGCTGAAACCCGAAGCTGTGGAAGATTTGATAGCCGTAATTTCATTGTACCGCCCCGGTCCTATGGACTCAATTCCGACTTATATTGAGAACAGACATCACCCCGAGAATGCACAATACAAGCACCCTTTGCTTAAAAACATTCTGAATGTTACCTACGGTTGTATAGTATATCAGGAACAGGTTATGCAGATTTTCAGAACGCTTGCAGGGTATTCTCTCGGTCGTGCGGATATCGTTCGCCGTGCAATGTCGAAGAAAAAGAAAGACGTTATGGAAAAGGAACGCAAGGTTTTCATTTACGGTTATGTCAACGAAAACGGAGAAGTCGAGGTTGACGGCTGTGTTCGCAGAGGTGTTGATGAAAAAACCGCCGCCGAAATTTTTGGTGAAATGGAAAGCTTTGCGTCATATGCGTTTAATAAATCTCATGCGGCTGCATATGCCACGGTTTCTTATATGACTGCTTGGTATAAATATCATTTTCCGAAAGAATATATGGCGGCATTGCTCACAAGTCTTATAGAAAATTCTGGTAGACTTCCGCTTTATATCGAAGAGTGTTCACGCTTGAAAATAAAAGTTCTTCCGCCGCACGTTAATACAAGTAATTCCGGATTCACGGTATACGGAAATGATATTATTTTCGGTATGCAGGCAATTAAAAATCTCGGTTCGGCTGTTATTAATGAGATTGTCAAAGAGCGTGAAAAAGGAAAGTTCAAGAGCTTCTATGACTTTTGCAACAGACTTTACGGAAAAGGCTTGAATGTCCGTGGTGTGGAAAGTCTTGTCAAGGCAGGGGCACTTGACAATCTTGGACTAAACAGGCGGCAGATGCTTTCGAGTGTTCGTCAAATCATGGACGGTATCGAAACCGAAAAACGTCAAAATCTTGAAGGGCAAATGTCTTTCTTTGAAGGCGAAAATGAAGAGGATTTAAGCGTTTTTGAAATTCCGAAAATTTCCGAATTTCCTGTTCGTGATATGCTTGCTATGGAAAAAGAAATGACGGGAATGTATCTTTCGGGACATCCGCTAATCGAGAATCAATCCTATATTAATTCCGTAAAGTGTGATAAAATTTCCGACATAAAGGATAACAGTAATTTCTATGACGGAAAAAAAGTCCGTGTGATTGCCCTTATAGAAACGGTGAAAACAAAAACCACAAAAAATAATTCCGTTATGGCTTTTGTTAATATCGAGGATTTGACGGGCGGTTTGGAGATGCTTGTGTTCCCTCAAACGCTTGCGGAGTACGGTAATATGATTTTCGAGGGTAATGCCGTCGAAATATATGCGAACGTAAATGCTAAGGAAGACGAAGAGCCGAAACTGCTTTGCGACAGATTGAGAATTGCTCCAAAAGAACCGCAGTCGAATGTACCTCAGCAGCGGGAGGAACGTATTCCGCAGCTGCAGAAGAGAAAATCTCCGCAAAGACTTTATTTGAAGCTGCCCTCGAAAAATTCACGGGAGTATGAATACAGCAAAAAGCTTCTTGCGGTTTTTGACGGTACAAGCCCTGTTTCGTTTTATTACGAAGATACTGGAGAATACGAACATCTATCCTATAACAATAATGTATATCTGAACGATGTTATGATAAATGAATTAAAAAGAGTTTTGGGCGACAGTTCAGTTGTTGTAAAATAAAAAAATTAATTTTTTTACGGATTTTTTCCTGAAATTCACTTGTTATTTTTTGAAATATGTATTATAATAGATACGATTGGAATATAAAAGGAGGACTATTTATGTCACAGAAAGCTATTGCAGTATTGACAAGCGGCGGTGATGCACCGGGTATGAATGCTGCTGTAAGAGCTGTTGTAAGATCGGGTATTTCCAAGGGGATGAAGGTTTTCGGAGTGAGTCGTGGTTATAACGGACTTCTTACCGGTGACGTTACCGAACTTAACCTTCGCAGTGTTTCGGATATTATCCACCGTGGCGGTACGGTTTTATATACAGCAAGAAGTGAGGAGTATAACACTCCCGCAGGTGTAAAAAAAGCGGCTGATTTTTGCAGAGAACTCGGTGTTTCGGGTGTTGTTGTAATCGGCGGCGACGGCTCGTTCAGAGGTGCAAGAGATCTCACAGGCGAGGGCATTCCCTGCGTTGGCATTCCCGGCACTATCGATAACGATATCGCTTGCAGCGAGTACACCGTTGGTTTCGATACCGCAATGAATACAGCTATGGAAATGGTTGACAAAATCCGTGATACGGCTCAGTCACACGACCGCTGTTCCGTAGTTGAGGTTATGGGCAGACGCTGCGGAGATATCGCTTTGCAGACAGGTATTGCCGTTGGTGCGGCTTCAATCCTCGTTCCCGAGGTTGAGTTTGACATTGAAAGAGATGTCATCGCACGTATCCTTGCTAATCAGAGTACAGGCAAGAAGCACTTCATCATTGTCGTTGCCGAGGGCGTAGGCAAGGTTGAAGAGCTTGCTACATATATTCAGAACAGAACAGGCATTGAATCGAGAGCTACAATTCTCGGTCATGTTCAGAGAGGCGGCTCGCCTACACTTCGTGACAGAGTTGTTGCAAGTGAAATGGGTTACAGAGCTGTTGCTCTTCTTGAGAACGATATCGGCAACAGAGTGGTTGCAATGAAAAACGGTGTTATCGTTGATTATGATATCACGGAAGCTCTTGATATGCCGAGAGTGTTTAATAAGGAACTTTACGATATTGCTCACACTATTTCTATTTGATACTTATTAAGATTTAAGTTGCATTTTTCAAACTGATGATTTCAGTATAGTTTTGTTATGGGGTATACGCAGTTATATATGTTTGTGTGGTTTCTTTAAGAGATTTATTTCTATTAAAAAAATATCAATTTTATGTTTTGAAAAAATTGTAAACTTTTTTTTAAAAATAAGTATTGATTTTTTCTGGAACGTGTTGTATAATTAGATTACTGACATTAGTCTATTTATTATGGCGTATTTATTAACAGGAGGAAATAACTATGAATAAGAAGTTTATCAGTTTAATCATGGCTGCTCTTCTTGCTGTTTCCGCAGCTGCCGTTAGTGCAAGTGCAGTAGAAACAGACGAAAAGACAGCAGGTGCAGAGGTATCGGCAGAAACTGCTGCCGATGAAGATAAGAAGACTTTCTTCTTCGATTCCGGCAACTGGAATTCGCAATCAATCAACTTCTACATTTGGGATACTACAAAAGGCGATTATGCTACAGGCAACAACGGTTGGGTTTCCGACAATACATGGGGTTCTAAAAAGAAGCTCGGTGGTACAGCTGTTGAGGGTAAGCCCGGTGTGTTCGAGTCTTATGAGGTTGACTTTAGCGGAAGAGAGAATGACGCTATCTATGTAATTTTCCATGACCCGGATTCAAATGCTCAGACTTTTGATGCTCTTATCAATACTTCCGTTTACGGTCATACTGCATCAAGAAACGGTGTTACTTACGAGAACCCCGAAGACAGCAAGAAGACAGCAGAGGGTGTTAATTTCGATGGCGGCGACGGTCTTGGTATAGCTAAGGTTATCACATCAACCGGTAAGATTCAGGGTGATATCATTCATCCGAGCCTTGATCCTGCTCAGATTGTTGCTGATTATGTTTTCAAGTATCAGGACAATTCCGAGGCAAATGTGAGCAAGGAATCTGTTCAGAACGCTATTGCAGAGTTCGGCACAACTGCTGATGCTGTTTGGGAAAAGTACCAAACTAAGAGCGGTGAGGCTGATTATGCTGACAAAGAGGCTAAGGGTAAGGAATTTATCGCTCCCACCAGCGGCTCATCAAATGACACATCATCAACATCTTCCGATAATTCTTCTTCAACATCTTCTACTTCTTCGACAGGCACTTCTTCAACCAAACCAACAACAACTGTTGCTGGTTCAACAACTACAGGCACAACAACTGCTACAACAAGTGGTTCTACAACTACAACAGGTTCTACAGACACTGCTTCCACAGGTGACACAAGAGGTGTAGTTGCTTTCGCAGGTGTTCTCATTGCAGCAGCAGGCACAATCGTTGCTACTCGCAAGAAGATTGAGGACTAATCTTTTATTAACTTAACTATCTCTTAAAGAACATAATTCAGACCCTTGGTTTTTATAGCCGAGGGTCTTTTTATACACTGTAAATAAAATTTAAAAAAATCCAAATTTTTTTAAAAAAACTATTGAAATTTATTTTGTTTTGGTATATAATGTAATTGTTATAAATAATGTATATTTGATTTAAAAAATTATGGGAGTGTTTAATATGGGCAAGAAAAAACTATGTTTTATATTGGCAGCTGTTTTGGCTGTATCTTCAATGGCTGTTTCGGCTTCGGCTGTAACCGTTGATAACGAAACTTCTTCTGCTTCAAAAGGTACATTTTTCTTTGATTCCGGCGACTGGAATTCTCAATCAATCAACTTCTACATTTGGGATACTACAAAAGGCGATTATGCTACAGGCAACAACGGTTGGGTTTCCGACAATACATGGGGTTCTAGAAAGAAGCTTGGTGGTAAGGCTGTTGATGGCAAGCCCGGTGTGTTCGAGTCTTATGAGGTTGACTTTAGCGGAAGAGAGAATGACGCTATCTATGTAATTTTCCATGACCTGGATTCAAATGCTCAAACCTTTGACGCTATCATTAATTCTTCCGTTATAGGCACTACTGCTTCAAAAAGCCACATTATTTACGAGAATCCGGCAGACAGTGACAAGACTGCCGAGGGTGTACAGTTTGATGGCGGCAACGGAATTGGTGTTGCTAAAGTTATCACTTCAACGGGTAAGATTCAAGGCGATATAATCAGTCCTACTCTTGACCGTGCCGATATTGTTGCACAATTTGTATTGAATTATCTGGGTACTAAAGACGACAACGGTAATGATGTAGTAACTCCGCAGAGTACAGCAAACGCAATCAGTGCTTTCGGCACAACAGAAAATGATGTTTGGAGTGCTTATCAGCTTTATTCGGCAGATGAGCGTTACAATGAAGAAGAAGGCAAAAAAGTTATCAAGAGCGGTATTCAGCCACAGCTTGGCGGCATTCTTGGCGATGTTGACGGCTCGGGCAAAATCGATTCCCAAGATGCGTTGTCTATCCTCAGAGCTTCCGTAAAACTGGAAACATTTGATGATGAAAAAACAAAACTCGCTGATGTTGACGGCGACAAACAGCTTACTTCCGCTGACTCGTTGGCAGTATTGAGATATTCTGTTCATCTCAGCACAGAGTACCCTATCGGTCAGCCGATACAATAAATTGGATTTCTTCTTATAAATTTTTTCATAGAAAACCTCACTTTTAATCGACTCTTGACAAATTGTCGGGAGTCGATTCCCTTATATAAAATTTTAAAATATATCTAAGGAGTAAACTGATTGAAAAGTCAAGTACAAAATCCTGATAATTTTAAAAATTTACGATTTTACTCTCTCTAATGGTAAGATTGTTAATTTTTTTCACGTTTTA
>CACWTQ010000108.1 GCA_902763835.1 uncultured Ruminococcus sp. | reverse complement strand
AAACTTGTGTAAACAAATTCAATGATGTCAATGCTACTTTTGTCGGCGACCTTGGTTTTGTCAAGACTGACGCAAAAGACGCAACCTGCACAACAGCAGGAAACATTGAGTACTACACAGACTCTCAAGACGGCAAGTATTACAAGAAAACCAGTGATACGACATACGAAGAGATTACAGAAGATCAAACAGTTGTTGCCGCAGCGGGTCACGACTGGGGCGAAGTGTCTTACACATGGAGCAATGACAATTTAACAGTAACAGCAACACGCACTTGTGAGAACGATGCAAGCCATGTTGAAACAGAAACAGTCAACACCACCTCTGAGGTTACAAAAGCTGCAACTTGCGTTGATAAAGGTGAAACAACCTACACAGCAACATTTACAAACGAAGCTTTTGCAGAACAGACAAAGACCGTAGAGGACGTTGACGCAACAGGTCACACCTACGGCGAACCTACTTGGACATGGAACGGCACAGAGTCTGCAACGGCAACATTTGTTTGTGAAAAGGGTGACGATACCCAAACTGTAAATGCGACCATTACAAGCAACGTTACAACAGCCCCGACATACACCGAGGTGGGTAAAGCTGACTACACAGCTACAGCAGACTTTAACGGAACAACATACACCGATACTAAGAATGGTGATGTTCCGATGTTAGAGTGTACTCGTGTTGTTATCAACACAATCGACATCAACGGTACAAAGACATCTAAAACTGTAAAGGCAGAGATATTTAAGTCTTCCGACTACACTGTTCCTGCAAACACATTCTATAACGGATTTAATTTTGTTGGATGGAAGGTAAACGGAACGCTATACACAACAGCTGAATCGGCTCAGAGTGCAGTTGAAACACTTGTCGCACAAAAGCCCGAAACAGCGATTACCGTTGAGGTCGTTTATGAGAAGATAAACGAACATTACACCGTAACAGTAATAAGCGGTACGCTTGAGAACGGTGAAAGCGGTGAAAGCGGTGAAAGCGGTGCAAGCTATCAGGCTTCTACGCTTATCAAAGCACATGCAAACCCTGCGCCAAGCGGTATGAAGTTCTCTCACTGGCTGAGAAACGGTGCAAAGATCTCCACAAATGAGTTGTATTCTTTCTTTATGCCGTCTGAAAACATAACTCTTGAAGCAGTCTATGTTGATGATATCGAAGAATTTCACGAACAAGGTACAGCTATTATCGAGAGCGTTACCCCGAATACATCAACGAATAAAGTCGCATTTGTATCTGTTGTGAATGTTCCCGTAGAATGCAAGCTTGTTAAGGGCGGACTTGTTGCAACAAGCGATAGCACTGTCGGCGAAAATGTTACTGCTGAAAACGCAGAGTATGTCAAGCTGTCCACAAAGGCAGGAGCAAACACTAAGAATCTGAAATACACATGGACAAAATCAGGTGTGACAGAGAGTACAACTTGGTATGTTCGTTCTTATCTTGTCTACAAAGATGCTAATGATAAACAGCATATAGTTTACAGCAAAGCAGTAAAGGCAAATATCAACGGTATTATTAACGAATAAAGGAGAAACAAACAATGGAGAATCAATATGTAACACCTGAAATGCAGTTTGAGGAGTTCAAAACGGAAGATGTTATCACGACATCACTTCCTGATGTTAATGATGGCGGCGATGATTAACCACTAACATTGCTTTCAGCTTTAACGGCAGGCGGCATTACGCTGTCTGCCGTTTTACCGTATAACAGAAAGGATTTACAATAATGAAACTAAACCCGAAATATCTCACCCACAAAACAAAGGGTGAGCATTATATCATCTCAACAAGCGGAACAAAGTTTTCCGGTATTATCCGAAATAACGAAACAGCGGCTTTTATAATAGAATGCCTGAAAAAAGACACTACCGAAAATGAGATTGTTGACAAGCTCCTTGCAGAGTATAAGAAAGCCGACCGCCCGACAGTCGAGCGTGATGTGGCGAATGTTCTCGAAAAGCTGCGTTCTATTGAGGCTTTGGAAGAATGAACGAAACACAAGAAAATTTGATATACCTGCTGTATTGTGCCGTAAACGGCATTACTCCCGACAAAGCAAGAGTACAGACAATGGATTTGGAAAATCTCTATAAACAGGCGAAATTCCATAAAGTTCGAGCCGCTGTATGTATTGCTCTTGAACGTGCAGGGGTACAGCATGAAGATTTCCACGAATCGAAATTTAAGGCTATCCGCAAAAATATATACCTTGATATGGAAAAAGCGACAATTACCGCTGAATTAGAAAATCTGGGTATTTGGTATATGCCGCTGAAAGGTTCTATCCTCAAAGACTTGTACCCCGAAAACGGTATGCGTGAGATGTCCGATATAGATATTCTGTTTGACGAACAATTTGCCGAAAAAGTCAGAGAAATTTTTGAAGAAAAAGGCTATACTACAACTGAGTTCGGCGACGGTCATCACGACACTTACCAAAAAGAGCCTATTTTAAATTTTGAAATGCACACACACCTGTTTGGCAAAGGGCATTCCGAAGTTTTCAACGCTTACTATGACGACACAATGCGGCTCATGCTCCATGATGAAGACAACAACTTCGGCTATCATTTCTCCGATGAGGATTTCTATGTGTTTATGACCGCTCACGAATATAAGCATTACAGCAGCAGCGGTACGGGAATACGCTCACTTTTGGACTGCTATGTTTTCTGCAAAGAAAAGGGCGACACGCTTAATTGGGATTACATAACCGAGCAGTGCCGACAGCTTGAAATATCCGAATTTGAGCAGGAACGCAGACAGCTTGCAATGAAAACATTTTCCTCTGATAAGCTTCCAAAGTTATCGGAGAGCGAACAGGAAATGCTTACATACTACCTCATGGCGGGAGCATACGGCAGTATGGACAGTATGATTTCAAGCAGGATAAAAAAGACAGGCAGTAAAGGCTTACTCGGAAAGATAAAATATGTATGGAACAGATTATTTCCACCGATTGAGAATATGCGGCAATTTTATCCGGAGTTTTTTGAGAATAAGCTTTTACTTCCGCTGCTGCCGTTTTATAGGTTATCAAGAATTTTCACCGTTCAGAAGGACTTTGTAAAAAGCGAACTGAAAGCACTATTTAAGTATAAGGGGAATTTCTGAGATACACTATAAAAATGTTAATAAAGTGAAAGTATAGAGAAAACTATGAAAAGAAATTATAAAATAGCCGATAAAGTTGTAGAAATCAATTCTATATATGACGAGGTACACGAATACTGTGCCGGCTACCAAACAGACGAGCCTGTTGACTATTGCGTTATCACAACAAATGCAGATATTGACTTTGAACGAGAAAAGTCTGCCCGAGAGGACGAATTCGAGGGCAGACCTACACGGAATTTCTCGGACGGCTATCTTGAAGAACTTGCAGTTTACCGCAAAATTGCAGAAAAAATGATAGACTATGATACGATTTTATTTCACGGTTCTGTGGTGGCTGTGGACGGTATCGGGTATCTTTTTACAGCAGAATCGGGAGTTGGCAAATCCACCCACACAAGACTCTGGCGTGAGTATTTTGGTAAACGTGCGGTAATGGTCAACGATGATAAGCCTTTACTGCATATCACAGACAGTGATGTGATCGCCTATGGTACACCGTACAACGGCAAGCATAGAATCGGAAGCAATATTTCCGTTCCGCTCAAAGCAATATGTATTTTGAGAAGAGCCGCCGATAATCATATCGAGCCTATTACACAAGAACAAGCATACATGATGCTTTTGCAGCAAGTTTACCGCCCTGCGGACAGCGTTAAAATGATGACAACACTCTTATTGATAGATAGACTTGCTGATACGGTAAATCTCTATCAGCTTGGTTGTAATATGGACATTTCGGCGGCGAAGGTCGCTTATGAGGGAATGCAATGACGAGTTTTGAAGAGATTATAAATCGTGACGGACAGCTGATATATACAAATGTCGGTGATAGTATGCAACCTCTGATAAGGCAGGATAGGGATTTGCTTATTATCGAAAAGTCTGAGGGCAGACTAAAAAAGTACGACGTTCCACTGTATAAACGTGACAGCGGTCAATACGTTCTGCATAGAATACTCAAAGTGCGTAAAGACGATTACGTTATTTGCGGAGATAATCGCTATTGCAAGGAATACGGAATATCTGACCGTCACATTATCGGTGTGCTGACAGCGGTAGTCCGCAGCGGAAAAGAAATATCCGTGAATGATTGGCGGTATAAGCTGTATGTTCACCTGTGGTGCGATTTATTTCCGCTCAGGGCATTTACGCTGAAATTTGTTGGCAAGATAAAACGGTTGAAAAGAAAACTATGGAAAAATTCAGGACAAATACATTGAAATGGCTTTTTAGAGTCCCCGGAACTAAAAAGCTGTATATTTTGGGGCTGATAGTTATTCAGTCAATTAACGGATTTTCGGGTGTGTTGTACGCACTTCTCCTCAGAAATATTGTGGACAGTGCGTCACAGCACAATGCGAGCGGATTTTGGCATTATGTAACGCTGATTATTATACTTGTTGCCGCAAGAGTAGGTGTAAGAGCCGTTATCCGTTGGTTAAGCGAGCTGTCACGCTCAACATTTGAGAATATTTTCAAAGAACGTTTATTGAGAAATATTCTTAATAAAGATTTTGCACACGTCAGTGCATTACATTCGGGTGAATGGCTGAACCGCTTGACGAATGATACGGTAGTTGTGGCGAACAGCTATGTCGATATTCTCCCCGGACTTGTCGAAATGGTGGTAAAAATGATAAGTGCGTTAATCATAATAATCGCACTTGACCACCGTTTCGCATTGATAATAATTCCCGGAGGAGTAATTCTGCTTGTTTTAACTTACGCTTTCCGCAGGGTGCTGAAAAAGATGCATAAGCAAGTACAGGAAACAGACGGCAAACTGAGGATATTTTTACAGGAGCATATCGGCAGTATGATGATTATTCGCTCGTTTGCCGCAGAAAAGCAGACGGAGGAAGAAGCCGTAAGCTTGATGACCGCACACAAGAATTCACGAATGAAAAGGAACAGGTTCTCAAATTTTTGTAATATCGGCTTTGGAGCAGCTATGAACGGGATGTATCTTTTCGGTGCGTGTTACTGCGGATACGGTATTTTAATGGGTACGGTAACATACGGCACTCTTACCGCTATAACTCAGCTGATCTCACAGATACAATCTCCATTTGCCAACATAACAGGCTATCTGCCGAGGTACTATGCCATGACAGCAAGCGCCGAACGTCTTATGGAAGTTGAAAGCTTTGATGATGACAACGCAGAAACTCACATTTCTCTTTCTGAGGTTTGTGATTATTATTCTTCTCAAATGAAATCATTTGGTTTGAGAAACGCAGAGTTTACATATCTGCCGTCGGGAGATAAAATAGAAAATCTCAGCAAAGAAAAAATGCCTGTTGTATTAAAGGACGTATCAGTAAAAATCAATAAAGGTGAATATGTAGCATTTACAGGACACAGCGGCTGCGGAAAATCGACTGTTTTAAAGCTCCTTATGAGCATTTACAAGCTTGACGGCGGCGAGCGTTATATATGTGACTTGAACGGAAACGCCGATATATTATCTCCAAAGTGGCACAGACTTTTCGCTTATGTTCCTCAGGGGAATCAGCTTCTAAGCGGAACAATAAGAGATGTTATATCTTTTGCCGATAAATCACGCTCTCAAAATGACAAAGAAATATTGCGTTCATTGAAAATAGCCTGTGCCGATGAGTTTATTTCAGAGCTTGAAAACGGAATAGATACGCTTCTCGGCGAACGTGGAACAGGTCTTTCCGAGGGACAAATGCAAAGAATAGCCATTGCAAGGGCAATATTTTCTGATAGTCCGATTTTGCTCCTTGATGAAGCGACCAGTGCGCTTGACGAAAATACAGAGAAACAGCTGTTGAAAAATCTCCGCAGTATGACAAATAAAACAGTGGTTATAGTGACGCATCGTCCGGCAGCGTTAGATATATGCGACAGGGTATTGGAATTTACCAACGAAGGAATTATTGAGAAAAAATGTTAACAAAGCAAAAGATTAAAAAACAATTCGGTCGGAATATTTGCCGAAGATGTATCAATAAAAGCTATAACGTATCTTTGCTGAACACCGATTGTTACTATAACTTTCCATATCCACAAAAATGCCCCTGCTGTAATGAAATGAAAAATATTGTAACAGGTTTTCGTTTGAGCGGTTATCTTAAGTCGATAGTTACAAAGAACACACTTAATGAAACCGAATAACATTTCTACATTCATATAGAAAGTCAACGGGATAATTTGTTTTTGGTGGAAAAAATTTGATATTGTTTTATGATATTTGAAAGTTATTGATAACAGTAAAAAACGATGTTATTCCTTCGATCGACAAGAAGTTAGAGGAATAAAGGAATCCTATCTGCGGCATTGTTACTACGAAAAATAGTTGAAGTGAAATAAAAGTCTATCTTGCCGATGTGCGGCAAACACACAACTTACACCGACAAAATTAAATACATCTAACAAAAATCTCAAACATTGGGACGCAATGTCCTTTTGTTTGAGATTCTTTTCTTTTTGGCACTCTTTTTCGACAAGTTTCTCAAATGGAATAGTATATAATAAAATCAGATATTGGTATTTATGCCAATTAGTTGGTAGATACAGTAGAAAAGCAGTTATCGGTGATGCTTTTTAATACTACTTTCCCAAATCATAAGACTATACACATTTTTTAGGTCTGCCACGCTTGCGTTTAGGAGTAGAAGCGGCATCAATAAGACCAAGTTTTTTGA
>CACWTQ010000107.1 GCA_902763835.1 uncultured Ruminococcus sp. | reverse complement strand
ATCTAAAAAAATTGTTGAAAGTATATTGATTCCTGTTCCGTCGCTCGCCCTACAAGAACAATTCGCCGCCTTTGTAGAAACTACCGACAAATCGAAATTTGTAATTAACTACGAACTGCTACAGCTTACCGATATTAAAGACCACTTTTGCAGGAGGTTTTACCATGACAAACTTTGACTACCTCAAAAAAGAAAAAAGATTCAGCAGCTTTGCGGATTCTGCCGTTGTTGCCGAAACTCTTTATCATATTGACGCTGCCTCCTGTGTGCTTGCCGCAAGGAGAACGGCTGAATTTGCCGTGAAATGGATGTACACCGCCGACAGTGCATTAACAATGCCGTATGATGATAAGTTTGTAGCCCTGATAAATACACCAGATTTTAAAGGTATTGTAGATACCGACATAATAAAAAGACTTGATTTTATCAGAATAGCAGGCAATAACGCCGCCCACAGCAGAAAGACCGTCACCTCGGAGCAAGCTGAACTTGCACTTGAAAATCTCTTCTATTTTCTTGACCTTGTTGCGTATTTTTATGCCGATGATTATAAGGTTCGCCCGTGGAATGCAAGGCTGCTTAAAGCAAATACCGAGCCTGCAAAGCCCGATGTGCCCGAGATTGATGTAAAAAAACTAATGGCAGAAAATGCGGCACTCAAAAAGCAGCTCACCCAACAGCGTGCAGAAAAGGCACAAACATATACACCGAAGCCGATTGATATTTCCGAGTATAAAACACGAAAGATTTACATAGATACAATGCTGATAGATGCCGGCTGGACGCTTAATAAAGATTGGTACAACGAGTATGAACTCGAAGGAATGCCGAATAAAAGCGGTACAGGTTATGCCGACTATGTTCTTTGCGGCGATGACGGCAGACCGCTTGCTGTTGTTGAAGCAAAGCGTACCTGCAAAGATGTTGCCGAGGGTCGTCAGCAGGCAAAGTTATATGCCGATTTGCTTGAGAAAAAATTTGGCAGGCGACCTATAATATTTCTCACAAACGGCTTTGATACACGAATCTGGAATGATGCATATTATCCCGAACGCAGAGTCAGCGGAATTTACTCAAAGCGTGATTTAGAGAAAGAATTCAACAAGCTAACAATGCGTACTCATCTCGAGAACGTAAAAATTAATGACAGCATTTCCGGACGTTATTATCAAAAGGAAGCTATTAACGCAGTCTGTCGTGCTTTTGATAAAGAAAATCGCCGCAAAGCTTTGCTTGTTATGGCAACAGGTTCGGGAAAAACAAGAACGGTAATTTCAATTGTTGATGTGTTGCTCCGTCACGGTTGGGTGAAACTTGCTGATAGAAACAGTCTTGTCACACAGGCAAAACGAGCATTTGTTAATCTGCTGCCTAATCTTTCGGTTGTGAATCTCTGCGAGGATAAGGCAAATTATAAGGCACGAGGTGTGTTTTCTACCTACCAAACAATGATTAATGTTATCGACACGGCACAGGACGAGGACGGCAAAAAGCTTTATACAATCGGACATTTTGACCTTATTATCTGCGATGAAGCACACCGCAGTATTTACAACAAATACAAAGATATTTTCACATATTTTGACGCTCATTTAGTGGGCTTGACTGCAACCCCAAAAGACGAAATTGACAAAAACACATACGGCATTTTTGACCTTGAAAACGGTGTGCCGACTTATGGCTACGAGCTTGCTCAAGCGGTTGCGGACGGTTATCTCGTAGATTTTATTACAGTTGAAACGAAGCTTAAACTAATGGAGCAGGGCATTGTTTACGATGAACTTTCCGAAGAAGATAAGGAGCAGTATGAGGAATTTTTTATAACCGAGGACGGAGAAATCCCCGAAGCAATAGACAGTTCTCTGCTTAACGAGAGAATATTTAACAAGGATACAATTCGCACCGTTTTGCGTGCTCTTATGGAAAAGGGCATTAAAATTGACTTTGGCAGTAAAATAGGGAAGACTATTATTTTTGCAAAGAATCACCGACACGCAGAAAAAATATATGAAGTTTTCGGCGAGGAATATCCTCATCTGAAAAACGGATTTTGCCGTGTGATAGATAACTACACAAATTACGCACAGTCAGCCATTGACGAGTTTTCAGACCCTAAGAAAAATCCTCAGATAGTTGTATCTGTTGATATGATGGATACAGGTATTGACGTGCCGGAGGTAGTGAACCTTGTATTTTTTAAAAAGGTTATGAGTAAAGCAAAGTTCTGGCAGATGATTGGAAGAGGTACACGTCTGTGTCCGGGCTTGCTTGACGGTGAGGATAAAAAGCAGTTTTATATTTTTGATTTCTGCGGAAACTTTGAGTTTTTCAGAGTAAACGCAAAGGGAAAGGAAGTTCCTTACACCTCATCGGTTCAGGAGCGTATATTCGATCTCAAAGTACAGATGATTTACAAAATGCAGGATATCCGCTATCAGACAGAGGAGCTGTCGGCATTCCGTGAAACGCTCATAAGCGATACGATTACAAAAATAAAAGAGCTTAACAGAGAAAACTTTTCTGTTAAGCAGCGGTTAAAATATGTCGATATGTATTCAGATGCAGAGAGCTATTCGGCACTTACTCCGCTTGATTTACAGCAGCTAACAGAGGAAATTGCTCCAATAGTTTTGCCTTGCGAGGACGAGATAAACGCAGTTCGCTTTGACGCATTGATGTATGCGATAGAATTAGGCTATATCGCAGATAAAAAGTACACAAGGGGATTAAAGGAACTTGTTGGAAAGGCACGGGCGGTTGCAAAAGTTTCTACAATACCTGAAGTGAAAGCACAGCAGGATTTATTGAATAAAATTATAAACACAAGTTATCTTGAAACGGCAGATTTGAATGACTTTGAATCTATTCGCAGAAAGCTGCGTGATCTTATCAAGTATATTCCTCGCTCTGAAAGTCCTATATGGAATACGGATTTTAAAGAAAATATTTTGACAACCGAAACAAGAGAATCCGAACTTGAAAATGACGATTTGCAGAATTACAAAATGAAAGTGAATTTCTATATTCGTCAGCATATCAATGATGAAGTAATAAATAAGCTGCATACTAATCAGCCGCTTACTCATACTGATATTATAGCTCTTGAAAAGATACTCTGGTCGGAACTTGGAACAGAAGAAGAGTATCATAAGGAGTATCAAGACAAGCCTCTCGGTGAGTTGGTGCGTGAAATTGTCGGGCTTGATATGAATTCTGCAAAAGAAGCATTTGCAGATTATCTCAATGAAGTTAGGCTCGATGACAGGCAGATTTATTTTGTTAATCAAATTATCAACTATATAGTTAAGAACGGAATGATGAAGGATTTTGCGGTTTTGCAGGAAGCCCCGTTTACAGATAAGGGAGAATTGGGCGATGTGTTTGTAGATACATCGGTTTGGCTGGAAATTATGAAAGTAATCAAAACGATAAATGCAAATGCTATGGCAGCGGCATAAAGAAAAGAGGCGGGAAACTATGTCTGTTTCCAAAAATAATGAAATTATGGATAATCAACAATTTTCACTGTTTGATGACGATCAGGGTGAAGAAATACTTCCTGTTACAAAAGGAAACCTTAATGTAGTCAAATTAGAATTCGTTGAGGGGCATAGTGCAACATGGAGGGAGCTTTTTGAAGGATATGATGAACTGTATGCTATTACATACTCGTCGGGTATAGGTTTCATAAATAAACTGATAGGATTGTTTGCTAAGGCAGAAATTATTTTTGGCTGTGAACAGGTAATGTCTTATTCACTCAATGAGGTTATGGCATTTCAAACTGCACTGGTTGAGAGAATACGTTCAAACAAAGCTAAGGATAAGCTGATAGATCGAATAAAAGACGGAACATTGAAATTTTTGGTTACTCGAACAAAGTTGTCTCATGAAAAAATATATTTGCTTTCGGCAGAGAACGGCAGACGCAGAGTGGTTATGGGTTCTGCAAATATGTCTGATCAAGCATTTTCGGGACGACAAAGAGAGAATATATCTTATATGGACGGGGAAGAGGCATATAATTGGTATATGTCTATTTACGAATCATTGAAAACAGACTGTACCGACGATATAACCGAAAAGTCAATCCTTGTTTCAGACAGTTGTGACGGAATCGATGAACTGCCGGTGTCACATACTGTTAAGGTTAAAAAGGCATTAACAATCGTTCCGGATAAAGAGTATAATGACGAGATCGAATTTGCTTTGAACGTAAACAACATTTCGGCAAATATTAAACCTATTATTCCAAAACCCGATAAAAAAGGGGTAATTCTTCTTTCACCTTCATCAGTTACAATGATGAAAACACGTGCGAGAGAGTCTGCTGAAAGAGTCAGAGAAAAGCGAATGGAATTCCCTCAACTTGTGATAAATACAGACAGCAAAACGGTTTTTCTGAATGAGAAACGAGTAGCCCTTAATCCTGCTCGCTCCGATGTGGAAAATGATGTTAATTTATTTATTCAGTATATGGAGGGATATAATATATTTCACGGAGACTACGAATATATGCAAAGAAGATATTATGAATTTGCAAATTGGTTTTTCTGCTCTCCGTTTATGGCAGTTATGCGAGATACAGCCAAAAGGTATAATCAGAATATTCTTCCTTATCCAATCTTTGGTTTGGTGTATGGTCAGAGTAAAGCCGGAAAAACGAGTTTTCTTGAAACATTGCAGAAAATGATGATAGGTCAGAAAGCTACAATGGCTGCTCCTGAATTTACACGAAAGACGATTGACGGACTTCGTTATGAAGTAAAGGGGGTTCCGATTATCGTTGATGATCTTACTCGGAACCGATTTTCTCAACATGCTATTGAAACGATAAAAAATGATTCTTTCGGAGTAGCAGAACGAAATGTCAATTATCCTGCTGTAGTGATAAGTGCTAATGAAGATGTAAAGTCTGTAACACAGGAAATTATCCGCCGAACTGTGATTTGCAGAGTTCAAGCCGGTTTGACAAATACTGAAGTAATGAAAAGCAATATTGTCAGAAAGGTTCAAAAGAATATTGGTACAGCATTTTATCGTGAATATGTAAAGAGAATGCTCAATATGATCCCTGATCTTATAGACGAAATGAAAGATGATGACGCAGTATCAGCTCCGGATATATTAAAAGTTTCATCGGAGATTATTATGGGTATCATTAGTGAGCATACAAAAAATATACCTGAATATATAAGAGAATTATCCCTTGATGATTATTTTAGTGAGAGGGTAACGGGCGATTATGCGATTAGAACAATTCAAAATGCATGGAAAACAAGTAAAGAGTGCTTTGATATTGATAGAAAAACAGGAAAACTTCGTTATAATGCTGGACAACTGTATGATGCAGACAGAATAATTAAAGAACTGCCTGAAAATTTGGTGGCAACCAGATCAAGAGAATGGGTGGTTATGGATTTGGAGACTGCAAAACAGTTTTTTTCCATAGATTTTAAATTGGGTTTCTTTGATAAATTTTTTAAGAAATGACATGTTTATAAAAATAATTGTAGATTGATACAATAGCACAGATTAATAATAAGAAGGTCAATGGTTATGGAAGCAAGAAAAGGTAATATTTACGAAATACTTAATGGAAACAATCAGTTTCTGATACCGATTTATCAACGATATTATAGTTGGGATATCGAGCAATGCAAGCGTTTATGGAATGATATTGTTGATTTGCACAAGAAAAATAAGAATGGTCATTTTGTAGGTTCGATTGTTAATATAGCAGAACAAGCTATGCCCACGGGAGTTCATAAGTATATGATTATTGACGGTCAACAGAGAATTACAACACTTACGCTTCTTTTGTTGGCACTGCGAAATTATGCTTTAAACACAAATGATACAACCATCAATGCACGTCGTATTGATAATATGTTGTTGAAGAACGAATATGAAAATGGCAATGATCGTTACAAATTGCTGCTGACAGAAACAGATAGAGATATCCTTATTAGCCTTGTCGAAGAAAAGCCTATTGCAGAAGATACCAAGTCTAAGGTGTTGGACAATTACCTGTTTTTTGTTGGTAAAATTGCAGATATGGAAATTCTGCCTGCCGATATTTACGAATCAATCGGAAGACTTCAAATTGTAAATATTACATTAGATAGATCATTAGATGATGCACAAGCTATATTTGAAAGCCTTAATTCAACAGGTAAAGAGTTATCCGAATCCGACTTGATTCGAAATTATGTATTAATGGGATTGGAACCTAACGAGCAGACCTATGTTTATGAACACTTATGGCATCCTATGGAGCTGCTGTTTGCATATGAAACGCATGAATCTGTTATGGATAGGTTTTTCCGTGATTATTTAACGATGAAGTTGGCTCGAATCCCTAAACAGGGACGAGTATATGAAGAGTTTAAGCGGTATCATCTTAACTGTGAATTTAGTACTATAAGGGAGCTTTGTCAAGATCTTTTTACATATTCAAAGTATTATACAGATATTGTATTCAAGCACAGTTCAAATCCAATGCTTAAGTCCTTATATGAGGATATTGTTGATTTGCGTATGGAAGTTTCTTATCCGTTTTTGCTCAAGGTACATAACGATTTTGAAAGGAATATTATTTCCGAGACTGATATGTATGAAATACTCAGTCTTTGTATAAGTTATGTCTTCAGAAGAAGTATCTGCGATATTCCAACGAATTCGCTTAACAAAACTTTTGCTACGTTAAGAAATGCAATACATGTTGATGATTATTTGAATTCTATAAAAGCATTTTTTATTCTGCGTGAAGGTTATAAAGAATTTCCTAATGATGAAAAGTTTGTTGCTGCTTTTATGTCAAGGGATATTTATAATATGAGATCACGTAATTTTATTCTTAGTCATTTGGAGAACTTTGGCAATAAAGCAGCTATCAAAATCGAGAATTATACGATTGAGCATATTATGCCGCAGAATAGTAAATTAAGTACGGAATGGCAAACTATGCTTGGAGCTAATTGGAAAGAAATACAGAAAACATATCTTCATACCATTGGAAATCTTACACTTACTGCGTATAATTCAGAAATGAGCGATCATCCATTTATGACAAAAATGGATATGGAGGGTGGCTTTAAAGAAAGTGCTCTCCGATTGAATGGTTTTGTTGTGAAACAAACTGAATGGACTGAAGAAACAATTAAAGAACGTGCTCAGATTCTTGCAGAAAAAGCAAAGAAAATATGGAAGTTTCCGAAAATGACAGTAGAAGAACTTGATACTTATAATGTAGGAGAAAAAAATGTGGCACGATATAGTATGGATAGTTACGATACCAATGAATTTACAATATCGTTATTTGAAGTGCTCGACCGTCGTATTCGAAATTTATCTCCAGATGTTAAGCGTGAGTTTAAAAAATTGTATGTGGCATACAAGATGGATACAAATTTTGTAGACATCGTATTCCAAAAACACAGATTACGTATTTCTGTGAATATGAAATTTTCCGAAGTTATCGATCTCAAAGGGATATGTCGAGATGTTACGGGAATTGGACGCTGGGGAAATGGTGATGTTGAACTTTATATGGAACATAATTCTGATGTGGATCAGGTTATGGATATTGTTGAGCAATCATTTCGACTTCAATCTGATGAATGAAATATTAACTTGTTTTAATAATATATGGTAAAGAAATAGTTTTAATTATATTTTTTTGGGGGTACGTTTTTATTGCACCAAAGACGGCTTCAAATGCGCCAAAATCGAAGATAGTTGCACCAAAAGCGGTTTCAAATGCACCAAAACCGAAGATGGATGCACCAAAGACGGTTTCAAATGCACCAAAACCGAAGATGGATGCACCAAAGATGGTTTCAAATGCACCAAAACCGAAGATGGATGCACCAAAGACGGTTTCAAATGCACCAAAACTCAAAAAGGTTGCACCAAAGACGGTTTCAAATGCACCAAAACCGAAGACGGTTGCACCAAAGGCGGTTTCAAATGCACCAAAACTCAAAAAAGGTTGCACCAAAGAATTAGTCTTTGGTGCATTTCTGTTCGATATTCGTGAGATTGTATCACAAATAGCCTTATGCTGGATAAACGGGTATATGAATAGATACAACAATGAAGATTATCAATTCAACCTTGCGGGTCTTACGCCGGCAGAGTTTTATCAATATACGCAGAACGGAAT
>CACWTQ010000106.1:9627-16530 GCA_902763835.1 uncultured Ruminococcus sp. | reverse complement strand
CAAATACTTTATAAAAACTTTCGGTCGGGTAGATGAAGTTATTATTTAAAATAACTATCTTCACGTATCTCCAGCGGGCGTTGCCCGCCGTTGCCCGCCGTTGCCCGCCGTTGCCCGCTATTTCTTTTTCTTGTGCTTCCCTTTACTGTTTTTATTATTCCTTATTTCCTTGCTTGCCTTAGGCTTATCTTGCTCGTCCTTACCGTCGGAATTCTCAGGATAAAAAACATCTTCGGCATCTACCATCTCAAAACCGCTGGTGAACGAATAAGGAATACCGTAACCCAAAACCACAGCAGCAAGGTACATAATAATACTGTTTTCGTTAATCTGATTGTGAAGCGGCAGTCCCACTGCAAAAAATGCACTTATCACATAAAGCGACGGCAATATCATCAAAATAAGCACAGACGGACTGAACCTCATAACCTGTTTTCCGTCACCTACTCTTGTTGCATAGAAAAGTATCAGTCCGAAGAACACAACAAGCACAATAGTAACTCCGTTGTATAAAGTCTGATTGGTAATTGTAGATGCAAGCTGCAAAATAAAATAGCAGCACGTAACATAACCTATCACAAAAAAAACCGAAAAGAACATATTCCAAGCTTCCTTAGCTCTCTTACTCATTTTTATTCCTCCTTTTTTAACACGTGAAGATAGTCTGTTTTATCCGTTTTTAAATACGTGAAGATAGTCTGTTTTATCCGTTTTTAAATACGTGAAGATAGTCTGTTTTATCCGTAACTTTTATTACCCGACCGCATCTTGATTTTATGCGGGAGTTTTTGACCAACTTTATTCAATGCAATGATAATCATATCAAAAATTAATTTAGTTCGGTAGTTTTTTTGACCAACTTTATTCCGTACAATAACAGTCATACCAAATACTTTTCTTCGTATATAAAAGTTACGAAACAGTAAACACACAAGAAATCAATTGCTAATACCTCATTCAAAAACACTTTCGGTCGGGTATGTGAATTTCCGTCAAGAAACAACTATCTTCACGTAACTCCTGCGGACGTTGTCCGCCGTTGTCCGCTGTTAATTCTATTGTACCACAAAATTATATCAGGTCAATATGATTTTGTTAATTTTATTTTAACTTAGCAACAAGGCACACCCAGCCGTTCTCTTCGTACTTCTCCACAATATCAAACTTCTCCGAAACTGCCGCTTCAACCTCTGCACTTCTCATATCGATAATTCCACTCATAATATAAACGCTGTCTTCGTTCATAAACTTGTCAACATCACCGCTGAGAGCAATAATTGCATCAGCAACGATATTCGCTGCTATAACGTCATACTTTCCGTTTATTTTATCCGTCAGGTTTCCGCACAACACTTCAAACCTATCGGCAACATTATTAAGCTCGGCATTCTCTTTCGCTGTTTTTACAGCCATTTCGTCAATGTCAACACCTACCGCACTTTCACTTCCCAGCAGCAAAGCCGCAACAGCAAGAATACCGCTTCCGCAGCCGATATCAAGAAACTTTGTACCCTGTTTAACATATTTCTCTATAACCTGCAAAACAAGACGTGTCGTTTCGTGTGTGCCTGTACCGAATGCAAGACCGGGGTCAAGGTTCAAAACAACTCTGTCGCCTGCATCGTACTTATCTCGCCACGTCGGACGGATAAGCAGCTTTTCGCCGACTGGGATAGGATTGAAATACTGTTTCCAGTTATTGAGCCAATCCTCTTCAACGCAGCTTTCACACTCTACTTCAAATGTAATGCCCTCGCTTGTGTAACGTTCGCTGAGAAAAGATATAGCCTCCTGCGGATTCTCCTCGGGACTGATGTACACATGAACTATTCCCTTGGAACGGTCTTTTTGAAGAAGCTCCTCGTCGATAAGGTCGATGTGGGCTATCTCTTCAACCTCCTGCTCCAGCATTGAATAATCCTCAATGTAAATGCCGTACGGCACAACCATTTGTGCAATGTCGCCTGCAAGGTCGATGTATTCGTTCGGCACAATTATTTTTATTTCTGTCCAGTCGTTCATTTTTTGTTATTCCTTTCAATACAGTTTCAGGGGAACAGAAACTATTGTTTTGCTCCCCTTATAATTTGTTTAATATATACTATTGTACAAAATTGTTTTTAAATTATCCGTCACACCGTGAGCGGCTTGAATTGTCGCTATCATAAGTAAATCCCTAATCCGCAAAACGAGTGTGCTTTTTTGAGATGTTTACTTTACGAAACTCCCCAGCCCAATCGTACAAATCTTTAAAAAGATATTTATGGACTGATTTATAATAATCAAAATTTCCTTGTATGGGATTTTTTTAGAGATACAGCATTTTACCGTATGTCAGCGTGAACTGCCCATTGTCTAAAGCCGTTGGGATTGCGGCTGCCATTTTTTCAAATTCAGAAAATTACTCTTCAAAAAGATCCTTAATCTTATTAAAGAATCCTTTTCTCTTCACATAATTCTTTTCGCTCGAATTTCCGTCAAACTCCTGCAAAAGCTCTTTTTGACGTTTTGAAAGGTTCTTCGGAATCTCAACCGTCACCGTAACATACTGGTCGCCCTTGCCTCTTCCGTTAAGGCTCTGAATACCTCTGCCCTTAAGTCTGAATCTGTCACCCGGTTGTGTACCCTCACGGACGTTATATGTCACCTTGCCGTCAAGTGTGGGTACAACAACCTCAGCACCAAGACAAGCCTGAACGAACGTCAGCGGCAATTCACAATAAACGTCATTGCCCTTTCTCTCGAAAATCGAGTGAGGTCTTACGCTGATAGTTATGTACAAATCTCCTGCCGGTCCGTGGTTAATACCTGCGTTACCTCTGCCGCTTACGCTTAATCTCTGACCGTCGTCAACACCTGCCGGAATATTGAATTCCTCTTCAATCTTCTTTCTTATTCTGCCCTTGCCGTCGCATCTCGGACAGGGATTTTCGACAATTCTTCCACGACCGCCGCAGGCATCGCAGGCTTTTGTTGTCTGAACAACACCGAACGGAGTGCGTGACTGTATTCTTACCTGACCCGTGCCGCCGCAAGTTGAACACGTTTTCGGTGAAGTACCCTTTTTAGCACCCGAGCCGTCGCACTCGTCACAATTTTCGATACGCTGAAATGCGATTTTCTTTTTACAGCCCTTAGCCGCTTCTTCAAATGCGATACTGCAAATTGTTTCGACATCGTTTCCTCTTCTCGGAGCATTCGGATTTGACTGCCGTCTGCCTCCGAATCCGCCGAAAAAGCTGTTTAGGATATCGTCAACGTCAAAGCCGCCCGGATAGTCGTAACCGCCTGCACCTCCGCCCCCGTAATTCGGGTCAACACCTGCGTGACCGAACTGGTCATAGCGAGCTTTTTTATCCTTATCGGAAAGTATCTCGTAGGCTTCGTTTACCTCTTTAAAGTTTTTCTCCGCTTCTTTGTCATCAGGGTGCAAATCGGGGTGATACATTTTTGCTTTTTTTCTGTATGCTTTTTTTATTTCATCTTCGGATGCACTTTTTTCAACGCCCAGAACCTCATAGTAATCTCTCTTGTCAGCCAAGATTATCCCTCCATATGTATTTCACTTTCTTCTCTGTTCTCTCTTAACTCTTCTATTTTCTCCGAAAAGCAATTGAAGAATGAACAGCGAAAAAACTTTTCTTTTCTAATACTCACATTTAATTAGGTATACATTGTCAAACGACAATTCGCCCTATATGATTGTAATATGTTTTTAGCTTAAATGCAAGTGTTAAAAAGGAAATTTTTAAAATTATTCACGATTATAATAATTGCCTTATACTTCCGTAAATATAATCGGATATTCGCCGAGTTAAATTTAACCTAACCCGGCGAACTCCTTTATATTTAATTAACCGTGAACCCGACAGAAGACAATACACAACGCAGCTTTTGATATAGGCAATAGACTTCCTCGGAAACTGATTTTTTGCTTTACAAATGTGTGCAAAAATGCGATCCTTAAACTTTGTATCATCATCAATTTTGATGAAAAAATTGAGTTTCCGAGGAGGTCTAATAACATCTGTCACACAAAAACTTGCGGCTGTGATTGTTGATGTTATCGATAAAGTATGTCTAAAACTTCCTCATTAAACTATCCTTTCGGTCGGGTACGTGAAGTTATTGCTTAAAAAGACTATCTTCACGTGTTTCCTGCGGACGTTGTCCGCTACGTTGTCCGCTCGCTTAGTCAACGTCTTTGAAGTCGGCATCGTAAACATTGCCGTTGTCGTCATTGCCGCCTGCTGCATAGCCTGCTCCGTTCATATCCGGTGTGGGCTGTGCTCCCTGTGCTGCCGCTGCTCCTTGCTGATAAAGCTTTGTGGAAACTGCCTGAATTGTCTTTTCAAGGTCTTCCTTTGCAGACTTAATCTGGTCTGCGTTGTCGGACTGAATTGCACTCTTAACAGCCGCAACCTTAGCTTCAACATCACTCTTGTCAGAGCTGTCAATCTTGTCGCCGTTCTCGTTGATAAGCTTCTCTGCCGCATATGCCATACTTTCTGCTTCGTTCTTAGCGTCAACAGCTTCTCTTCTCTTCTTATCCTCTGCTGCGTACTTCTCTGCTTCCTGTACAGCCTTTTCAATGTCTTCCTTGCTCATATTTGTGCTGGACTGAATTGTAACTTTCTGCTCCTTGCCTGTGCCGAGGTCTTTAGCCGATACGTTTACAATACCGTTGGAGTCAATATCAAATGTTACTTCAATCTGAGGAATTCCTCTCGGTGCTGGAGCAATACCCGAAAGAATGAACTTACCCAGCTGCTTGTTATCTCTTGCAAACTCTCTTT
Source organism: uncultured Ruminococcus sp. (assembly GCA_902763835.1). Classification (GTDB taxonomy): domain Bacteria; phylum Bacillota; class Clostridia; order Oscillospirales; family Acutalibacteraceae; genus RUG592. Next base: position 11,734 of record CACWTQ010000106.1, on the reverse strand, counting down.
CACCCTGAAGAACGTTAATTTCAACCTGCGGCTGATTGTCTGCTGCTGTAGAGAAAATCTGGCTCTTCTTAGTCGGGATAGTTGTGTTTCTGTCAATAATCTTAGTCATAACACCGCCCATAGTTTCAACACCGAGTGAAAGCGGAGTTACATCGAGGAGAAGAAGACCCTCAACCTCGCCGCCGAGAACACCTGCCTGAATAGCCGCACCGATAGCAACGCATTCATCGGGGTTAATGCCCTTGAACGGCTCTTTTCCGATAAAGTTCTTAACTGCGTCGATAACAGCCGGGATTCTGGAAGAACCGCCTACCATAAGAACCTTGTCGATTTCGTTGATAGAAAGTCCGCTGTCGTTCAACGCACTCTTAACGGGACCCATTGTACTCTGAACAAGGTCTGCTGTAAGCTCGTCAAACTTAGCTCTTGTAAGTGTCAAATCAAGGTGCATAGGACCGTTCTCGTCCTGCCAGATAAACGGAATGTTAATAGGTGTGCTTGTTACGCCCGAAAGCTCGATTTTAGCTTTCTCTGCTGCGTCTTTAAGTCTTTGAAGAGTAGTCTGATCTTTGCCGAGGTCAACACCTGTTTCAGCCTTGAATGAAGAAATCATCCAGTCGATAACTCTCTGGTCGAAGTCGTCGCCGCCAAGACGGTTGTTACCTGCTGTAGCAAGAACCTCTTGAACACCGTCACCCATTTCGATAATAGATACATCAAATGTACCGCCGCCGAGGTCGTAAACCATAACTTTCTGGTCGTCCTCTTTGTCAATGCCGTAAGAGAGAGCGGCAGCTGTAGGCTCGTTGATGATTCTCTTTACATCAAGACCTGCAATCTGACCTGCGTTCTTTGTAGCCTGTCTTTGAGCGTCTGTGAAGTAAGCGGGAACTGTGATAACAGCCTGTGTAACAGTTTCACCGAGATAAGCCTCTGCATCTGTTTTAAGCTTTGTAAGAATCATAGCGGAAATTTCTTCCGGAGTGTAGCTCTTGTCATCGATAGTAACCTTGTAGTTAGTACCCATTTCTCTCTTGATTGAACGAACAGTCTTCTTAGGGTTGGAAACTGCCTGACGTTTAGCAATCTGACCTACAAGACGCTCACCTGTCTTTGAGAAGCCTACTACAGACGGAGTAGTTCTCGCACCCTCTGCGTTAGCGATTACGACCGGCTCACCGCCCTCGATAACTGCAACGCATGAATTTGTTGTACCTAAATCTATACCAATTGTCTTTGCCATAATTATTAACTCCTTTTTAATTATAAAATATTATTTAAAAAGCAAAGCGTAGCTTTGCCGCATTATTTATCAAATTAATTATTCTTTATTATTTAGTTTACTGTTTGTACCATGCTGTGTCTGATGATTTTATCGCCGACTTTGTAGCCTTTCTGATAAACCAAAGCAATGGTATCGGATTCAAGCTCGTCACTGTCAATGCTTGAAATCGCATTGTGAAGTTCGGGATTAAACTCCTCTCCCACTTCGCCGAAAGCCGTGATGTTGAGTTTCTCGAAAGATTTTGCAAGCTGATTTGAAATCATCTCCAGACCCTTTCTGAACTCCTCGGGAGCATTAGCCGAAGCTTGTAAAGCTCTGTCGATACTGTCGGCAATGGGGAGAATTTCGCTCGCCGTATCGGAAACTGCATTAGCGTAAATCGCTGTTTTTTCTCTTTCTGTTCTGCTTCTGAAATTTGCGTACTCTGCGGCAGTTCTGAGAAGTTTTTCTTTCTCAGCAGCGAGCTGATTTTCGAGGTCTGTGATTTTTGACGTTTCCTGGCTTACAGCTTCGGGAGCAGTATCTTCGGCTGTTTCCTCTACAGCTTCAACGGTATCTTCAACCGTCTGCTCCTCCAGCTGAGGCTCTATATCCTTATTCGCCATCTATATCAATCCTTTCTTTTTTTAACACGTGAAGATAGTTTTCTTTTGTATTTACTTTATGTACCCGACCGATAGTTGACTTTATACGGTAGTTTTTGACCAACTTTTTAACACGTGAAGATAGTTATTTTTGTACTTACTTTTTCTACCCGACCGATAGTTTGTTTGAGGCAGAAGTTTCTAACCAACTTTTTAACACGTGAAGATAGTTATTTTT
>CACWTQ010000106.1:0-9569 GCA_902763835.1 uncultured Ruminococcus sp. | reverse complement strand
TACTTACTTTTTCTACCCGACCGATAGTTTGTTTGAGGCAGAAGTTTCTAACCAACTTTTTAACACGTGAAGATAGTTATTTTTGTACTTACTTTTTCTACCCGACCGATAGTTTGTTTGTGACAGAAGTTTCTGACCAACTTTTTAACACGTGAAGATAGTTTTCTTTTGTATTTACTTTATGTACCCGACCGATAGTTTGTTTGAGGCAGAAGTTTCTAACCAACTTTATTAAAGGCGGTAACATTAAAGTCAAATAAGTGTAACCCAGTCGGACTATAGAAGATGTCGCACCTTCGACCCTCTCCTGCGGACGTTGTCCGCCGTTGTACGCTGTTGTACGCCTGCTATTCTATCATAAGCAAAGTTTTTAAAAGTCTGCTAACACAGTCAGCGGTATATTCAAGCACCGATTGTATATACGCATAATCCGAACGCATAGGCACTACCGCCGTTATACGTCCGCCGCTGCCCGTTTCTATGCTGTACGGTACATATACCACACTGTAATTTATCAATGTGCTAAGACCTATCTCCGAACCTATTATAATATCCTTATCGTTCTTAATACTAAGCATTAACGATTCAAGAGCTTCATCGGAATGAAGAAAAGCTGTAAGCATTCTCAGTGAATGTAAATCCGTTTCACTGTTTACAAGTAAATTCACTCTTCCCGAAACAGCCATATTAAAATCGCTGATATCCGAACACGCTTCCATAATCGCCCCGAGTACATTCGGCACAAGCATTGCAAGCTCGCCCATTTCAACTGCTATGGTTTGTACAAAAGCCGGTGTAATGCTTTTTATTGGCAAACCCTCCATATTCCTGTTAAAAAGCGTTTCGTAAATTCTGACTATATCCGGTGTAACCAGATAGTCGCATTTAAAAAGCTTAGTCTTAATAAGTCCGCTTGACGTAATCAGCACGACCATACAAGTCTGCCGACCTGTCTGAACAAATTTCAGGCAATGAATTCTTGCATTCTCAGACGAGGGAGTTGTGGAAATAACACAAGCGTTCGTAAGCTCTGCGACAACATCGGAAACTTTATGCAGAAGTTTTTCGGGGTCATCGCCCGAACTGCTTAAAGAATCGTAAATCATCGCTTTAACATCGCCCCTTAGCTTTTTCTTTTCCATAATGCTCTCAACGTAATAGCGATATCCTCTCTCAGAGGGAACTCTGCCTGCGGAGGTATGCGGCTGAGTTAATAACCCAAGCTCCGAAAGTTCCGCCATTTCGTTTCTCACTGTTGCGGACGAAACAGGGAAGTCAAGCAAATTGCAAAGCACTTTAGAACCGACAGGCTCGCCGTTTTCAATATATGCTTCGACAATAGCCTTTAGTATTTTTATTTTTCTTTGTGCCTGCTGCAATCTCCTCACCTCATTTTCTGAATTAGCACTCTCGATGTTCGAGTGCTAATCTACTTATAATTATACATTTATCCTATGATTTGTCAAGAGTTTTATTCAATAAAATTTATTAAAATTTTGTAAATGCGTAATTATGATTACTCTTCTAATCCTCCTATTTTTCTTAGAGGGGGTCATAAAATGAATTTTTGCTCATTTATAGTTTCTTTGCAAGTTTCGTTTTACTTTAAATACTCAAAAAAATAAAGTATTGCGAATATAACCGGCTGATGAACCATATAAATTATCAAAGAATACTTCCCTATATTTGAAAGCACTGCCGAATGCTTTTTATAAAAAGTTTCCGCCAGAGTTTTACCATCAAATATCTCCGCAAAATTCGCCCCAAGCGTGAACATAAACACCCACGGAAACATCGGAAAATAATCCCCCGAGTTGAATGTTTCGTTTCTGAACCCCAGCGGAAAGAGAAAATCTGTTTGGTAAAGTACATCGGGAATATTTAAAAGCTTATAAGCAAATAATCCTATGTAACGATAATTCAATCCCCAGGTAAGCATAAACATCACAAACGATAAAAACATTCCCCACATCGGATTTACCTTTTTAAAAATATCCTCAAATACTCCGTACAGAATCATACACACACTTAAAAGATTTATAACCCCGAAACGTATTGCTATACTCGGAACAAACAATTCGGTGATTATATTCACGGCTAACGCAATCGCAAAAAGCACCGCACCACGCTTTAAATTCGAGCGACTGAGCTTTGTACATATTCCTGAAACAAATACAAACGTAACCGCAATTATCGGCTCAATGAATCTTACGCTTTTAAAAATATTCCACACTGTAACATATCTAAAAACATACCCTGCCGAAAACAGAAAATGATATACAACCATAGCTATAACGGCTGCACCACGAATTTCGTCAATCATATAAATTCTTTTGCTTTTGTTATTTTGTTCGTGATTAATGATTTTTCGGGGTAAAAATTCCTTTGTCAATGTCGGTTTACTCCTTTTTACAAGATATATTTAATTCACATAATAGTTTGGAGATGAAACAATGTTCAAAATCGACTTCACGTCATCAACCAAAAAAAGTATAATTCTGACGCTGTTTGCGTTATTTTTGCTTTCGTGTATATTTCTTCTTATGGTGGGAAGTACGTTTCACACAGCATCGCCGCCCGATACATATTTAGGCATTGACAACAGCGGAGAAACAGCCGCACAGAGAATTTATTTTTTAACACAGCTTGGTTACACCGTAACCCCAACCGCCGAAGAAAGTTCGGAGATAAAAATTCCCACGGAGTTCGGAGATGTTTACAGCCGCTACAACGAACTTCAAAAGCAATCGGGAACTAACCTTTTGAATTACCGTGGTGCGGACTGTATTCGCTACACTTATCCCGAAGAGGGCAGCGACCGCAGATTTAACCTTATTGTATACGAGGGCAGAATAATCGGCGGAGATATTTGCACGGTTGCCCTCGACGGCGAAATGACACCATTGCGGCGAACCGCATCCTCAGTAAACACGTGAAAACAGTTATACTAGAAAGCTTTAAGAGCCTGTTTATACTCGAAAATGAAAACATTGAGCAAGTATTTAGCAATATCAATTTTTATAAAGGCTTGGCAGTTGGATTTCAAATATAAGAAAAAATATAATTGCCCAATGTTTTAGACACCGAGTATAAGATTGAGCGTTCTTCTTTCTTGGATCAGCAATTCACTTCGCTGCACCGCAGGAATACTGACGTATTTCAAGGTGTTGTAACGACACACAGGGCAAATTAGACAAGTATAAATGTTCAAGTTATTTTCTGACAGTTCCTTATTGCAGTTCCTTAATAAAGTTGGTCAAAAACTGCCGCATTAAACAAACTTTCGGTCGGGTTCGTGAATTTCCTGCAGACAAAAACTATCTTCACGTATTTAAAAAAAATTTGGATGCGTTTTCTTTGGTGTATTTAAGTACGTCTTCGACTGTCATTCCTCTGATTTCCGCAATCCTTTCCGCCGTATGTATAATCAGCGAGCTGTCGCAGCGTTTTCCTCGAAACGGCACAGGAGCAAGATACGGCGAATCCGTTTCAAGAAGAAGTCTGTCCATAGGAACTTCCCTCGCTACCTCCACAGGTACTCGGGCATTCTTAAACGTTACCGCACCGCCGAGAGATATTCTCATATCGCCCAATCGCAGAACCTCTTTCAGAAGCTCCGCAGAACCGCTGTAACAGTGCATAAGACCATAGGGGCGATATTTTCTCAGATACTCCGTTACATCTCCGTGAGCTTCTCTGTCGTGAATTATAATCGGAACTCCCGTATCCTTGGAAAGCTCCAGCTGCTTTTGAAAAACAATATGCTGTTCGGCTTTGGGAATATCCCAATGGTAATCGATACCCGTTTCACCAATCGCAACAACCTTTTTATGCGACAACAAACCTGCGATTTGTGAAATATATTCATCGATTTTCGAGATATCCAAATCCGCAACGCTTTCGGGGTGAATTCCAACAGCCGCATAGAAATACGGATATTTTTCCGCAAGCTCGATTGATTTCAAAGATGTTTCGATATCCACACCATTATTCACAACAGCGAACACACCTTTTTCGGGCAGTGACGAAATAAGTTCGTCACGGTCGCTGTCGAATTTTTCATCATCATAATGTGCATGTGCGTCAAAAATTAAGTTTTCCATTTTATCTTCTCCTATGTAAAAATACTTTTCTTTATTTTATAATTACTAATAATACTATCTATATTTTAATTGGCAAATATGGTTTGACCGACAAAAGTCAAATTTAAAAAACTCATTCGGCATAATGCACAACAAATAGATGCAATTTAGCCAATATCAAAAGAAATTTAAGACTTTAGGAACTGTCAGCTTGAAATACGTCAGTATTCCTGCGGTGTTGTGCCTAACACAGAACAAATTATCCTGCGTCTAAATTGTTCAACTTATTTCCCAACAGTTCCTTAATCTGACCCACCCCAAACCATCAAATTTGGGGTATGATTGTTACCGCATTCAATAAAGTTGTTCTAAAACTCCCTCATTAGAGCAACTCTCGGTCGGGTTCATAAATTCCCGATACAAACTAACTATCTCCACGTGTTTAAAAAAAAAGCGGCGGTTATATATACACTGCCGCCGCTTTAGTTATTCATTATATTGAGTGAATATTAATCTTCCCAGTCCTCGTCTTCATAATATTCATCGCCATCATAGTACTCGTCATCGTCGTAGTACTGGTCTTCATCATCGCCGTCACGGTGATCCCAGTATTCTTCATCGTCCCAGTGCGGGTCAAGCTCTTCACTCGAAGTTACTTCTGTGTCCGTATCGGAAGAACTTCTTGAAGAGTCGCTGTCGGAAGATTTATCGGTGTCGGTTGAAGTCTTGCTTGATGAATCTGTGTCTGTATCCGCATTGGGCAGAACAACATCATTAACACCAAGTGCCTTAACAGCCGCCAAGAACTGCTGGTCTACAGAAATATCAAGAGTTGACGAATCAAAAGCTTTCTGGTCGGATACGCTGAGTTCAACAACATTTGTCGGAACAATGCCTGTATTTGAGTAGGTCTGCTGACCCTTTGTTACATAATAAAGATTGGGTATAAGAACATAGTCACCGCTCTTAAGCTGAATAGCCTCTGTCTGAACGCAGTCACCCTTTGTGGTTGTGCCTACAATAATAGCCTTGCCGTAAGCATTGAGAGTAGAAGCAAAAATCTCCGCAACACCCGATGTGTTTCCGTTTACAAGAATAGCGATATCATAGTCGATAGAGCTTTGGTCTGATGTATAGAGAACCGTTCTGTTGCCTGCCTTGTCAACACCTGCAATAGTTTCGCCCTCGGGAAGAAGCATATCCAAAAGCTGTGCCGCAACGCTTATGTCGCCTGTAGAGCAATTTCTGAGGTCAAACACGAGCATAGTAACCTTTGATGTGGACGAATTGCTGAAATCGTTCAAAGCATTTGAAAACGATGTTTTGGTTGAATCGGTAAAGCCAAGGAACTGCATATAGCCTATGCCCTTGCCGAAGTTTCTGTAAATAATAGTTTCACCTGAGGTAGTCTTATTATAATCAGCATACTCCTTAGCCGTAACATATTTAACGGAGCTGTCGCCCAGCCCCTCAACGTACCCCTTGCACATACCCGTAACAAGGTTGGCTTCGTTAATTGTGCCCAAATAATTTTCTTTAATAACGCTTTCAACCTCTTCAAGCTGTGCGTTGTTCACTCCTGTGGTTGCCGTTGGTTCTGTTATATTTTTAACTTTATTTCCCGCAATTAAATAACCAACCGTAAACGCAATGGCAGCCGCAATAAGAACACACGTCAATGCGAAGCCGAGCGTAGTCTTTTTTCTCATCATTCGGAAAAATCACCCCTCAAAATTAATACCTTTTTATTATAGTATAATGCACTGATAGTCTGAATTTATACATTCTTTAAGTCCGACAAAATTCTACGAGACTTGTTACACACATTATTTTATACCATAACAGGTATTATTGTCAACCCTTTTTTAATCGTTTTTTAACTTTTATTTACAAATTTTTTTCTGTTGTATCAAATTTGTAATTAAATCAAGTATTATTGTCTATTTTGTAACCGTTAAGAGAGAAAATTGCACGTCCCAATTTATTTTTCACAACACGCAGTGTAAACTTTATGTGCAACGCACACTTCATTGAAAAATAATTTGTAAACAAATTATTTCTACATATTTGGGTATTCGGTCATAGGATTGTACTTTTCACCGTTAAGTCGTGTTTCAAAGTGCAGGTGAGGTCCCGTTGACCAGCCTGTCGTTCCGACATAGCCTATCACTTGACCTTTCTGAACATAGTCGCCCGATGAAACATTAAGCGATGTAAGATGTCCATAAAGGGTAGCCTTTCCGTTGCCGTGGTCAATCATCAGATAATTTCCGTAACCGCCGCCGCAGCCGCAGCTTCCGTCTTTACCGTAGTTGTGGGTACAATCCGAATTTGAAAGAACAACAGTACCGGACTCCGCCGCAACAACCTCTGCATTCATAATTGAGCCGTCGGAAATATCAATCGCACCGTGGTTATATGTAGTTCTGTCCTCGTTCCAAACAGATGACAGCGTATAATGTCCCGGAACAGGCCACTCGTAGCCCGATGAAACAACAGGCTGTTCGGGTTCGGAGGAGGAAACATCAGGCTCGGGTTCATAGCTGACAATCGGTTCTTCCTCTTCCGAGGACGTTTCAGTCGGATATACAGCCGGCTGAGAAGACACAGCTTGCGGCTGCACCGCCCTTGACTGTACCGCTGCCGATGATGCCGCTGTTTGCTGTCTTGAAGTGGTTGTGTTTGCAGGGTTCTTTTCGGAATAAATTCTCGAAACAGTACCGCCCGACGTTTCACTTGCCGTACTTACTGTAACCTTTACAGTCTGTTTGATTGAAGTTTGTCCACTTGATGTCGAACCCAAAGCCGCTCTGCTTGCCGCAAGCTTCGCTTCGGCTTCGCTTGCAATCTTGGCATTTTTCTCCTGTGCTGCTTTATCGGCATAGTACGCTTTAATCTGATCTTCAATCTTCTGTCTTTCGGCATTTGTTTCGTCAAGATGATCCTGTGCCCCTGCATTGCTTTCGTACAAACCCTCGAGAAGTTTTTCGTTAGCATCTATAAGCCTTTGCATTTCCGTTTGACGTTTGCTGAGTTTATCCTGCTCTTCCGAAAGCTCCTCTTTCTTATCTGCAAGGCTATCTTTTTTCTTGTTTATAACATCTATATCGTTTTGAAGCTGGTCAATCATTTTCTTATCGGAGTTTGACATATATGATACAAGTTCAATCTTATCGAGAAAATCCTCAAATGTCTTTGCTCCGAGAACAATTTCAAGCGATGTTGTTTCACCCGACAGATATATCACTTTAAGTCTTTGCTTTAACATATCAATCTTTCCCGAAATTTTTTCACGAGAACTGTCGATTTCCGCCTGCAAATCCTCAATCTCTTTGTCAAGCTCGGCAATCTGCTCTCTGCCCGAAACTATCTGTTCGTTAAGAACGGAAATTTTACTGAGCAAGGCTTGTTTATATTCTTCCTTTTGTGCAATATCGCTTGCCGTGCTGTTGATAACGCTCTGATACTCCTGAGCTTTTTTGTCAAGCTCTTTCTGCTTCTTTTCATAGTCGGAGAGAACGTCGGCAGAACCTATAACAGCCGTCACCAAGCCTAGCATAGTGAGAGTAAGACACCCTGCTATAATTTTTAAAACCAACGCTTTAGCATTACCAGCCAAGGATTTCTCCTCCCTCCATTTTGAGATATCTTCCTATAGAGATAGCCGCACCCAAAGCACCTACGAACATACCCATAACAACAAACGCAAGCGACATTCTGAATGCAACCTCGGAATACTTAATCTCCGAGAACGGAATGATATACTGAACGGCGGCAATCATACCCTCATACAGGAAAGCAATGATTATCGAGGAGATAATACCCGAAACAAGTCCGAGTACAACACCCTCTATAATAAACGGTATTCTTACAAACCAGTCGGTAGCACCAACAGATTTCATAATACTGATTTCAAATCTTCGTGAATACATAGTCATTCGTACAGAATTACTTATAATAAACAATGATATAATTCCCAGAATAATAACTAACCAAAGACCAATCTGCGTAACAAGCTCGTTAAGGTTTGTAAGCTTGCTTGCAACATCACTTCGGTCACTGACCTTATAAACACCGTCTACGCTTGTAATATTTTTTACCGTATCGTCATACTGCGAAATGTCAACCATAGTTACGTGAAAAGCGTGCGGCAACGGATTATCGTCACCCTGCAGCTCTGTGAAAAGTGTGCCGAGTTCGTCACGAAGCTCATTCATAGCCTCGTCTTTGGAATAAAACTCACAGTCGGAGATATTATCGAGTTCACGGATTTTTGGACCTATTTCCATAACGGCTTCAAGCTCATTAACATCATCATTGAGAAAAACCGTAATCTGATTTTCACGTCCGACCGATTCCACAACGCTTGTAACGTTCATTGAAAGCAGCACCGCCGCTCCCGTTATAATAAGGCAAGAAACAAGAACGCCTATAGATGCAAGCGACATCATACGGTTGTTCCAAACGTTTCTTACGCCCTCTTTCAAAAGATAACTTAAACCTCTCATTCTTCTTCGTCCTCCCCCTGCACAATAGCCCGAAGAGCCTCTTCGCTCAGTTCTGCCGCTGAAACATCGGAAATTTCCTCTGCAATATCTTCGGGAATTTGGGCGAGATCCTCCTGAGAAATTTCAATAGGTACTTCTACCTTCTCGGAGAGTATTCCGCTGTCGGAAATAACTTTTCCGTCACTGATTTCAATCACTCTGTTTTTAAATTTATGAACAAGCTCGTGTTCATGCGTAACTACAATTATTGTAGTACCTCGTTTATTGATTTCGTTTAAAAGTTCGATAATTTCAAACGACATTTCGGGGTCAATATTTCCCGTTGGTTCATCGGCTATAATCAACGAGGGATTATTCACCAACGCACGAGCCAAGCTTACTCTCTGCTGTTCACCGCCCGACAGCTCCGCCGGTCGGCATTTGGCTTTATCTTTCAGTCCGACTAAACCCAAAATATAAAGAACTCTCTTTTTAACCGCACTCGGTCTTGCCCCAATAACTCTCATGGCAAAAGCGACATTATCAAACACGGTCATTTTATCAATAAGTCGGAAATCCTGAAAAACTATGCCCATAGTTCTTCTGAGATACGGCACTTTGCGTCTTTTCATAGTAGTGGTATTAATGCCGTTTACAGTTATTTCGCCCGATGTGGGCTGTTCTTCTTTCATAATAAGCTTCAGAAACGTACTTTTTCCCGCACCCGAAGCACCAACTATAAATACAAATTCGCCTTTCCCGATATTGATATTCACATTGTTCAAAGCGTGAGTACCGTTGGGATAGGTCTTTGAAACGTTTTTGAATTGAATCATAAGCATTCGCCTTTCTTTAACACGTGAAGATAGTTTACTCGTTCAGTAAATTCACGTACCCGACCGACAGTTAATCCAATGCGGTAGTTTTAGACCAACCTTATCAAGTGCGGTAACAATTATATCAAATAATTTATTATTGAAGATAGTTTACTCGTTCAGTA
>CACWTQ010000105.1 GCA_902763835.1 uncultured Ruminococcus sp. | reverse complement strand
AAAAACTTGGTCTTATTGATGCCGCTTCTACTCCTAAACGCAAGCGTGGCAGACCTAAAAAATGTGTATAGTCTTATGATTTGGGAAAGTAGTAGTACACTTAAAAAATTTAAAAATTTTTTTAAAAGCTATTGACAAATTCAAAAAAGTGTAATATAATAATAACTGTCACTGAGAGATACAGTGACAGTTTGTTCGGGAGCATAGCTCAGCTGGGAGAGCATCTGCCTTACAAGCAGAGGGTCACAGGTTCGAGCCCTGTTGTTCCCACCAAGAGATCGCTTGCAGAAATGCAGGCGATTTTTCTTTTACAGAATTTTCCTGAATAAATAAAATAATTTATTTTTAATTTCCAAAAAATAGTTGATATTTTTTGAGAGTAATGTTAAAATAATAAAAGAAGTTTGAGTTTAAAGGAGTGGTAATCTGTTATGAAATATTGTTTCCACTGCGTATGTAAAATAGATGATTCCAATGGTCGTTACTGTCCGGAGTGCGGAAAAGAACATAGTGTGTATTATCCGCAAAGCTATGAATTGCCTCCGGGAACTTATCTTAATAACGGAAGATATTTTGTAGGTAAAAGTATCGGTTCGGGAGGTTACGGTATTACATATATAGGTTTCGATATCAAGCTTGATAAAAAAATTGTTATAAAGGAAACTTTTTATAACAAGGTATTTAAAAGAAACTGCACTGATAAAACTCGCAAAGAACCACTCAAAGTGGAGTATGACGAAAATAATATTTCTCCGGAAAAAATTCTGAAGAAAAGTCAAAGAGAATGTTCATATCTTTCAAAAGCCGAAAGTTTGAGTAATATTGTCAAGGTGTACGATTGGTTCAGCGAAAATAATACGGCATATATTATTACGGAGTATATCGACGGTGATACTCTTTATGACAGAATATTTGAAACGGGTCGCTATTCATGGAAAGAGCTTTATAGCTATATGAAGCCGCTTATTGAAAGCCTTGCACAGCTTCACAGAAATGATGTACTTCATCGTGATATTAAACCGCATAATATTATGCTCCGTAAAACCTACAGTGGAAAAGAAGAATTCATACTTATAGATTTCGGTCTTGCAAAGTCAAATCAAGCTGTTACTGTCGGTACAGTGCATGTCGGATTTTCTCCGGGCTATTCTCCGATTGAGCAGCAGCGTCTTGGCGAAGAGGACGGCACATATACAGACGTATATGCTATGGCAGCAACCATTTATCATGCCTTGTCGGGAGAACAGCCAAACGGCGATCCGGGTTTGTATACTATGAGCGATATCTTTCCGAAGCTTAGTTCTCTCAGAAATTATGATGACATTCCGAACTATGTTGTTGATACTCTTGAATACGCTCTTCAAATTGATTTTCATCATCGCTGTAAAACTCTTGACGAATTTCTTTTGCGGCTGGAGAATAAACCTGTTGCTTCAAAAACAAAGTCTGAATCTCGACCGACCTCCAAGAATTCTGTAAAAAAAGATAATAAAACCAATCGTCCTAAAATCTATCAGGGCGAAACGATTGCCGCTTATCCCAAGGACGAGGATACTAAACTTATAAGAAATACAAATAGGCAGAGAGCTACCGATTCATCGGAAACCAAATCCAAGTATTTCGGCGATGATTTCAACGAGAGAGAACAAGACAGAGAAGAAATTCCTATTTCAAAGAAAAAAGGAACAGCAACATTAATTACGGTTGCGGCATCGCTTGTTTTGATAGTCGGTTTGATTGCGATACTGAATATAACAGGAGCTGTTAATGTTTCCGGAATCGTAAAACCGGAAGATGATTCCGAACAGGAATATGTTCAAACAAGTGTTGAATCCAAAACAGTTACAACAGATACCGAAAAATATCAGAGTGTTTTAGGTGTTCAAAATGTTTCAAGCGTTGAATATGTAAACATTCCAAATGTTGAAGGTTTAAGCCGTGAATCGGCACAGAAGCTTATTGAATCCGCCGGTCTGGAATATGATATTGACGAAGAGGAGAACGACAGCACCGATGCCAACCGTATTTTACGGCAGTATCCGACAGCCGGCACAGAAGTTGAAAGCGGTGAAACGGTTCAGCTTGTCGTTACAAAGGAAAAGCCGAAAGAGGTCGAAACAAACACCGAAAAAGAAGAATCTCGCACAGTTTCAAGCGTTCAGTCAAAAGCAGAAGATACCACGATAACAGTGCCGAACGTTAAAAATCTTTCTTATGAAGAAGCTATAAACAAGCTCACCGAACTTGGTTTGGTTGCCGATTTGCAGGATTATCAGTACAGTGATGAGGTTGAAAGCAATTATGTTATATCGCAAACTCCCGAGGGTGGCAAGGTTAATAAGAACACCAAAATAAGCCTTGTTATTTCAAAGGGTTCCGACCCGCAGTTTATAACCGTAGGAAATTATATTGGTCAGAATATATATTCTGTCCAGTCGGAGCTTGAAGGTCAAGGTATACGTGTGCTTTACAGCTTTGCCGATTCGGGTGTTTCTCAAGGAGCTATTATTTCTCAAAGTTTAAGTGCAGGCAGCAGCGTGTCGAAAAACAGTTCGATTACTTTTGTTGTTGCTGAACAAAGTGTACAATATACATCTATAGGCGATTTTTTTGGTGGTCTGGATTATTCCAGTCAAATGGGAGGCTTCCCGGCAGGAAATGTTGTGCATTTTAACGGAGAAGCATGGGCACCGAATGCGTCGGGGGGGCTAGGAGAATATATTATGTTTTACGGTCCCAAGAAAAATGATTCGGTAACAGTTTCGGGCTGTATTATCGATATTGGCTGTGGAAGATCCAACGAAGACTTCTTCGCCTATGGAAGACCTACAAAAATCAGAGTTGAATTTTCAGACGGCTCAACTTGCAGCTTTTCTGTTGATTCAGATAATATGACACACCAGGTTATTAGCTTTGATAAAAAACATACAACTTCATCTTTAAAATTTATAATTGAGGGTTCAAAATCGGGAACAGATATGGATAATCCTTGCATTGGCTGTATAGTTCCAATTTTATAATATTACAAATAATAAAGGACTAATCAAAGTTTTATTCTTAGATTAGTCTTTTTGTTATAATTATCTGAAATATTTGTTATCGTCAATACTTTTCTTTATCTGCTCAAAAGTAACTCCGTACTTAACGGCAATATCTCTTGCATAACTCACACCCTGCGGCGGTGCAATGAAAACCTTGAATGAACGAGCACCGTTCTCAACACCGGTTACAAGACTTTCAACCTTGCTTGTACCTTCTAAAGCAGCGTTAAGCTCATCAAGATTCCTTGCCAATTCGTGCATATGCGTATTGAAAATAGTACGTGTGCCTATATATTTCATGGCCTTTACAACATCTTTTGCAATATACAACCCCTCCGCAACATTTGTAGTCGCAAGACTTTCGTTGAAAAGAAGAATACTTCTGTCAGTTGCCATTTTAAATATTTCGGCAATTCTCTGCGATTCCTCGCCAAGTCTGCCTAAATCAACCGTTTCGTTTTCATCGGCAGGGAAGTGAGTGAAAATATTGTCGCACGGACTGAAATAAAAACTCTTTGCAGGCACGTATATTCCGTTTTGTGCAAGCAAAAAAGCTATTCCCACCGCCTGAGTAAACGTGGTCTTACCGCCACGGTTAGGACCTGTCATAATGTAGATTCTTCCGTTATTCGAAAATTCAAAGTTATTTCCTATAATGTCGATTTTTTCTCCGTTTGCTACCTTTATAGCAAGCTTAAGATTATAAATGCCTTCCGTGTAAAGCTCCCTGTTGGCAGTCGGTAAAACTTCCGCTTTACACAGCGTTAAACCCTTAGCCTGCATTTTCTCGATAAGGTCTGCCCAGCGAATATAGAAAACAATTTCGGGAACAAGCGACACAAGTGTAAATCCGCTAATACTGATATACTTTTGAAGCACGTTTTTAGTATCTCTGACTATTTTCTTCACGATCGCCGTAACTGTTTTTGTAATGCTTGCGGAAAGCTGATCCGAACCTGTCGGTGCTTCGCTTGTTATAATGTGAACATCTTTTTGTGCCCCCGTAACCATTTGAGCCATTCCGGTTTTTATCACAGGGGGATTCTGAGGGTGAAAAGACTTCATACTTGAAAATGACGTATTGGAATTAAGTTCGTCGCTTTGCTTAACTTTACCCATAAAGTTTTTAAGCAGACTGCTGTCTGTAATGGGAAAAGAGTTAAGTGAAATAATGCCTGCATTCAAAGGGCGAAGGAGGTTATCGAGATTTACCCCCAGAGTAATACTCTTAATTTGCTGTGCCATTTCAAGCGTTTCCGTTATATCTTTCTTGACTTCCGGGAAACCGCTGTTGTTGTGTATATCAGTTACAATATTTTTAAGTTCCAGAAGACCATCGGAATGTAAATCTATTCGCTCAAGGGATTCTTTAATCTGCGTAATACAATTAACGTAGCCGTCAATTTCTCTGAGCCTGTTAATAAGCTGCCAAAGGTCTGAGGCATCAGTATCTTTTTTCAGTTTTTCAAGTTCACGCAAATCTCCCAATTGAGAGAGAAGCTGTTCCAAATCCATTCTGAGTTGTGGGTGTCTGTGCAAATCGTCAAAGATATCACGTCTGTATTTTATAACACGCTCGTCGTCGGTGATATTGGTCATAAGATTTTTAATACTGTTTTTTTCAAAAACATCATTTGTAAGTGCATTGCATATAAAATCTATAGATAAATCATTAACTGCCTGAAACGGCAGAGTTTTATATGTAACATTCAAGCCGCTTGGTTGAAGTAAACTAAAATCCATAAGAACCTCCTGAAAATTTATATCATACAAATAATGATACCATTATTTATTAAAAAATGCAATATGATAAGAAAAATATTTTTTATGTATCGTTTGTAAAAAAATTGTTAATAGCAAAATAAGACTTGATTTTTTCCCGAATATGGTATAAAATATATTTAGCACTCAGAGAGATAGAGTGCTAATGTGACATTTAACTGATTATCCAAGGAGGAATATATTTATGACTATTAAGCCACTTTTGGACAGAGTAGTATTGAAAGCCGAAAAGGCTGAGGAAACAACTAAGAGCGGTATCGTTCTTGCCGCAGCAGCTCAGGAGAAGCCGCAGTTTGCGAATGTTGTTGCCGTAGGTCCGGGCGGTATTGTTGACGGTAAGGAAGTTGTTATGCAGATTAATGTAGGTGACAAGGTTCTTACAAACAACTATGCAGGCACAAAGGTTAAGGTTGACGGCGAGGAATATACAATTGTTCGTCAGTCCGACATTCTTGCAGTTGTAGAATAATTTTAAAATAACTCATATTGGAGGTAATATATTATGGCTAAACAGATAATTTATGGCGAGGAAGCTCGCAAGGCATTGAAGTCGGGTGTTGATCAGCTTGCCGATACAGTGAAGATTACATTAGGTCCTAAGGGCAGAAACGTAGTTCTCGATAAGAAATTTGGTGCTCCGCTTATTACAAACGACGGTGTTACAATCGCTAAGGAAATCGAACTTGACGACCCATTTGAGAATATGGGTGCACAGCTTGTAAAGGAAGTTTCCGTTAAGACTAACGATGTTGCAGGCGACGGCACAACAACCGCTACACTTCTTGCTCAGGCTCTTATCAGAGAGGGTATGAAGAACGTAACGGCAGGTGCAAACCCGATGATTCTCAAAAAAGGTATTCAGTCCGCTGTAAACGCAGCAGTAGATTCCGTAGTTGAGAATTCAAAGCAAGTAAGCGGTTCTGAGGATATTGCAAGAGTTGCAACAATTTCTTCCGCTGATGAGTATATCGGAAAGCTTATCGCAGAAGCTATGGAGAAAGTTTCAAATGACGGTGTTATTACTGTTGAGGAGTCCAAGACAGCCGAAACATATTCCGAGGTTGTTGAGGGTATGATGTTCGACAGAGGTTATATCGCTCCTTATATGGTTACAGATACAGACAAAATGGTTGCAGAAATTGACGATGCGTTCATTCTTATCACAGACAAGAAGATTTCCGCAACACAGGAGATTCTTCCGCTTCTCGAAGAAATTGTTCAGGCAGGTAAGAAGCTTGTTATCATTGCCGAGGACGTAGAGGGTGAAGCTCTTACAACTCTTATCCTTAATAAGCTCCGTGGCACGTTCACTTGCGTTGCCGTTAAAGCTCCTGGTTTCGGCGACAGAAGAAAGGAAATGCTTCAGGATATCGCTACACTCACAGGCGGTCAGGTAATCAGTTCCGATTTAGGTCTTGAGCTTAAAGATACAAGTATGTCACAACTTGGTCGTGCAAGACAGGTTAAGGTTGACAAGGAGAACACAATCATCGTTGACGGTCAGGGCGATTCCGCAGAAATCGCTTCAAGAGTTGCACAAATCAGAGCACAGCTTGAATCCACAACTTCCGAGTTTGACCGTGAGAAGCTTCAGGAAAGACTTGCAAAGCTTGCAGGCGGTGTTGCAGTTATCAAAGTAGGTGCTGCTACAGAAATTGAAATGAAAGAGAAGAAGCTCCGTATTGAGGACGCACTCGCAGCTACTAAGGCAGCAGTTGAAGAGGGTATCGTTGCAGGCGGCGGCACAGCTCTCCTTAATGCAATTCCGGCAGTTGAAGCAGAGCTTGCTAAGGTTGACGGCGACGAGAAAACAGGTGTTCAGATTGTTCTTAAGGCACTTGAAGAGCCTGTTCGTCAGATTGCAGCCAACGCAGGTTTGGAGGGTTCTGTTATTGTTGAGAATATCAAGAACTCCGGCAAGGTAGGCTACGGCTTCAATGCACTCACTGAAGAGTATGTCGATATGCTTACGGCAGGTATCGTTGACCCGACTAAGGTTACACGTTCCGCACTTGAAAACGCTTCTTCGGTTGCGTCAATGGTTCTCACAACAGAGTCGCTTGTTGCCGATATCAAAGAGCCTACTCCTCCCGCACCTCCTG